>CAIMEA010000042.1 GCA_903839845.1 uncultured Hyphomicrobiales bacterium
ATCCGAAGAGTGCGTGGTGGGCCCGGCAGGACTCGAACCTGCAACCAGACCGTTATGAGCGGTCGGCTCTAACCGTTGAGCTACGGGCCCGGCACCAAGGCAGGCGTACTTCTAACAACTTGCGCGGGCAGAACGCAATCGCCGCAAAGGCGCGCATTTGGCGCCCCTGCGGCGTGCGACTATATCTTCAACAGGCGCTTGGCGTTGCCACTGAGGATTTTCGCCTTGTCCTCATCCGATAACGGCACGCCGGCCATCCACTCCATCGCCGGCTTGTTATCGACGACGAACGGCCAATCGACCGCGAACAGGATGTGGTCGACGCCCATCTCCATCACCGTGCACAACAGAGCCGGATTGGAAAAGAAGCCGCTGGTGGTGACATAGAAATTCTTGCTGAACACGTCGCGGAAGCTGAGCGACTTTTGGCCCGGCCGCTTGAGCGCCGAATCGATGCGCCACATCAGAAACGGCAGCGTCTCGCCGAAATGGCCGAGCATGATCTTGAGATTGGGATGGGCCTCGAACACGCCGGACAGCACCATTCGGATCGCCTGCGTCGCCGTCTCCACGGTGAAGCCCCAGGCCGGGCGCACGACCAGCGGGAAGTCCTTGGCGTAGTCCTGATAATAGATTTCCGTCACCGTCGCATTCGGCAGCGAGGGATGCAGATAGATCGGCACGTCGAGCTTTTCGGCGCGAGCGAAGATCGGCCAGAATTTCTTGCCGTCGATGAATTCGCCATTCGACATGCCGTGGATCATGGCGCCCTTGAAGCCGAGCTTGGTGACGCAGCGTTCGAGTTCGTCGGCGGCGGCGGCGGGATCGACGGTGGGGAGGGCGGCGAAGGCGGCGAACCGCTTCGGATTGGCGGCGCACACCGCCGCCAGGCGGTCATTGACCTGTGCGGTCAGGGTGGCGGCGATTTCAATCGGCAGCTTCTGGGTCGACGGCGCGCCATGCGACAGCACCTGGACGTCGATTCCAGCCTCATCCATTTCCTTGATCCGCAAGGCGCCGAAATCGAACAGCCGCTCCTGAATGGGTCCTTCACGGCCGGCCTCCGAGCCGGTGAAATGCTTGGAGAGCTCGGCGTCCCAATAGTGCTCTTCGATGGCGATGACCGGACAATTCGGCTTTTTGAACATTTCGCTTCCCCGCGCTCGCTGATGCCGGCCTGGCGGCCGCTTTTTGTGGCTCCCGTCCTAGCAACCGGGCCCGGTGCTGTCACGAGCCCCGCGCGCTTTCACCCTCGCGACTCGTGGTGCGTGTGGTGCGCCCGCCGTTGCGCGTCAAACGTCTAATAAGTTGTCTTTGGTCTTTTCCACGACTCAGTTATCCACATAGCATGCTGCCGATTCTCCGAACGATATCAGTAGGCGGCGTTGGACTCGCCATCGCAATCCTGGGCCTGGCGCTCATTCCGCCAGGCCGTCCGTCCATGCGATTGGCGGACGGCGACACAACGGCTCGCGGCGCGCTGATCGACCGGCGCAACCATCCCGAATGGCGGCAATTTCTCATCCTTGCCGCGTTGCGCCGCGCCGACGAACTCAGCCGGCTGCGCGGACTGCCGGGCGCATCGAGCGGCTCGCCCGATATGCCGCCGAATCTGGCGAGCGATGACAGTCTCGCCGATTTTTTACGGCGTGCGCCAAGCATAGATGCCGGCGAAGGCACCAAGGTCGCCGGGCTGCCGGTCGAGCGCGGCGAAGTCGCCCCGGACGACGAAACCGGCTCTATCAATGTCGCGCCAAGCGCGACCATGCCGATCGATATCGGCGAGACGTCGTCATTTGAATTGCCGGTCGCGCCGGCCGAGGAAAAGCCGCCGGTCGCTAGGTCCCCCGTGATCGGCATGACCGATCGCGAGCTCTCCGACGCCGCGCCACCGGCGGGCGCCGCGCTCGCGACGACCAACCTGCCGATGCCTGAGATCGCAACAGTGCGGGCCCAAGAGCCGGTCAAACCGGTGGTGGTTATTCGCAAAAGCAGCGTGCGCAACCCGCCGGCCAAGGCAAATCCGGCTGTTGAGCCGATGGAGTCGCAGACGCCGCTGCCGCCTTTTAATATCTTGCAGGCTTTTTTCGCCAGCCTGTCCGGCAAGCCGGAGGCAATCGCCGCGAAACCACCCAAGCCGAGGGCCAAGGCAGCGGTGTTGCGCCGCCAACGGATCGCGGCGAAACCGGCGAGCGGCAATCGGTCGGACGCCCAATAGCAGCCCCGTCTTGACACGGCAGCGGGCGGTCGCGCGTGCAAGCGCGGCGGGTGCGATCTTATTTGTAGGTCGCCAGATATCTCTCGCTGGCTTCAGCCGGCACCGGCTCTAACGATGCCGAGGCGAAGGCATTCACCGCCTCGCTGCCCGGCGTCGGCAATCCCTGCCGCTTGGCGGCATAATAATAACCGGCTGCATAATAATGGACGGCACGATCGCTGTTGCCGCCGGCGACCTGATAAGCGCCGGCGAGATATTTGACGGCGTAGGTCATGTTGGTGTCGGCATCGAGCAGGCCTTCGATGCCGCCGCGATAGCCCAAGGCGCGGGCCGTGCCGAGGCGGATCTGCATCAAGCCGTAATTTCCCTTGCTGATGGCGCGGGCATTGCCGCGGCTTTCGCGGCGGATCACGCGGCGCACCAGGTCCTCGGGCAGGTTATTGGCGGCGGCATGGCGGGCAATCAGGCTGTTGAGATTGCCATTGGCGTCGAGCACGCCATCGTTGCGGACCTGCGCGGCAGCGCCAAAAATCAGGGCGCCCTGGGTGAGAGCGACAACGCTCAATAGCCTGGCAAAGCGGTGAATCATGTCGACTCCGAATTTTGGGGGTTGGCCGCTTGTGACGTCCAAGCAAGGCGACTTTGTGGCGCGGCGGTGCGGCCCTTGATTCAGATCAAGGTCGATGGTGCCCGGGTGCCTAATTTTGTCCCGATTTGCAGACGGGGAACCTTTCACAATGCCAACAGAAACCATCATCGTCGTCGCCGGGATTACGCTGGCCTTTCTGGTCTTTGCAATTACCTTGGCCTGGGCGGACGCCTATACAAACAAGTCATCGGCTAACGGTTCCAACGGCTGATCGGCCGGCGGCAAAAAAATAGTCCGGCTCCTTCGGAGAGCCGGACTAATCGGGCAATTTTATTGGCGAGCGCCGTCGTCGGCGACCGGCTTAGATGCCGGCGTACGGATACTTCTTGGCGGCTTCGCGCATCGACTTCTGCGCGTCGTCATACGCGTCGACAATCGACATCAGGAAGGCGCCGACGCGGGCAAGACCCGGGACCGGCCAGATGTGCGGAACGTTGGTCGCGCGGAGCGGAAGTGTGGCCATGATCGTAATCTCCAGAATGTAGTTGTGGACTACCAGCGCGACGAGGAACTGAGGAAGCGGCGCTCGATTTCGCGCTCGGCTTCGTCGGTGAACTTGCCGCCACTCTGGCTGACGTAGAGCGCGATCTCGCGCTCGGCCTGGCGCAGCCGCGCCGCCATCATCGAGTCCATCAGACGGCGGAAGAAACCGCGCGTCGGGGCGACTTTGGCTTGGGCCGGCGCGTAGGTCTTGCTGAAGGCCAGTTCGATGGCTGATGAGGTGTAGGACATTGCAATCTCCATGCGATGACCCTCGAATTCGTGCGCTTTGAGGGTTATTCGTCTTGTTGCACTGCAATATACGTGGATTCGCCGAATCCGGTAGTTGCAGTGCAGCATGCGATCCATGCGATACGCGCATGTCTTTCGTTACATGGGCGCCATGAAATCGTGCATTTAATTGCGAAATCGACCAGTTTAGCGGACTTTTCTAAAGTTTATCGACTAAAGTCGACAGATTCGCGAATTCATTAACGAATCGTTACCGAATCGCGGCTGCGCATTCTGTGAAATTTGCATGACTGGCGGCTTTGCACCCGCGATACGGTGCGAGGGCCGGATTCCGAGGCGGCGCAGGGATGTCGATTGCAAACGGGGCGGTACGCTCCTATATAGCAGGTGTTCCGATTTCGCTTGGACCTTACGGTTACGCCCTCGCGGGCCTTCCACAAGACACGCCGAATCCGAATTGAGACCCGAGCGAATGGTTCGTAAGGGAAACAAAACGCATTGTGCGTTTCAATTGGAGGCCCATCATGGCCACAGGTACCGTTAAGTTTTTTAATTCGCAGAAGGGCTTCGGCTTCATCGTTCAGGACGGCGGCGGACCGGACGTGTTCGTGCACATCTCGGCCGTCGAGCGCGCCGGCATGAGCAACCTCAACGAAGGCCAGAAGCTCTCGTTCGACATCGAAGCCGATCGCAAGAACGGCAAGTCGGCTGCCGCCAACCTGCAGTCGATCTAACTTCTTTCTCGACGTTGACGCCGGCGCGCAAGCGCCGGCGTTTTCTTTTCGCATCGCTCAAGTCACCTCGCGTTCGACAGGATTACGCTCATGGCCAAGAAACCGGGGACCAATCCCAAAGGCGAATTCGCGTTCTTCGACGTCGTCTATGAAGACGGCTCGCAGCGCTCCAACCGGCGCGTGCCGGCCGAGCTGCTCGGCGGGCTTGAAAAAGACGAACCGGCGCGCGGCTACATCATCGAGCAGGACCGTGAGATCGCCGAGAAATCCGGCCGCGCTCCGCTGCAGATCAAGAGCCTGCAGCGCGTCGGCGCCAAGCCGGAAAAAGCGATGAAGGTGAAGTAGGCCACCGCACAGCTTCCAGGATTTGTCATGGCCGGGCTTGACCCGGCCATCCCGATTCAAGTGGCACAATATTGCGTCCCTCAGCGGGATCGCCGGGCCAAGCCCGGCAATGACAGCAGTGGGTTTGCAGATCACCGCGATCTCCGTCGCCCCTACTCCGCGAGCTTCTCGGCAAACAGCACCATGGTCTTGCGGTAGATCTCGGAGCGGTTCCACTCGCGCATCACCTGGAAATTCGCCGTGCCCTCGCGGAACGGCGCGCCGGCCTGCCAGCCATTGACCTTCAAAAGATTCGCCGTCGAGGCCAGCACATCCGGCACGCTGTGGCGCAGGTCGACATGGCCGTTACCGTCGAAATCGACGCCGTACTTCACATAAGACGACGGCAGGAACTGCGTCTGGCCGATCTCGCCGGCGAAGGCGCCGACCAGATCGCGCAACGGCAGATCGCCGCGCTGCACGATCTGCAACGCCGCGATCAATTCGCCCTGGAACAATTCGGTGCGCCGGCAATCATGCGCGAGCGTCGCCAAGGTGCGCACCACCGGCAGCTTGCCCATGTCGCCGCCGCCATTGTCGGTTTCCAGAGTCCAGATCGCCATCACCAGCTCTTTCGACACGCCCGAACGCTGCTCGATGCGCGCCAGCAATTGCGCGTGCTTCATCATCAATGATTTGGCGCGCTTGATGCGGGCCGGTATGACGCGGGTGCGCGCGTAGTCCTCGAAACTTTTGCGGAAGGTGTAGCGCTGGCGGCGGTCGAAATCGAGCACGGTTGAGTCCGGCGTGATGCCGGCGAAGGCCTGATCGATGACGCCGCGCGACACGCCGGCGGCCTGCGCTTCGCGCGCCATCGCCGCGATGAAGGTGGAAAAATCGCCGCCGCATTTGGCGGCCTGCGCCGGCGCAGCGAGAGCGAGGGTGGCGAGGAGACTTGTCAGGATGCGTTTGATCATAAGCGCACCCCACCACACCCGCTCATTCCCGCGCAAGCGGGAATCCAGCTTTTCCGCGAAAGAACTGGGTCCCCGCCTGCGCGGGGACGAACGGAAAATCGGGCGATTGCCTTGCGCATCATCTGCTTTTCCACGCCGCCTCCAGCCGCTCGGCCTGTTCGCGGATCATGCGGTGCAACTGCGCCCTGTTGCGCGCGTCATGTTCCGGCTTGATCGGCCGCGGCGGCTTGTCATTGCCGCAGACACCGCGCGGCGCGCAACAGCCGCGCGCCCGCTTGCAGGACGGCTCGGCGCAGCTGCGCCAGCGCTTGAGGACGCTGCTGACGCCGATGCTGATCCGGCGCGCCAGCGCTAGGCGATAAGCCTCGATGTCGCGCGGCATGTCGTCATCGTCGTCTTCGGGCGCGCGTTGCGGCGCGCCGCGCTTCGGCTTTGCTTTCACATTTGCTCGCATGTTTGCTGGATTGCTCGCTGGTATATTTGCTGGCACTGGCCATCTCCGGCTTCTGCTGAGGATGCGAGGGATCGTTGCCGCGCGCCAAAACGGCGCCGGGCTTTGCCCGCGGCCCTCGCCAAAAAAATGCGAGGGTGTGGAGCGCCGAAAGGCGCGGCCACCTGATCCATCCGCCGTCACCTTTCGGCTTCGACGGACCGCGCTCTTTTGCGACAAGAGCGCGTCGCCTTCCGGCGCTCCACATGTGGCGATTTTTGTCCCCGGGGCCGTGCTTCCGGATGCGGGACAGGGGATCTACCCCTCTTGCCGGCAGACTTTCGTCCGCCTTCGTCCGCACCTGCGTCCAGCCATTCAAGGCAGAGCCCCGTAGTGGGCCCGGACGGCTACCCGAGGCCTCCCGAGTGCGGGGTTACGAGCCCCGCCCGCAGGCGCCACGCCTTCCCCACGTTCAGCGAGCGTCTGCAGAACGCCCCTCGCTCGGGGAAGGCGATGGGACTATATGACTAGGAATATAGGGGAGTCAAGGGCGTATATTAGAAGGTATTTATTCCTATTATTGTGCAAGCAAATTCGTCCTCGTCCCGCCCTATTTTAGGATAAGCGGCTCACCTTAAGTGGTGAGGGCGAGGCTTAGGACTGGCTGTCGTCGGACATTTCGAGTCGCGTTCGCTCCACGTTTCCAACCTTCCAACGCGAATAGCTCATGTTCCGCCAATGTCGGCGGCGCAAAGAACCACGCGTAGAAAGTGAGACAAGGAGGCTTGCCAACCCGATAATGACCTGAAGCCAGCCCACGAACTGGTCAGACATTTTTTGGAGTTATTCGCCCATGAAGCAGCCCGCCGAACTGCGGGCTAAAGACCGGACTTACCGGCGTCAGGACCTTGATAACAAAAAAGCCCGCTTTCGCGGGCCTCAATCAAAATCCATATATAAATAGCAATCGACCCGAATTTTGTTAAGCGGCGCTGATCTAAGTACCTCATCTGTAAGGGTATTCTCTGGAACACCCAGAATTTCCAAAATGAGCATCTTCCTTCGCTGACAGACCGCGGACCGGCTTATATCAAGCGCCCGAGCAATTTCCGCCTGCGATTTCGGCACTACACGAGACCAAAGCCATCGCGCGATTCGCCTATCGTTCCGGCGTGGGCATTCTTTTAGCCATTGTACAAAGTAAGAGCCTCTTTGAAAGTTAATGTAGTTGGCGATAAGTCCCTCGCGAATAGTGGACATCCTAACGGGCGGCTCTTTCGCCCGACGTTGTGGCTCGCGGCCCTTGCCAGGAGGCCCCGACCCTCCGAATCGCTTATGAAAATCTTCGGTAAGCTTTCGCAAATCTTGCTTTTTTGATTCCCTATGAGTCCATGTGATAGCGCCCCGCGCACGCTGATCGAGATACGCAGCGAAGGGAACATTTCTCCGCAAATCGTAACCATTTATGGCTTCGGCAATCGCGAAGAAGATTTCGCTATCCGCATCTTCCTGGTTGACCCCCTTTTTGTGTGCGTGTCGCCGGCAGGAAGCTTTCGCAGTCGCATAGTATGCTTCCATTAGGCTATTGCGCGCATCCACGTCACCGGTCCGAGCGCGCTTGATTAGCGCCACCTCTGTTTGCCTTGTTAAGCCGTGTATCTGATTTTGGGCTCGCGTATTTTTCATCATTTTGCGCGTCGAACATCCACGAGAAGCGAATCTCGGTTGCCAAACTTAGCCAGCTATTATCCACATCGCCAATATCGACGCTTCCCGTAACATCGTAGCTCGTAGAATGGATTTGCCGCCATTTATAAGAACAGGAGATAGCTTTTCGTTTAGTAAGCGCTGGATCCCCGCCTTCGCGGGGATGACCGGAGGAGCCTACTCCGCCGCGACCGGGGTCAATTCACCAGCGGCGAGCATCCGGTCATGCAATGCGATCGGATCGAGGTCGAAGCCGTTCGGCCACGCGAGCGCACCAAGCTCGACAAACACCCGCGCGAAAAACGCCGGGTCTTTCAGAGGCTGCACCATCTCGCCAGTGCGCGCGACAGTCGGCGAGAAATCATGAACGCCGGCCGAGCCGTCGGAAAAGCCGACGCGTAGTTTGAAGCCGCCGACCGGCTTCACCGAGACGACGTCAATCATGGGGGCCTGCGATCCGGAAGCAGCGACCATCGGTTTGGGCATGGCGCCAGTTCTCCATCAATTCGGTCTGCCTGAGCTTCACCCAGGACTTTACCAAATTCGCCTGCGGTCCGGGGAGCGAGCCGCGAATGATTTCGCCGTCGCTGATCCGCACCAGCGCCTTTGCGCCGCTGTAGAACGCATGCACGTGCGGCGGATTGTGATCTTCGAAAAACATCTGGATGATGATTCCGCTGAAAATCGCAATCGTCGGCATTTAATCAATCTAGCATAAGTTGCAGCAAGTCGGAAGCAGTTGAGCGGGAAGCAAGCGCTGGATCCCCGCCTTCGCGGGGATGACCGGCGCGCCGCCGCGCCCCGCCTGTCCAACCCTGCCGCTCGTCGCTACACTCCACGCCTCACCTGATTTCACCACCCCCACCCGCCGGAGCCGTCATGCCCAAAGCCTACTGGATCAGTGTCTATCGTTCGATCAAGGACCCCGCCAAGGTCACGGCCTATGCCAAGCTCGCCGGGCCCGCGCTCGCCGCCGGCGGCGCCAGGTTTCTCGCCCGCGGCATTCCGTCGGTGACCTACGAGGCCGGGCAAAAGGAACGCGCCGTCGTTATCGAATGGGACAGCGTCGCGCAGGCGGTCGCCGCGCATGACTCGCCCGCCTATCAAGAAGCGCTCAAGGCGCTCGGCGACGGCGCGGTGCGCGATTTCCGCATCGTCGAGGGGGATGCCTAGCGCGGCCGCATGCCGGGAAGCATTGCGCGCCATTGCGTCCCGGGCCCCGCGCGCGCCGATGGAAACACGGCCTGCGCTCCTGCTATCATCGCTTGCCGGCATCGACCGGACTTGAGAGGCAGGAGCACCGCATGAAGGCCATGACCCTGTTCGCCGCCAGCGCCGCGCTGATCGCGTTTTCCGTCCCCGCGCACGCCGACGCCATCGACGGCGACTGGTGCCGCGCCGACGGCAAGCGCATGTCGATCCACGGACCGGCCATCGTCACCCCCGGCGGCGGCAAGACGCAAGGCGACTACTCGCGCCACGCCTTCGCCTATGTCATCCCGCCGGGTGAGGCCGGCGCCGGCAACAACGTCGCCATCACGCTGCTCGGCGAATACCTGGCACACGCGCGCGAGGGCGCAGCCGGCGCGGTGCAGGAATGGCGGCGCTGCCAGCCGGGCATCAGCTGACGCCGCGCGAAGTGGACAAAGCAAAAACGGCGGGCTTTGGGCCCGCCGTTTTGATTTTGGATATCTGAACTGACTAGTTGTCGAGGAACGAGCGCAGCTTGCGCGACCTTGACGGATGCTTGAGCTTGCGCAGCGCCTTGGCCTCGATCTGGCGGATGCGCTCGCGCGTCACCGAGAACTGCTGACCGACTTCTTCCAAAGTGTGGTCGGTGTTCATGCCGATGCCGAAGCGCATGCGCAGCACACGCTCTTCGCGCGGCGTCAGCGAGGCAAGCACGCGCGTCGTTGTCTCGCGCAGGTTCGACTGGATCGCGGCGTCGATCGGCAGGATCGCGTTCTTGTCCTCGATGAAATCGCCGAGATGCGAGTCTTCCTCGTCGCCGATCGGGGTTTCGAGCGACAGCGGCTCCTTGGCGATTTTGAGAACCTTGCGCACCTTCTCCAGCGGCATGCCGAGCTTCTCGGCCAATTCCTCCGGCGTCGGCTCGCGGCCGATCTCGTTGAGCATCTGGCGCGAGGTGCGCACGATCTTGTTGATCGTCTCGATCATGTGCACCGGAATACGGATGGTGCGCGCCTGATCGGCGATCGAGCGGGTGATCGCCTGACGAATCCACCAGGTGGCGTAGGTCGAGAACTTGTAGCCGCGGCGGTATTCGAATTTGTCGACCGCCTTCATCAGGCCGATATTGCCTTCCTGGATGAGATCGAGGAACTGCAGACCGCGGTTGGTGTATTTCTTGGCGATGGAGATGACGAGGCGCAAATTGGCCTCGACCATTTCCTTCTTGGCCTGGCGCGCTTCGCGCTCGCCCTTCTGCACCATCTGCACGATCTTGCGGAATTCGGCGATCTCGACGCCGGTCTGCGCGGCAAGGTCATGGACCAGGGAGCGAATGTCCTTGATCTTGTCCTTTTCCTTGGCGACCAGACCTTTCCAGCCCTTGGCGGAGAGCTTGGAAATGCGGTTGAGCCAGCGCGGATCGAGCTCCGAGCCCATGTAGTTTTTCAAAAAGTCGTCGCGCGAGACGCCATAGGATTCGGCCAAGCGCATCAGGCGGCCTTCGTTGGAGACGAGGCTCTTGTTGATCGAGTACAGCTGTTCGACCAGTGAATCGATGCGCGCCTGATTGAGCCGCAGCGACTTCACCTCGGTGATGATCTCGTCCTTGAGCTTCTTGTACTTGCGCTCCTGCGCCGGCGACAGCGACGTGTTCTTCAGCCGGAACTCGATGTCCTGCTCCTGCAAACGGCGCAGGCGCTTGAACGAGTCGGCGATGTTGTCGAAAGTCTCGACGACTTTCGGCTTCAACTCGGCCTCGATCGCGGCCAGCGACAGCGAGCCTTCCATGTCGTCTTCGTCATAGTCGCTCTCGGCGGCGGCTTCCGACGGGTCCTTCTCCTCGGTCTCGTCGCCGGGCGCCTTGAACGGCGTGGCGGCGGCCGGCGCGGTCGGCGCCACCGGCTGCACGACCTGGAGATGCGGCGCGCCGGGCACGGCGATGCCGCCGTTCAATCCAGGATTCATGGGCTTGCCGTCGGGACCGAGCGGCGTCTGCATCTGCTTGGCATCGGGGCCGGCATAGGTCGCTTCGAGATCGATGATGTCGCGGAGGAAAACTTTTCCTTCGTTCAATTCGTCGCGCCAGATGATGACCGCCTGGAAGGTCAGCGGGCTTTCGCACAGGCCGGAGATCATCGCTTCGCGGCCGGCCTCGATGCGCTTGGCGATGGCGATTTCGCCCTCGCGCGACAACAGTTCGACCGAACCCATTTCGCGCAGATACATGCGCACCGGATCGTCGGTACGCTCGGACGGCTCTTTTTTCTCGACGGTGGCCAGCGACTTCGATTTCGCCTCGACGACCTCGCGGCCGGTGTCGTCATCGTCGTCGTCGTCCTGCTCGTCGGTGGCCTTCTCGGCCTCGCCGTCGTCGCCGTCGGCGTCCTCGGTCTCGACCACGTTGATGCCCATTTCGGACAGCATGGCGAGCGTATCTTCGATCTGCTCGGAGTTGACCTCCTCCGACGGCATCACGGCATTGAGCTGCTCATAGGTGACATAGCCGCGCTTCTTGGCGGCCTTGATCATCTTCTTGACGGCGGCATCGGACAGGTCGAGCAACGGCAGCGGCGTATCCGGCGCGCCTTCGGCTTCCTTCTCGGGAGCCTCTTCGCCCTTGGCAAGTTCCTTAGGATGGGTGGCCTTCGCCTTCGTCGCCATCTGCTTCTCCTGGACCTTCCCAGCCATGTCGCACTCTTTCTTGCTCTGCCGCGTTCCGCGGTGCCGCGCCCGATACGCCGAGCACATGCCCAAAAAGGGCCGCGCCGATGATGGCGCCGCCCCCGAATCAGGCCGTCAGTCTTGTCGGCGCCGATTAAGCCCCGATTAACCCTATCAAAAACCGGCGGAAAACGGCCTTTTTTCCGCGCCGGCCCGGTATCCAAAAAGGCCTCGCCCGCCCCCTGTCCGTGACTCCGGGAAGGGCAACGGTCAAGCCTTTAGGCGCTCAAAAAGCCAGATTTAAAGACTCCGCGATTCCTAAAGACTCCTGGCGCCCCGCCCGGACGATGCGCCAAACCCCTCGATCAGGGCCTCGGTGCCGTCCATCCGGGACAGGCGATCCTTCACGTCCCGAAGGCGCAAATAGTTGGTCTCGCTGGCGTCCTGGCCGAGAGCCTGCTCGGCGTCCTTGAGCTCCTTAGTTAGTGAATGCCACTGGCGATGCAAGGCAACGAGCTGCTGCCAGGTGATCAAAACGTCCTGCGGCGCCGCGTCCGGCCGCGAACCCCAGACCGACTGGGTGGTGATCGAGGCCTCGATCCGCTCCAGCACCTCGCCGAGCTGCCGGTTGCGCAGTTCCGCCCGCAAGGTCTCGGGCTCCAGCCCGGCGGCGTGGTCGGAGGAATGCGCGGCGATGTCGATCAGGGCGGCCTTCAGGTGCTCGGCACCGGTATGGCGGAACTCGAGCGACGCCAGCTCCTCGAGGTGGTCGTGCAGCAGCCAGGGGTAGTTGATCGCCGCCTGCAAAATGAGCGCCTCGCGGGTCGGCACCGAGGTGCGGGAGCCGCGGTGCAGCGGGCTTGCCGCCATTTGCTGCGAGACGACGACATAGGGCGTGTTGCGCGAGCCGACCTCCGGCCGCTTGACGCCGAAACGGCCCGGCCCGCTGCCGGAGACGCCCTGGCGGTCGCGCCAATTGCCCTGCGCGCCAGGCTGCCCGCCGCGCGGCGCAAAATTGCCGCGCGTCCCGGCGGCGGGCGCAAAGAACGTCCGCAGCCGGTCGTTGAAATCCTGCCGATAATATTTGCGCACCGATTCATCGGCGATCGACGCGGTGACCTCGTTGACGCGCGCTTCCAGTGCAGCGCGGCGCTCCGGCGTGTCGAAGGTGTGACCCTCGGTCTCGCGGCTCCACAGCATCTGGCCGAGCGGACGCGCGGCATTGATGACGTCGGCAACCGCTTCGCGGCCTGAGGCGCGCAGCAGATCGTCGGGGTCCTGGCCCTGCGGCAGCAGCGCGAATTTCAGGCTCTTGCCGGGCTTAAGACGCGGCAGCGCCAGATCCATCGCCCGATAGGCGGCGCGCACGCCGGCGCCATCGCCGTCGAAACACAGCACCGGCTCGTCGGCCATCTTCCACAGCAGACCGAGCTGGTCCTCGGTCAGCGCGGTGCCGAGCGGCGCAACGCTCGCGGCAAATCCGGCGGTGACCATGGCGATGACATCGACATAGCCTTCGACGGCGACGAGTTGAATGCCGGATTTAACGCCGTCATGCATCGCCTGCCGCGCCATGGCGATATTGTAGAGCGTATGGCCTTTGTGGAAGAGCGGCGTCTCCGGCGAATTGAGATATTTCGCGGCGACATCCTTCTCCATGGCCCGGCCGCCGAAAGCGACGACGCGGTTGCGGCTGTCGGTGATTGGAAACATCACGCGGTCGCGGAAGCGATCGAAAGGCACGGGAATGTCATCGCCAGACACCAGCAGGCCGGCCTCGATCATGTCCTCGACCGGAATGCCGTGCGAGCCGAGATGCTCCTTCAGCGCGAACCGCTCGCCCGGCGCAAATCCGAGACGGAATTGCACCTGTGTCGCCGCGGTCAGGCCGCGATCGGCGAGATAGCCGCGCGCCTTGGCACCTAGGCGGCCGGAAAGCGTCGCCTCGAAGAATTTCGCCGCGAGGTCCATGACCTCGTAAAGGCTCTTGGCGCGCGCATCGCGCTTCTGCTCCTCGGGAGAGACTTTCGGCAAAGCGACGCCGGCCATCTGCGCCAGCCGCTCGACCGCTTCGGGAAACGCCACGCCTTCGGTCAGCATGATGAAATCGAAGATCGAGCCGTTCTTGCCCGAGGAGAAATCGAACCAGGCTTCCTTCTGGTCATTGACGAAAAAGGACGGCGTCTTCTCCTTGTTGAACGGCGACAGGCCCTTGAACTCGCGCCCCGAACGAATGAGTTTAACGCGCTTGCCCACGACTTCCGAGACCGGCAGCCGGGCTTTCAGTTCATCGAGGAATTGCGGCGTGAAGCGCATGGGCGGCGTATCGGCCTTGGGTCAGGCGCCATGAGGCGCGGCTTTTCGAGCGGTTTTTTTGCGAATCGGATGACCCATCATATGCCGGTAAGCAGGGCGTGACTGGGGCTTAGCGCGGGGGGCCGGGGTGAGGCCAATAAATGGGGTGTTTTCCCCGATAGTCACAGGGAGCCGAATTCATTCTAAATGAGTTGACTTACCTAAAATACGAATGTATATACATACATTCCGCGATGTAATCTCCTTTGTAGTCAGTTGTTGTCCAGTCGGTCGTAGTAGCGGTCTGTTTCGCGTACGCATCCGTAGTCCAGGACGATGAGAATGACTCAAGAAGATTACGCCGTGGCATTTGCGCAAATTCGCGACTTCTCGTGGAGCGAGAAGAAGCGTGAAATGAATTTGCGCAAACACAAGATCGACTTCGAGGACGCGAAAGCGATTCTCGACGACCCCATCTTCATCCGTCGATCGGATCGTCATGGCGAAATCAGGTATCAAATCTTCGGTTATGTCCAAGGGCGCGAAGTCGCGGTCGCCTGTGCGCTCCGTGGCTCGCTCTGCCACATCATCTCGGCACGGCGCGCCAGCCGAGCCGAACGACGACGATATTATCATCGTCTCTCGGGACTCGCCGAGTCGAGGCAAGACTGATTGGGCACGCGTCGACGCTTTGACCGACGCGGAAATCGACGCGCAGATCAAGAACGACCCCGACTGGAGCGATGACTGGAACTGGGGCGAGGCCGTCCTCGTCATCCCGCCGAAGAAGCAGGCGATCTCGATCAGGCTCGACGAAGACGTGCTGGATTATTTCAAGCACGAGGGCGCGGGCTATCAGCGCCGCATCAACGCCGTGCTGCGCTCGTATATGACGCAGAAGAAAGCCAGGAAGCCGAAGAAGCGGGCGTAGTCCCCGTCATTCCGGGACGGCGCGAAGCGCCGGGCCCGGAATCCAGCTACTCTCATCCAACCATCTGGATTCCGGGCTCGCTCGCTTACGCTCGCGCCCCGGAATGACATCAAGAGGAAACCACCCATGCCCTCAACTTTCGTTCTCGTGCATGGCGCCTGGCATGGCGGCTGGGGCTGGGTGCGGCTCGTCGACATATTGCGCAAGCAGGGCCACACCGTGTTTGCGCCGACGCTCACCGGGCTGGGCGAGCGCAGCCATCTCATCCGGCCGGACATCGATGCAACGCTGCACATTACCGATGTTGCGAATGTAATCCGTTACGAACGGCTCACCGACATCGTGCTGGTCGGTCATTCCTATGGCGGCTGTGTCGTCTCCGGCGTTGCCGAAGTCGCGCCGGACAAGATCAAATCGATCGTCTTTCTCGACGCCTTCATTCCCGACGACGGCGACGCCACCGTCGATCTGGTGCAGCCGGCGGTGAAGGAGATCATCCTGGCCAACGCCGCGCGCGGTGAGACGACGGTACCGGTACGCGACGCCGCCGCCTTTAACGTCAACGAGAAGGACCGGCCTTGGGTCGACGCGCTCGCTTTGCCGCAGCCGATCGGCACCATGATCGAGAAACTGAAGCTGACTGGCGCGCGCGATCGGATCGGCAAGAAAACCTATATCCGCGCCACCGGCTATCCCAATGTCTCGTTCGAGGCAGCGCATAAGCGCGCCAAGGCCGAAGGCTGGCGCACCTACGAGTTGCCGTGCGGGCACAATGTGATGGTCGATGAGCCGGCGCGGCTGGCGGAGATTTTGAACGAAATCGCGTGAGCGCGCTTCTTCACCTCTCCCATAAGGAGAGGTCGGCACACGAAGCGTGCCGGGTGAGGGGTTACAGACTATCGATAGTCTTAGCCCCCTCCCCCCAACCCTCTCCCCAAAGGGGAGAGGGGGAGGAAAGAGAGCGGGGCGAGGGAAAAGCGACCTACTGCGGCTCGACGCCGCTTTCCTTCACCACCTGGCGCGCCACTTCGCGATCGGCCTTGATCTCGGCGGCGAACTGCGCCGGCGTGTTGAGCGCCGGCACCATGCTGCGGCTGATGATGAATTTTTCCTGGAACGTCTTGTCGCTGACGACGCGCGTCACCTCAGCGTTCAGTTTGTCGATAATCGCTGCCGGCGTGCCCACCGGCGCGAACAGGCCATACCACGTCTGCGACGGCGCGCCCTTGTAGCCGAGGTCGGCGAGCGTCGGCACATCGGGCAATTGCGTCGAGCGGATGTTGTTGCCGAGCGCCAGCGGCGTCATTTTGCCGGCATTAATCTGCGCCAGCACATTGCCGAGACCGATGAGGCCAATCGGCGTCGAGCCGCCAAGGATCGCGTTGGTCGCTTCGCCGCCGCCCTTGAACGGCACGCGCACCCAGTCGGCGCCCTTCTCGCGCGTCAGATAATCCATATAGACGGCGAGCGGCAGCGCCGCGGTGAGATAATTGAGCGTGCCGGGCTTGGCCTTGGACAAGGCAATCAATTCATCGACCGATTTCACCTTGAGATCGGAATTGATCACCAGCACCTGGATCAGATGAAACAGGTTGACGATCGGCGTCAGCTTGTCTGGATCGAACGGCAGCTTCTTGAACAGATACGGATTGTAGACCAGCGGATCGGCATTGATGATGCAGATCGTATAGCCGTCCGGCTGCGCTTCGGTGCAGGCGCGCGCGGCGATATTACCGAGGCCGCCGGGACGGTTCTCGACGATGATCGGCTGGCCGAGCGACTTGTGCAGCTCCTCGCCGAGCACGCGCATGAAGATGTCGGAGAGCCCGCCGGCGCTCGACGTCGTCAGGACGTGGATCGGGCGCGACGGATAATCCTGCGCCGGCGCGGCGGTCGCGGTGAGCGCAACGGCCAAAGCCGCGGCAACGAATAGACGTTTCATTCTCGCCTCCCTGTGGCGTATTTTTTTGACGGCGCCGCCCCCGCGTACCGACGATTGTTTTATTGCAGTTCTATTGCAGTTTGGCCTTCACCAGACCCGAGGCCTTGCCGAAGTCCATCTGGCCCGCATATTTGCCGCGCAAAATGCCGATGACCTTGCCCATGTCCTTCATGCCGGCAGCACCCGTCTCCTTGATCGCGGCGTCGATCGCGGCGGAAACTTCCGCATCCGACATCTGCTTCGGCAGATAGGCGGAGATGACGGCGATCTCTTCCTCTTCCTGCTTCACCAGATCGGGCCGCGCGCCCTTCTTGTACATCTCGACCGATTCCTGGCGCTGCTTGATCATCTTTTGCAGGATCGACAGCACTTCGGCGTCACCGAGCGGCTTGCCGGTGGTGCGCGCCTCGATGTCGGCGTTTTTCAAGGTCGAATTGACCATGCGCAAGGTCGACACGGTGCGCTCGTTCTTGGCCTTCTGCGCCTCGGTCAGCGCCTTGTTGATGTCGTCGCGGATCATTGCGTATCCTTTTCACTTGACCGGCTGGTGGCCGGCGTTCTCGCCGTAGGCCTCTTCGCGGTAGAGGCCGAGCGCATTCATGACCGGTAAATCGTTAAAACAAAACAGACAGGCGTCCTCGGAAGCCGAATTGTTGCCGTGCTCGTGGAAGGCCCAGGCCGGCACGCAGAAGATGTCGCGCTTCTTCCAGTCGAAGCGGCGGCCGCCGATGATCGAGTAACCCTCACCCTTGGCGCATTGATAGATCGACGAGCCGGTGTGCCGGTGCGCGCGGGTCTTTTCGCCGGGGCGCAGCATCTGCATCGAGGCACCGATGGTCTGCATCACCGGGCCGCCGGTCTGCGGATTGACGTAGTTCATCAGGACGCCGTCGAAGGGCGAGCCGTCGGTGGCCTTGGCGAACTTCGACAGCGCCTCGTAGGTCGGCGCCCATTCGTATTTCAAGAGCGGCGAATAGGGCTTCTGCCAGTCATGCAAGGACGGCTGCAGGCCCGGCGCTCCCCAGGACAGGGTCGCGTCGTCGACGGCGTAGCTCACCTTCTGCTTGAGGTCGGGATGTACGGCATAGAAATTCGCTTCCAGCGCATTGACCAAGGGAATGTCGAGACCGTCCTGCCAGATGCACTCGGTGCCGGAGGCCTCGACGCCGTGCTCGTGCCACGAGCCGTTCGGCGTCAGCACGAAATCATTTTCGCCGAGCGTCATCTTGTGGCCGTCGACGACGGTGTAGGCGCCCTTGCCTTCCATGATGAAGCGCAAGGCCGAGGCCGAATGCATATGCGCCGAGGCGACCTCGCCGGCCTTCATCACCTGCAAGCCGGAATAGAGCCAGCCGCAGGCGGCGGCGACGTCCTGCCGGCCGGGATTGTTGAGATAGATGACGCGGCGGCCGGCCTTTTCCGGCGCGACCAGATCGATCGAGCGCAGCACCGGCTCGCGCAGGTCGGTGTAGCGCCACAGCACCGGCACGGAACTGGACTTCGGCTCCCACGGCTCGATCTTGTTGGCGACCGTCCACAGTGCGGCGGCCTCGAATTTCTCAAGGTCCTTGTAGTAGGCCTTGAGATCGGCGGTATCCTCGACATTGGCGCGGCCGGCGACGTCCTCGCGGTAGTTTTCGCGCTGTTCCGCGGCCGGTCCGGTCATGGCGGGCTCCCTTATTCCAAGGTCATTTTCAGGCGGGGAAGGCCTCCGGCCACCCCTTGCCTCTCTCTCTATAATACGCAAGTAAGAGCCCATGACACAGATCAAATCAGAGACCGCCGGGCAATGGGCCGAGCCCAAAGCCACGGCACTTTTGGTGCTGGCCGACGGCACCGTGCTGGAGGGTTTCGGCCTGGGCGCCGAGGGCCAGGCGGTCGGCGAAGTGTGCTTCAACACGGCGATGACGGGCTACGAGGAAATCCTCACCGACCCGTCCTATGCCGGGCAGATCATCACCTTCACGTTCCCGCACATCGGCAATGTCGGCACCAACGAGGAAGACGTCGAGTCGCTGAACATGGCGGCCCGCCCGGGCGCCTGCGGCGTCATCCTGCGCGCCGATATCACGTCGCCGTCGAACTATCGCGCCACCCGCGCGCTCGACGAATGGCTCAAGGCGCGCGGCATTGTCGGCCTCGCCGGCATCGACACCCGCGCGCTGACCGCGCTGATCCGCGAGAAAGGCATGCCCAACGCGGTGATCACGCATTCAGCGGAAGGCAAGTTCGATCTTCCCGCGCTGAAGAAGCAGGCGGCGGAATGGCCGGGCCTGGTCGGCATGGATCTGGTGCCGATGGTGACGTCGGCGCAGCGGTTCTCGTGGGACGAGACCGAATGGGCCTGGGGCAAAGGCTACGGCCGGCAGGACAAGCCTGAGTTTCACGTCGTCGCCGTCGACTACGGCATCAAGCGCAACATCCTGCGCCTGCTGGCCTCGGCCGGCTGCAAGGTAACGGTCGTTCCCGCGACGACCACCGCCGGCGAGATCATGGCGCTCAAGCCCGACGGCGTGTTCCTCTCGAACGGTCCCGGCGACCCCGCCGAAACGGGCAAATACGCCGTGCCGGTGATCAAGTCGCTGGTCGACAGCGGCACGCCGACCTTCGGCATTTGTCTCGGCCACCAGATGCTCGGCATCGCGCTCGGCGGCACAACGATGAAAATGCATCAGGGCCATCACGGCGCCAATCATCCGGTCAAGGACATGACCACCGGCAAGGTCGAGATCACCTCGATGAACCACGGCTTCGCGCTCGACAAGGATAGTCTGCCGAAGGGCGTCGAGCAGACCCATGTGTCGTTGTTCGACGGCTCGAACTGCGGCATCGCGCTCAAAGGCAAACCGGTGTTCTCGGTGCAGTATCACCCCGAGGCCTCACCCGGCCCGCGCGATAGTCATTATCTGTTCACGCGCTTTGTCGACGCGATTCGCAAGGCTAAGGCGGCGGCTTGAAGGCGTCGAACCGGCGCGGCCGCGGTGCGTTAGGTCGTGATGAAAAAGCCTCTCACGTTCTTTTTCAAAGACGACGGCGCGGTGCCGAACAATCCGCGCTTGCCGATGCTGATTTATAAAAGCGCGATTGACCTGACGCAGAGCCGCGATCCGGAAGGCGACATCGAAAAGATGTTCGCCGCCAACGACTGGGGCCATGGCGGCTGGCGCAACGGCATTTTCCCCTTCGCGCATTATCACTCCATGATCCACGAGGTGCTCGGCATCGCGCGGGGCAAGGCCACGGTGCGCTTCGGCGGCGACCAGGGCGAAGTGCTGGAGGTCGGGCCAGGCGATATCGCCGTGCTGCCGGCCGGCACCGGGCATCAAAGGCTGTCGGATTCCGGCGGGCTCGTCGTCATCGGCGGCTATCCGCCGACCGGCACCTATAATTTGTGCCGGGGCGATCATCCGGCCGACCGAATAGCCGCTTTGAAAACCATCCCGAACGTGGCAAAGCCACGCAGCGATCCAGTCGCTGGTCCCGCCGGCCCATTGCTTGGATTGTGGCCGGACGAATGACCTTTCCGTTCGTCCCCGCGAAGGCGGGGACCCAGCACGGCTGGAAAGAGAGAACTGGATTCCCGCTTGCGCGGGAATGAGCGGAGCAAGTGGCCGCGTCGGAGCCTAAGCGCATGGACTGGATCAGCTTCTACGACTTCAAGCACTCGGTGATCTACGTGAACGGGCGTCACCGCGACGTGCATTACGAGACCATCGCCCAGGACATCCGCGCGCTGGTGCCCTCGCCAGCCGCGGTCGTCATGGACTATGGCTGCGGCGAAGCGACCTCGGCGGCGCTGGTCGCCGCCGCGTGCCAGCATCTGACGCTGGTGGAGGCGGCGCCGAATGTGCGCGCGGCTTTGCGCGAGCGCTTTGCCTCAAACCCGAAAATGTCGGTGATGACGCCGGACGAAGCGGCGGCGCAGCCGGCCGGCTCGGTCGACATGATCGTCCTGCACTCGGTGGCGCAATATCTCACCGCCGCCGAACTCGACGCCATGATGGCGACCTTCAAACGCCTGCTGAAACCGTCCGGCACTTTCGTGCTCGGCGACATCGTGCCGCCGCAGCTCGCTTCAGTTTGGGCGGCGCTGTCGCTGCTGCAATTCGGCGCGGCCAACGGATTTTTCTGGGCGGCGGTCGGCGGCCTCATCCGCATTCTGCTGTCGGATTATTTCACGCTGAAGAAGTCGCACGGTCTGTCGCATTACACCGAGGCCGAGATGCTGGCGAAATTGCGCGCGGCCGGCTTTGCGCCGCAGCGCGCCGCGCACAATATCGGCCACAACCAGCACCGGATGACGTTTCTGTCGCGGCCTGTGTAAACACCGCGACAATTCTCGGCAAATCGGTAAGCCGGCATTAACCGCGCGGCGACCGGGGCGGACGGCGGCGGTGCGCTGTAACCTTCCATCAAGGCTGCGGGTCTAAACCCGGAGACGGCCCGATGGCGGAGAGATTACGCAGAGAACCCCGCAAGGTTTTCCAGCCTGGTTCAATTCCAGGTCGGGCCTCCAGCCTTCGCTCGCGGTGCGAATCAAGGCTGTCGCGCCGAAGTCCGCTTGGGCGAAGGCGGACACCGCCGAGCTACGGCTCGGCAAGCCGGAAATAATTTGTCTCGACGGCCTGTGATCCAGCCCGCTCGCGCGATCGTAAAATGTGATTGTCCGAACCGGGAGCTGACCCATGCTTTACGCAATTTCATATGCCGCGATCCTCGTACCCTTTTGCATGCTCGACGCGGTCTGGCTTACCGTCATGGGCAAGCTTCTGTACAAACCGACCTTGGGCGACATACTTCTGCCGGGCGTCAATCTGCCGCCGGCAATTGCGTTTTATCTGATCTTCCCGATCGGCATTCTGGTGTTTGGCGTGTTGCCGGGGCTGAAGGCGGGCTCGGTGGTGCATGCAGTCGTCTACGCCGCTTTATTCGGCGCGCTGTCCTACGCCACTTAC
>CAIMEA010000043.1 GCA_903839845.1 uncultured Hyphomicrobiales bacterium
GCCGACGAGGTCAAGATCGGTCTCGATAATCCGCTGACCGGCACCTATGCCGCGGTTGGCAAGAACGAGCTTTACGGCTGCCAGCTTGCGATCGAACAGATCAACGCCAAGGGCGGCATCCTCGGCCGCAAGGCCGAATTGTTGGTCGAAGACTCGACCAGCGGCGACGCGGCCACCGCCGTGCAAAAGGCGCGCAAGCTGATCGACCGCGACAAGATCGATTTCCTGCTTGGCAATATCAACTCGGCGCTCGCCTTGGCGATGGCCGGGGTCGCCGCCGAGAAGGGCATCCTCCATATCGTCCCGGGCGGCCACACCGACGCGATCACCGGCGCGACCTGCCACTGGAATGTGTTCCGCATTTGCAACACCACGCAGATGGAAGCCAACGCGGTCGCAAGCACGCTGATCAAGGACTTCGGCAAGAAGTGGTATTACATCACGCCGGATTATGCCTTTGGCCACACTTTGCAGGCCGGTCTTGAAAAGGCCGCGGGGAAGCTCGGCGGCACCAAAGTTGGCGGCGATCTCACGCCGCTCGGCACCACCGACTTCTCGTCCTATCTGATCAAGGCGCAATCGGCGAACCCCGATGTCATCATCTTCCTCGTGCAGGGCGATGACATGGTGAACGCGCTCAAGCAGGCGGTGCAGTTCGGTCTCGACAAGAAGATCCATCTGGCTGGCGCTCAGCAGGAGCTCGAACCGCTTGAAGGTCTTCCGCCGGAAGCGCGCATTGGCACCTGGGTGTTCGAGTGGTACTGGAACCAACCGGGCGTTCCGCATGTCACGGAATTCGTCGAAGCCATCAAGAAAATGAGCGGTCGCGTGCCGACGGCGCGAACCTGGTTCGGCTATGCCTCGACCTGGAGCTGCGCATTGGCCGCCAATACTGCCAAATCGCTTGAGGCGGTGAAGATGGCCAAGGCGTTACAAGGCCTAAAGCTGCCGCCCGAAATAGCGCTGATGCCAGATGGAGCCTTTTTCCGGGAAGGGCAAAACCAGCTCATTCCGAATCTTTATGTCGGCAATGCGCAAGCCAAGGGCAGCGCCGGCGAAGACGACCTGTTCAAGGTCACCCAGGTGGTGAAGGGCACGGACGTTGCCGGCACCGTAGAAGAGAGTGGCTGCAAAATGACCTGGCCGACCTGATCAAACGAAGTTCCGGGCGCCGCGCCAAACGCGGCGTCCGGGTTTTCGACGGACGATGGATAGACACCCCGATATTCAAATAAGTACAGCGTGGTCGCGCGGACAATGTTCCTGTAGCGCGGGCATGCGAACGTTCATGAAATCAAACCCGCCATGACGCAGCTTATCCTGTTCAATGTCTTTAACGGACTGATCGTTGGCGCATTCTATGCGTTGATGGCGCTCGGCCTGTCGCTAATCATGAATCTGTCGGGCGTGATCAATTTTGCTCATGGCGGCTTCCTGGCAGTCGGCGCCTACCTAGCCTATAGCCTCATCCCCTATATTGGATTTTGGGGTGGGCTCATCGTCGCGCCATTCCTTACCGCTTTCATTGGCCTCATCGTCGAGCGCGTGCTGATCCGCCGCCTTTATGGCCGCGATCCGCTGTATAGCCTGCTGCTGACCTTCGGCCTCGCATTCATGTTCGAGGACGGCACGCGCTTCATCTGGGGCGCGCAGAGCCTGCCATACCAGGTGCCCGGCTGGCTGCTGTCGCCTCTGTCGAGCGAGTTGTTCTTTTTGACCGGTTATCGGCTGTTCATGGTGCTGATCGTCGCCATCGCGGTGATCGGGCTTTTCCTCATTCTTGGCCGTACCCGTCTCGGCATTCGCATTCGCGCCGGGACGCTCGATCTCGAAACCGTGTCGGTGCTTGGCGTCAACGTTCGCATTCTGCGTAACCTGAACTTCGGGCTCGGCATCTATCTTGCGGGTCTGGCCGGGGTTCTCGCGGCTGGCATGCTCGGCTTGCAGCCGACCATCGGCTCGTCGCTGATCATGCCGAGTTTCGTTGCAATCATTGTCGGCGGCCTCGGCAGTCTGCCGGGAACGCTGCTGGGCGGGTTGCTGATCGGCGTGGCGTCGGGCATCACGACGGTGTTTTTCCCGTCGGCAACGGAAGCCGTAATGTACGTCATGATGGCGGCAGTTTTGCTGGTGCGTCCGCACGGTCTTCTCGGCGAGGAGGGCCGTTTCTGATGAACCCGATCGATTACAACAAATACACCGCGACGGTCATCGTCTGGCTGTTGCTGCTGACGATGCCATTCTGGCTGCCGGCAATCGGCGGCTACAGCGAACTCGGCACCCGCGTGGTCGTGCTTGGTCTGGCCGCCATGTCGCTGAACTTCCTGCTCGGCTATACGGGCGTGCTGTCGTTCGGCCACGCCGCCTATTTCGGTCTCGGTGCCTATGGCGTCGGCTTGACCATCCGATATCTGGTGCCAAGTACCGGCGTCGGCATCGTGGCCGGCACTTTAATCGGCACCATTGCCGGCGCGATCATCGGACCGATGATCGTCCGTCTGCGCGGCGTCTATTTCGCAATGGTGACCATCGCCTTCGGCCAGGTGTTCTTCTTCATCGCCTTCCGTTGGCACTCTGTGACCGGCGGTGACGATGGGCTGACCGACTGGTCGCGCATGCCGATCAACCTCGGTTTCACGACTATCGACATCCAGCACGATGCCCGCGCATTCTATTACCTAGTGTTGGTGGTGTTCGCCATCGCTGTCGGCGCCATGGCCTGGATCCTGCGCTCGCCGTTCGGCCGCACCCTGATCGCGATCCGTGAAAACGAACGTCGTGCGCGCTTCCTCGGAATTCCGGTCGATCAGCACATCTGGATTGCCTGGACGATCTCATGCTGCTTCGTCAGCGTCGCCGGCGCACTCTATGCGCTGCTCAACAATTTCGTCGATCCACGGGCGCTGTACTGGACGCAGTCCGGCGACTTCGTGATCATGGCGGTGCTGGGCGGAATGCGCTCGTTCTGGGGGCCGCTCCTCGGCGCCGCGATCTTCGTGGTGCTGCAGGATTATCTGTCGAGCCAGACGCAAAACTGGATGTCCTTCGTCGGCCTGTTTTTCGTCCTCGTCGTGCTGTTCTTCCCGCGCGGGGTGCTCGGCATTATCAAACGGAAGGTGGCGTCGTGAGCCTGCTTCGGGTCGAAAACGTTTCAAAACAGTTTGGCAGTCTCATTGCAGTCAACGGGGTCTCGATGAATGTCGAGCCGGGCGAACTGCGCGCGGTGATCGGCCCTAACGGCGCAGGCAAGACCACGTTCTTCAATCTGATCAGCGGCTTTCTGACGCCGACCGCCGGCCGCGTCACCTTCGATAACGAAGATATCACGCACATGCTGCCGGCGCGGCGGGTCTGGAAGGGCATCGCGCGCACGTTCCAGATCACGGAAGTGTTTCCGGAACTCTCGGTGCGCGAGAACCTGCGGGTTCCGGTGGAGGTCGCCGCCGGCCATCGCTTGAGCCCCTGGCTGTCGGCCGATGACGACGGGGAGATACGGGCGCGCGTCACCGACCTGATGGATATGAGCGGGCTCGCCGACAAGGCGGATCGCCTGGTCGGCGAGTTATCGCATGGCGACCAGCGCGCCACCGAGATCATGATGGCATTGGCGCTCAAGCCGCGGCTGTTGCTGCTCGACGAACCGACCGCCGGCATGGGCGACCAGGAAACTTACGACATCGCCCAGCTAATCAGAAAGCTGCACAAGGACCAAAGCCTCACCATCGTGCTCATCGAGCACGACATGCGCGTGGTGTTTCATCTGGCTGACCGCATCATGGTGCTGGCGGAGGGCGCCATGCTGGCCGAAGGCACGCCAAAGGAGATCGCCGCCAATGAGACGGTGCAGGCGGCTTATCTTGGAAAGGCTGCGGCATGAGCGGGCTCGCGCTAGAGGCCGAAGGTCTCCACACTTATTACGGCAAGAGCCATATCCTGCATGGCGTCGGCCTGGAGGTGCGCGAGGGAGAAATCGTCGCTCTGCTGGGGCGTAACGGCGCCGGTAAGTCCACGACGCTGCGCAGCCTGATGGGTTTGACCCATGCGCGGGAAGGCGCGATTCGTATCTTCGGTCATGCGACGACCGACTGGCAGCCTTATCGCATCGCCGCGATGGGTGTCGGTTATGTGCCGGAAGGCCGGCGCATCTTCGCCAATTTGACAGTCGAAGAGAATCTCAAAGTGCCGTTGGAGCGGCCCGGCCCGTGGACGATCGCGCGCATCTACGAATTGTTTCCGCGGCTGGCGCAACGCAAGACCAATAAAGGCCGGCAGCTTTCCGGCGGCGAGCAGGAAATGCTGGCGATCGCCCGCGCACTGTTGCTAAATCCGAAGCTGCTTCTACTCGACGAGCCAAGCCAGGGCTTGGCGCCTCTGATAGTGCAGGAAGTCTTCCGCGTCGTCACCTCGGCGCGGGCCGAAGGCATCTCCGTCTTGTTAGTCGAGCAAAACGTACGCGCTGCGGTTGAGATCGCCGACCGCGCTTACGTGCTCGACAATGGCAGTGTTGTCTATTCAGGTGGCGCTGCGGAATTCGCCAAGGACGAAGAGCGTGTTCGCGCACTTGCCGGCGCGAGCGCCGAGAACTGGGAGCCGCAGGGCACCGTTGTTTAGATAGGCGTGAACTTGCGCCCAAACGTGACCCCTCCGTTGTCAAGTGGATCAACAGCTTAGCGTGCCGGTCGGCGTCGGGCCCCCGCGCCGATTAACATCAGCTGCAGTGCAATGTAAAAATTCTATAAATTTGTACGCGGCTGACTTATTTATTGAGCAATACCCCAATCCAGCTCTTTGAGCGTCTCGTGGGCCTTCGGCGCCTGGACGGCACATTGTCGGTCCGAGCCACTCTTGCCTCTGTAGGGGGCCTTGTCGGCTCTCACACGGCACCTTCCAATGGCTGCCGGCGATATCTGGTTCACGACGACCGATGGCTGTCCTGTTTTTGACGGTCAGCACGGCGGTGATGCGCGGCACCAACGCTACCAATTCAAATACCAACACGCCCAACAAAGACCATCCGGTACCACTCGGGGCCACACAGCACCATTAAAGTGCCACCAAAAGGCCAGCGGAATTTCCTGTCACACCCCACGCACTGAAGCTGCTGAAACGAGCCGATCCGAGATTGTGACGGCAATCATGCACATAAAGAGGGGAGGGCGTGTGGTCGAGATTTTAGCCACGACGGCGCCGCGTGCCATCGTGAAATCGGCTCGGTATGCGCGCCACGGGTAAACTCCACGTGCCGAAAAAAGCTATGGCATTGTTCAA
>CAIMEA010000044.1 GCA_903839845.1 uncultured Hyphomicrobiales bacterium
GATCAGCTTGTCGAGTTCGTTGCCCGGGATGATGCCCTGATAGGCGGCGCGCCATGCTTCGTCATGGGTCGCTGCGACGTCCGAGGCGTCGGCAGACTTGGCGCGGCGAATCTCGATAAGGGTCGTGCTCATTGACGAATATAAGCAAGCAACCCGGCGCCCTTCAAGCCCTATCGTTAATGATGGGTTAACGGTGTGGATTACTGGCCACAGGGCGCTGAATTTCCCATGATTGCCGGGGCAAAAGAGATGGGCGCCGCGCGGGCCGCGCCGCCCGAAACGAAAAAACCGCGCCAGCCGTGAAGCCGTGCGCGGTCTGTTCGAGCTTTGCAAATCCGGCCGCTGATTCGGCTATCGGCAGCCGATACACGAAACGTCTTAATCTGGCACAGTTTGCAAGGCGGTTCGGCGAGATACCGATCCCGCCTTCAGGCGGTTGGGCGACTTCGGCGCCTTAAGCGACCTGGGCTTCCTTCGACCGGTCGAAGCGCTTGCGGTCGGTTTCATCCAGGAGCTTCTTGCGCAGGCGGATCGACGACGGCGTGACTTCGACGAGTTCGTCGTCCTGGATATAGGCCAGCGCCTTTTCCAGCGTCATGCGGATCGGCGGGGTCAGGCGGACGGCTTCGTCCTTCTGCGTGGTGCGGATGTTGGTGAGCTGCTTGCCCTTGAGCACGTTGATGACGAGGTCGTTCTCGCGGGTATGCTCGCCGACGATCATGCCGTTATAGACCTTCCAGCCCGGCTCGATCATCATCGGGCCGCGGTCTTCCAGGTTCCACAGCGCATAGGCGACGGCTTCGCCCTTTTCGTTCGAGATCAGCACGCCGTTGCGGCGGCCCTGGATCGGACCCTTGTGCGGCTCATAGGCGTGGAACAGCCGGTTCATGATGGCGGTGCCGCGCGTGTCGGTGAGCAGTTCGCCCTGGTAGCCGATCAGGCCGCGCGTCGGTGCGTAGAACACCATGCGGACGCGGCCACCGCCGGACGGGCGCAGTTCGATCATCTCGCCCTTGCGCTCGGACATCTTCTGCACGACGACGCCTGAATGCTGCTCGTCGACGTCGATCACGACCTCTTCGATCGGCTCCTCAAGCTCGTCCTTGTCGTTCTTGCGCAGCAGCACCTTGGGCCGCGACACCGACAGTTCGAAGCCTTCGCGGCGCATGGTCTCGATCAGGATGCCGAGCTGCAATTCGCCGCGGCCGGACACTTCCATCGCGTCCTTGTCGTCGCTCTCGCGGACGCGCAGGGCGACGTTGCCTTCGGCCTCACGCAGCAGGCGGTCGCGGATCATGCGGCCGGTAACCTTGCTGCCTTCGGTGCCGGCGAGCGGACTATCGTTGACGCGGAAGGTCATCGACAAAGTCGGCGGATCGATCGGCTGGGCCGGGATCGGCGTCTCGACCGACGGGTCGCAAATGGTGTGTGCGACGGTGGCATTCGGCAGGCCGGCCAAAGCGACGATGTCGCCGGCCTCGGCTTCATCGAGCGGCACGCGCTCGAGACCGCGGAAGGCCAGCACTTTGGTGATGCGGCCGGTCTCGACAATCTTGCCCTCGCGGTCGAGCACCTTGACCATCTGGTTTGGCTTGACCGAGCCCGAGGTGATGCGGCCGGTGATCATGCGGCCGAGGTAAGGATTGGCTTCGATGATGGTGCCGAGCATGCGGAACGGTCCGGTGTCGACCGCCGGCGCTTTTACGTGCTTGAGAACGAGGTCGAACAGCGGCGTCATGCCCTCTTCTTTCGAGCCTTCGAGCGATGTCGACATATAGCCGAGCTTGGCCGAGCCGTAGAGGATCGGGAAGTCGAGCTGCTCGTCGGTGGCGTCGAGCGCCGCGAACAGGTCGAACACCTCGTTGAGAACTTCGGTGGCGCGCGCGTCGGGGCGGTCGACCTTGTTGATGACGACGATGGGCTTGAGGCCCATTTTCAGCGCCTTGGAGACGACGAACTTGGTCTGCGGCAGCGGGCCTTCGGCGGCGTCCACCAGGACCAGCGCGCCATCGACCATGTTGAGGATGCGTTCGACTTCGCCGCCGAAATCGGCATGGCCCGGCGTGTCGACGATGTTGATGCGGGTGCCCTTCCATTCGACCGAAGCGGCCTTGGCCAGAATGGTGATGCCGCGCTCGCGCTCGAGGTCGTTCGAGTCCATGGCGCGCTCGACCTGGCGCTCATTGGCGCGGTAGACGCCGGACTGCTGCAGCAGCTTGTCGACCAGAGTAGTTTTGCCATGATCGACGTGCGCGATGATGGCGATGTTGCGCATATCCATAGTCAGGTTCCAAAACGTAAGCGGGGGTCCACTGAGGCTTCCGAACAAAGCCCGTTCCCAAAAAGCGACAGGATTGCCGGAGGGCAATCCTGTGGGACCCGCGACGCGACGCTATTGCGGCGCAATATAGTCACGAAACGGCGCGAAGCAACCGCCCTATAGCGCATGTCGGCAACGCGGTTAAGCCGGTAAATGGCTGATTTTGCCGATTTATGAGGCTTTCGCGGCCCGGCGGGTCAATTTGTCGGAAACCCGCCCTCAGGCGTTAGGATGTCGTGCGCCCGCGACCTGCCGGGCGTCCGGAACAGGATGCTGCAAAGGACGACTTTATGGCTCAGAAACTGACCGCGGACAGCCGCAAGGCGGCTCTGGCGAAACTGAGAGGCTGGACCGAAGTTTCCGGCCGGGATGCCATCGCCCGCAAATTCACCTTCAGGGATTTCAACCAGGCCTTCGGCTTCATGACCCGGGCGGCCCTGGTGGCCGAGAAGATGGATCACCATCCGGAGTGGTTCAACGTCTACAAGACCGTCGAGGTGACCTTATCGACGCACGACGCCGGCGGTGTCACCGAACTGGACATCAAACTCGCCGAGGCAATGGACAGAATTGCCGGCTGAACGCCGACTTGCGCGCGGCAAAACAGCAACCAAATTATCTCCATGGCAAACGCACAGGCGTCATTCGATCAATCCGACAGCGACACATCGCTGCGCCACAGCCTGTGGCGCAAATTGCGCAAGGTTGCCGCGCGCATCCCCTTCGCCGAGGATCTGCTCGCGGCCTATTACTGCGCTTTCGACCGCGCCACGCCTTTATCGGTGAAAGCGACATTGGTCGCTGCGCTGGCCTATTTCGTCTTGCCGTTCGACGCGATCCCCGATGTGCTGCCGGTCATCGGCTTCACCGACGATGCCGCGGTGCTGGCGGCGGCGATCAGGCTAGTCGCCGGCGCGATCACGCCGGACCATCGCGACGCGGCGCGCGACGCGCTGGCCCGCCTTTAGTTGTTTGTCATGGCCGGGCTTGACCCGGCCATCCCGCTTGGTCGAGCACGGTGCCATCCTGAGCGGGATCACCGGGACAAGCCCGGTGATGACAATAATCAATTACGGTTTCAAAATTACCTTGCCCATGACCTGGCGCGCGGCGAGTGCCTTGAGCGCCGTCGCCGCATCGGCGAGCGGATAAACCGCGTGCACATGCGACGACAATTTGCCTTCGGCGGCCCAGGCCAGCAATTGCGCGTTATTGGCGCGGTGGCCTTCCGGGTCGCGTTCGGTCCAGGCGCCCCAGAAAACGCCCAATACGTTGGCGCTTTTCAGGAGATACAGATTGAACGGCACTTTCGGAATCTCTCCGGCGGCAAAGCCGACGACGAGATAGCGGCCTTCCCAGGCAATCGACCGTAACGAAGCTTCGGCATAAGGCCCGCCGACCGGATCGTAAATCACATCGGCGCCTTGACCGCCGGTGACGCGCCGCAGCGCATCCTTCAAATCCTCCGCCGCGTAGTCGATGGTTTCATCGGCGCCATGCGCACGGGCAAAGGCAAGTTTCTCCGGCGACGAGGCGCAGGCGATGACGCGCGCGCCCATGATCTTGCCGAGTTCGATCGCGGCGAGACCCGTGCCGCCGGATGCGCCGAGAACGGCCAATGTCTCGCCCGGTTTGAGCTTCGCACGATCCTTCAGCGCATAGAGCGTCGTGCCATAAGTCACGCAAAGCCCGGCGGCGCGGTCGGCGTCGAGCCCGTCCGGCATCTTGGTCAATTTTTTGATCGGCAAGGCGATCTTTTCACGCGCCGCGCCGTAGCCGGTAAATCCGAGCACGCGGTCGCCGGGCTTGAACGCGGTCACATCGGACGCGACGCTTTCGACCGTGCCGGCGAATTCCGCCGATGGAGAAAACGGGAAGGCCGGCTTGGTCTGGTACTTGCCGGCAATGATCAGCGTGTCGAAGAAATTCAGCGCCGCCGCCTCGATCCGTACCACGGCTTCGCCGGCGTCGGGCGTCGGGTCGGGGATGTTGGCGATTTCGAGGTCGTCGGGCGTGCCGTAATGGGTGCAGAGCAGGGCTTTCATAAGACTTTCTTTGGGGTCCCAATTAAGTATTGAACGGATAATAAGGTTAGCATGCGCGGCGGCGGGGCCATGGCTGACTTGTGGCCTTGGCCATTAACTTTTTAGCGATATCCTCGCGGTGGGTGGCCCATTGCCGCCTTCACATTGTCGATATTCGCCCGTAATGGGGTAATATCCCTGGATTCATCAACGGCGTAACAGCGTCGCTCACTTAGCCGGTAGGGCCCGATGAAGAAACAGATTTGCCAGCGTTCAAAGATCGCACTGTTCGGCGTCGCCGCAATTGCGTTCGCGCTCATGGTTCCCGACATCGCGTCTGCCCAGCAGAAGAAAAAGGCCGACCCCAGCGAACAGGCGGTGCTGCTTGGCCAGTTCGGCGACTGGGGCGCCTATACGGCGACCCCCGGCGGCAAGAAGGTGTGCTTCGCCCTCGCCAAGCCGACCAAGGCCGCGACCGACCCGGCCGGCCGCAACCGCCACGCCTCGTACGCTTTCATCTCCACCCGGCCGGCCGAAAAGGTGAAGAACGAGGTCTCGGTGATCGTCGGCTATCCGCAGAAGCCGAGCTTTGACGCCACCGCCACGATCGGCGCCGCCAACTACGTCATGTACACGCAGAACGACGGCGCCTGGGTCAAGAATGCCGCCGAGGAGGCGCAAATGGTCGAAGCCATGCGCAAAAGTTCCGATCTGGTGGTGAAATCGGAATCCGCGCGCGGCACCAAATCGATCGATACCTTTTCGCTCAAGGGCATCGGCGAGGCGCTCGACAAGGTCGCGGCGGAGTGTAAGTAGGGCGCCGGCACCCTATATTGCCGGGAGAGCCGCGCGCCGCGCGGACCTGATGACCTGAGCCGATGACCCGTATTGTTGAAACCGCTTCGGCCCCGTTCGTCGAAAAGGCGCCGCTGGAACTTTATGTCGCGCCGGAAAAGCCGTCGCTGATCGGGTTGTCGCGGGAGCAACTCGCCGACGCCCTCGGCGAAGCCGGCGTGCCGCCGGCGCAGCGCAAGATGCGCGTGCAGCAGCTCTGGCACTGGATCTATTTCCGCGGTTCGACGTCCTTCGACGACATGACGACGATGGGCAAGGACCTGCGCGCGGCTTTGGCCGAACGTTTCACGCTGGCGCGGCCGGAAGTCGTCGCCGAGCAAGTCTCGGTCGATGGCACGCGCAAGTGGCTGCTGCGGCTGGAAGGCGACGGCAACTCGAAGCTGCCGCACGACGTCGAGTGCGTTTACATTCCCGATACCGAACGCGGCACGTTGTGCGTCTCCAGCCAGGTCGGTTGCACGCTAACCTGCACGTTCTGCCATACCGGCACGCAGCGCCTGGTGCGCAATCTCACCGCCGGCGAAATCGCCGGCCAGGTGCTGGCGGCCCGCGACCGGCTCGGCGACTGGCCGGGCGGCACGCGGCCGACCGACGGCGTCATCCCGAGCGGCGAGCGCTGCGTCACCAATATCGTCATGATGGGCATGGGCGAGCCGCTGTATAATTTCGAGGCCGTGCGCGACGCCATCCTGATCATGTCGGACGGCGAAGGCATCGGCATTTCCAAGCGGCGTATCACGCTGTCGACCTCCGGCGTGGTGC
>CAIMEA010000045.1 GCA_903839845.1 uncultured Hyphomicrobiales bacterium
CGACCCTGCGCCATCAACACATCGACCTGCCGAAGCTTCGCAACGATCTCTTCCGCCGTATGCCTCTTCCTTGCCATTGATCTCATCCTCCATGGTCAAAACCATACCTCAGGGAGGACCACTTCAAAGGGGGCAGATCAGGCTGGATGATGATCCTTCAAATCCCCAACAGCGCGACCAAGCGCCTCCCGGCGTCGATTTGCTCGCACCGCTCAAGGCTGATGATCCGGTCGCACACGAGGTGGGCTTGGTCGCGTGGAATTCACGAACGTCAGCCGCCTTAAATCCAAGACTATTTCAGATTTCGCGTTGGATTCTGTCAGTTATGCCTTCGCCCACGGCGGTTTGGTGGGCAGCGACCAGAAATGGCTTGCATCCAAATTTAAGCGAACGACTTTCTTGGGCCCTCGACACTACGGAGCTCGATCTTAATCCTGTCGTCCGAAAGGCGTGGCGCCTTGTTTTAGAAGCGCGAGCATTGGCTCCGGAAAGGCCTGTAGAAGGCTGGTGGACAGTCCAATCGGAGATTAAAAAAGAAGGATGGACAGAGCGCACTATACGCGATTTCGCAAAAGCAACGAGACCACATATTACGGCTAAACGCGTTTGGGCGCGCGCGCCGATTCCTCCAGCGGACGAGAGCTCAATCACTCTCTCGCATCTGGCCCACTTCGATGTTGAATACCCAAAACTCTTAGAACAAATAACTGACGTCCCGAATGAGACTCTTGCCAGCGCTATAGAGGTCATCCGTCACAATCTTGAGTTAGGCGCGTCCCTCGAGGATGAAATAACGCGCATTCATTTAAAGCTTCCAACCCTAATTCCTGAGCAAATTCCAGGTCATCGTCATTACGATGGCCGTGAGCAATATTATGTGACCTTTGCAAATCTATTTAGTCGATTAATCTCATTCGATATTTCAGCCGCGAAAAAGGAGTATCGAAATTGGAAAAGAACCGGCGTATTTTTTACTCCGCTGAGTATCTGGGCGCTAAACGAAAACAACTTGGTGCCACCATATGAGGCCGGGGAGTCATTGATCGCGCTGGATCGTCAAACGTTTTGGAGTTCAAATTATGATCGTGAACTATTGTGGACCATGCGGTCCCGCTGGGCGTCGCTTTCTGCGGACCAGCGACTGGCACTCGAAGAGAAAATTCTAGCTGGCCGCGATAAATTTGATAGTGAAGCCGATGGAGATTACCAGAATCGTCGCTTAGCGCTATCAGCAATGCGTTTGATTTGGATGCAACGCGCCGACTTAGAGCTTACGCCAGAAACAATCGCAAAGATTCCAGACCTAAAGAAGAATATTCCAGGTTGGCGTGATAGCTGGGCGTCTGAAGCCGACGCTAGCCATGACAGCCGCGTCGGTTGGGTAAACCGTGAAACTGCCGCGACACCTATCGCAAACCTACCGATAGCAGATGTTATTAAGACATGCGATGAGCTTGCAAACCGAGAATTTCAAAGTTTTACCGAGCGAGACCCCTTTCACGGATTGGTAGAAGCCAATTTAAAAAAGGCAATGGCCGTTCTGATTTTTGAGGCGCGTCGATCCAATTTTCCAAGCCGCTAATGGTCCACGATACTTACAGCATGGCCAAAGAAGACGAGCGTTCGTCGCATCACCTTGATGGCTGAAGTCGTTGCAACCGCCCCCCCTGCGCTATTGAACGCAGTCCGTTTCGAACTTGGTCACTGGATCAGTTCGCACTTGCCTAAGATCGATCACCGGAACAGAAAGATTGCCTGGAAGCTGTATGACAGAGTGGTTACCGCGCTTGAGCAGGGAGGCTCTGAGAGCTTAAAAAGCGGCCTCGGCACGACTTCCGTCGGCGGCGTCGAAATCCCAAGCAATCGAATGGGTATAAATTATGCGATCAACAGTCCCAGTGGAGACTTAGCTCAGGCATTAATCAACGTACTATTTGCTCGCAAGCCGAAGCCTAACCAACGGCTAGCGGCGGACCTGAAGAAAAGAATACAGCGCCTCCTTAAGCTAGCGGGCGAAGGTAGCCAGAACGCCCTGACCATCGTCGCGCGGCAGATTCATGCTCTCTACGTCATCGACCGAACTTGGACAAAGAAACATCTACTGTTGCGTTTCGACCCAACCGACCCGATTGCCGAAGCTGCATGGGCTGGACTCATAGCTTCGATGCAAATGCCGAGCCCGGCTCTCTTTAAAGAACTAAAGCTTAATTTTTTGAAAGCAACGGCCACTTCTTCAAAATGGACGTTCGAAGGATTGTCGCACTTAGGCGATCTCCTTATTTTAGCGCTTAATCCGCCATCAAGACAGAGAACGTTAATAAGCTCTGAGGAAGCGCGAGATGCTTTACGCAAAGCGTCGCCTGAAATACGACAACAAGCCTTATTTTTCCTGCGTAGCCAAGCCAGTCAGTCCAGAGATTGGAAGAGATTGATAGTCCCATTCTTTCGTAACATTTGGCCGAGGGAGCGTAAATTTCAGACGCAAGAAACTAGCCACACGTTAGTGATGTTCTTGGAAGACCTTGGACCTCATTTTCCTGATGGCGTCGATCTTGTATCGGCGTATCTGGTCCCATCCGCGAATATTGACGTGCTCGTCTATCAGTTTGGTAAGGACAAAAGTGGTGGCCGCCCAAGCATAACCACTAAATACCCTTTCGCGACGCTGACACTTTTAAGTAAGGTGGTAGATGAGACTCTTCAACATCCGCCGTATGGACTCAGTGCCGTTCTTTCTAAAATTGTTGAAGTTGCTCCCGAGCTTAGACATGACGAGCGATGGCAACGCCTTCACAGAATGACACTTACCTGAGCTCAGGTACTCCATCTCCAACAAGCGCCAAGGGCCGACCCGCTTTTACGTTTGGCCGCGGATGCCTTCGCCAATTTCTTGGCCATGACGAAGCTCCGGAAAGGTTGTGATGGGGTTTTTAAAAAAGCCGCCGGTCCCGCGCGCGGGACGCAAAGAGCGAGCCTGGCGAAACTCTAGCCGGGCAGCGTCACGCTGTCAAGGACTAATTTCCTTGGCGCCGGGGCGCGGCCGCGCCCCGGTTTCGCTAAAATTCTTCCGAACGATTTAAGCGCTCTTGAATGAGCGGCCGCTATTCTTTTGGCGATGCGTCATCGGCAGAATGCAAGGACCGCGGCGAAGGAACGGCGGGGCGCGTCGCGCCGCGTCATCAATCGCATCGCGCAATATCGCTGCGGCCTCGGCGCGCTGCCGCGCAGTTGCATGGTGACGGATATTTCGGCGAACGGCGCCCGGCTTTATTCGGAAGCCGACATGCCGGAGACGTTCACGCTGTCGGTGACCGGCGAGCAGACCGACATCCAGCACGAATGCCGCGTGGTGTGGCGGCTGGGCGGCGAAGTCGGCGTCACCTTCACCGATGGCCGGTCCTAAATAAAAACCCCGGGCAACGCGCCCGAGGCTTTTTTATTCAACGTCGATCGTCGGGCCTAAGAGAGGCCCACGCCTAGAAGCGGTAGTTGAGACCGACGCGGACGAGGTTTTCCTTGAAGCTGACGTCGGTCGCGACGCCGCAGGCGGCGATCGAGCAGCTCGACGTGCCGAGGTCGGCGTAGAGATATTCGACCTTGGCGGTCCAGTTGGTCATCACGGCGTATTCGATGCCGGCGCCGATGGTCCAGCCGAAGCGCGTCTTGCTTTCCGACACGGCGGTGCCCGAGGTCATCTTGACGTCGCCGAAGGCGGCGCCGCCGGTGAAGTAGGGCAGCCAGCGATCCCAGCCGGCATAGCCGATGCGGCCGCGCGCGGTGCCGAACCAGGTGTTGCGGGTTTCGCAACCGAGGCCGGCGCAAACGCCGGTGCCGACGTTCGACCCCTTCATCCAGCTGTAATCGAGATCGCCTTCGAGGCCCCAGACCAGCGAACCGGTCTGCAGGTTGTAGCCGAGCGTGCCGCCGACCAGCGCGCCCTTCGGGCTGCTGCTGCCGGCGCCGGCCCAATTGGAACTGCCGAAGCCGTAGCCGCCGTTGATGCCGGCGTAGAACCCGGTCCAGTTATACCCCGGCATGCTGTAGACCGGCGTCTTGTAGACCGGACGCGACAGATCGGCCGCGAAGACCGGCGCAGCCATCGCCGCGACGAACAGGCCGATGGATATCGTCATCGGGAGGCGCTTCATTTTGTAGACTCCATGGTTTTGACTGAACTTCAGTTGACTGAACTTTTTTCGCGGAACGCGCCTTGATCGATGTGTTCGACTCGGGGCGAACGGCAATTCAAAAAATGAACAACGTCCGGCCACGCGCCCTGCGTCGCCGCACGAACGCGTAACCGCATGAAAGCCCATGTTTGGTTAATGGCCAGTTAACCAAGAAAACCGGCGTTTTTAGCGGGTTGGCGCGCGTTTGCGCCCGCAAATACGGGCTAATGAAGCGCGAGGCAGCGATCGAGATGGCTCGCCTGACCCGCGCACGAACGCGAATACCCCAAGTCGTGGCGAATGAGTCACAGTGGGCGTTCTGAAGCGCGGACATGCGTCATCGCCCGTATTCTTTATCGGCCACGGGCAGGCCGTCGCTTGATCGCATTCTCTGTGCGTCCTCTCAAAACGAGGGCGCGCGGAACGCCGGGGCCACAACAGCCCCGCAGCTCTGTGCACGATGTGCAAGAAGTGCACAGACGTAGTCACCACGAAACTGCCGGATCCCCGGCGTCCCGCGCGCGGTGTTTCTTAGGTTTGCTCCGCAAAGCCCCCGGTGGCGGTACACTTTCAGGCACCCTTCCTTACGAAAGGCGTGCCTAGCCACCGCTATGGGCCTTTTCGTGTCGCGGCGGGGAGGCTTTGCCTCCGACACCGCCTGGCCCTGGTATCGAGCCCATAAGACGCCAAAGGCTTCGCCCCTTTGGCCACGACACGTCCGCCCCAGTGACCGCCTGCATGGCAGCCGGGACCTTGCGGCTTGGACCGCTGCCCGGGTGTTTGCGTCGCATCTCCAACGCCCCGACCAGCCACCGCTCCCCGCCCCAGCATCTGACGACGCTGATCAAACGCCCCTCGTTAGTTGGGACGGGATGGGAATATAAGTAAGTATGGATTATGGCGAAAAATGACTATATTCCTTTTCCGAAAAGAATTGGCGGGGCGGCCCTGATTGGCCAATGCGGCAATCCAGCGATCACCTGTGCCCGCGATCGCCCGGTCGTGTCCGCTGACGACCCCTCCCTGACACTTTGAGAGGACCAATGATGACTGATCCAGGCGCATTGACTCCATTTTCGCCGCTGGTATCGTTATGATCATAACAATAGCAGCATCGGAGGAAGCCATGGCGCAGCCTACAGCAGGGGCCAAATACGATTTCAGCGACCGGACCAAGTATGATGCGCTTATGGAAACCGTAAGGAATCGCCTGACAACTCGCGCCTTTGACTCGACTTATGTAGTCCCGCGCGAACATTACGAAATGATCCTAGATGCTGCGCGCCACGCCCCCTCGGGGGCAAACGCTCAGCCATGGCACTACATCGTGGTTACCGACCAAGACCTCAAGAACAAAATCACGGAGTATTTTCGCGAAGAGCAAGTGGCCCGCGCCAAACTTAAGATGAAGTTTCCAACCCCGGACTACCGAGGACTCGCAACGGCACCTGGGTTCGTTGTGGTTGCCAGCGATTTTCGCTGGGTGAAGGCTTTTCCGGTGCTCAACGACGGTTCCGATCTTGATAAAATGTACAAGGAAAATGCCGAGCGAATTCTGCTCCAAAGTGTTGCAGCCTCGACTATGTCAGCACACCTCGCCGCTGCGGCTCTCGGCTACAATGTCTGGTGGGTAACAGCGATCGGGCAGGAGAAGGCGCAAAAGGCGATGAAGCCTTTGCTCGGCATCCCTGACGAATTGGCAGTGCTAGACATTATGTGTTTCGGTCCATCGGCAAAGCCACCCTATAAGCGGTGGAAGAAGTCTTTGAACGAAATCACGAGCTGGAATAAATTTGACCAGTCTCATTTTATGAGCGAAGCGAAAATTGACGAATGGATAGCAACGACGCGCCATAAGGTCATGTATCGCGATGCCGAGAACGTCGATTAAAGCGGCATCGAAGACCGAAGTTGCTGGGAAGAAGAAGACTCATCGACTTGATGACCAAGTCGGGTTTCAGCTCCGCCGTGCCTACCAGCGCGCCAGCGCGAACCTGGCGACGCAACTTGGCGCCTACGACTTAACGCCCCAGCAATTCTCAATACTGTCTCGGCTTTATGAACGGGGCCAGCTATCGCAAAACTTATTGGGTCGCCTGGTCATCATGGAGCCCGCTAATATCCGCGATGCTGTTCTCCGGCTAAAAAAGCGAGGGCTTGTTCAGGTTAAAAAGGACACTGCCGACAAGCGCCTCTCATTGCTGGGCTTGACGCACGCAGGATTGTCTCTATTTGAAATAATCCGTCTGTTGCAGATTGAAAGCACGGCAAAGACGTTGTCGCCCTTGAATAAAGCAGAGCGGATACTGCTGCTGAATCTGCTACGCCGCGTTGGAGATGGCCGATTATCCGGCTCCTGACCGAACAAGCAGGTTGTCGCTTTTGCTATCTATGCCCAAAATGGCAGCTATTGAGACTTAGCAAACATCCTCGCCTCATAAAGCCGGGTGCATTGCCGCCTACCCCCTCGCCCGCAACACCGCCTCGATCGACACCCGCGACCACTGCGCCACGCGCGCGCGGAAGTCCTTGTAGGAGTCGTGCACCTTGGCGCTCGCGGCATCGCGCGCCGACAAATCGCCGAGCACGCCGTCGGCCTCTTTCCGCGCGGCGGTAACGACATCGTCCGGAAACGCGGTGAGCTTGACGCCGTGATCGCCGATCAGCGCGGCCAAGGCCTGCGCGTTCAGACGCTCCATTTCGGACAGCGCGTAATTGGCTTCGGTGGCGCAGGCATGCGCGACGATCGCCTTGAGATCGGCCGGCAACGCCTCCCAGGCCTTCAGCGCGACGATGCACTCGCCAGTGCCGTTCGGCTTGTTGAAGCCCGGGTAATAATAAAACGGCGCGACGCGATAGAGGCCGAGCGCGATGTCGGTGCCGGGGCCGACGAATTCGGCGCCGTCGATGACACCGGATTGCAGCGAGGTGAGGATTTCGGCCGGCGGCGTCGTCTGCGGCGTCGCGCCCAAGCGGCGATAGACTTCGCCGCCGAGGCCGAGCGAGCGCAGCTTGAGGCCGCGCAAATCGGCAAGGCTTTTGAGTTCACGGCGAAACCAGCCGCCCATGCAGACGCCGGTGTTGCCGCCCATGAACGGCTTGACGCCGAACGGCTTGTAAAGGTCGTCCCACAAAGCCTGGCCGCCGCCGGCCTCGATCCAGGCGACATGCTCGGCCGGCGTCAGGCCGAACGGGACGGTGGTGAAGAAGGTCGCCGCCGCCATCTTGCCCTGCCAGTAGAACGAGGCGGTGTGGCCCATGTCGGCGACGCCGTTGCCTACGGCCTCCAGCACGCCGAAAGCCGGCACCACTTCGCCGGCCGCCGATACCTGGATATCGAGGCGGCCGTTCGACAAAGCGCGAATGCGATCGGCGACGCGCTCGGCCGACAGGCCCGGGCCCGGCAGGCGCTTCGGCCAGGACGTGACCATGCGCCACTTGAGGGTTTGCGCGCTGGCGATGGACGGCGCGGCGAGCGTCGCGGCGGCGGCGACTACGGCGGTGCGGGTGAAAGCGCGGCGTGTTGTCATGTTTGGCTCCACGATCGATAGAAGTGATTGAGCGGGCCGTGGCCGTGACCGACGGTGAGTTGATCGGCGGCCCTGATCGCCTCGGTGACATATGTCTTCGCCTCATGCGCGGCGGTGCCGAGGTCGAGGCCTTTGGCGAGACCGGCGGCGATGGCGGACGATAACGTGCAGCCGGTACCGTGGGTGTTGCGCGTCTTGATGCGCGGCGCCACCAGACGAACGATCTCGCCGGCGCTGACCAGAAGATCGACGCTGTCGGCGCTGTCGCCGTGCCCGCCCTTGATGAGAACAGTGCGCGGGCCGAGCGCGAGAATCCTGCGCGCCTGCGCTTCCATGTCGGATTCGTTTTGCGCGAGCGGCAAATCGGTGAGCGCGGCGGCCTCATGCAGGTTCGGCGTGACCACCAGCGCGCGCGGGATCAGATCGCGGCACAAAGCGGCGATGGCCTCGACGGCGAGCAGCCGGTCGCCCGAGGTCGCCACCATCACCGGATCGAGCACGATGTTCTGCGCGTCGTGCCGCGTCAGCCCTTCGGCAACCGCGCGGATCGCAGCGACTTGCGACAGCATGCCGATCTTGACCGCGCCGATGTCGAGATCGGTGAACACCGCGTCGATCTGCGCCGTGATGAAGTCGGCCGGCACGTCATGAATGGCGCTGACGCCTTGCGTGTTCTGCGCGGTCAGCGCGGTGATGACGGAAGCGCCATAGACGCCGAGCGCGCCGAAGGTCTTCAGATCGGCCTGGATGCCGGCGCCGCCGCTGGAGTCGGAGCCGGCGATGGTGACAGCGATCGCCGTCATGACACCTCTCTCTTGCGCATGATCTGATCCGAAAACCGGTGCCCACTTTTCGGGATCATGCGCTGCGCTTCCTTTGCTCCAGCGCGACATCGACAATATTGCGCAAGCTGCGCGCGGCCAGCGCCGGATCGGGGCTAAGCGACAGCGCCGAAATCACCGCGACGCCGTCGGCACCGGCGGCGATTGTCTCGGCGGCATTTTTCTCGGTGATGCCGGCAATGGCGCAGATCGGAAAGGCCGGTTCGCGCGCGCGGATGGCGCCGGCGATCTTGCGCAAGCCCTCGATGCCGATCGGCGCCGAGGTATTGTCCTTCGACGTCGTGCCATAGACGCCGCCGATGGCGACATAATCGAGCATGTCGAGCGGCGCCTCGCGCGCCTGTTCCAATGTCTTGACCGACAGGCCGATGATCGCGGTCTTGCCGAGCAACAGCCGCGCATCGGCCGGCGACATATCATCCTGACCGATATGCACGCCGTCGGCCTCAGCCGCGAGCGCGACATCGACGCGGTCATTGATCAGCAGCGGAATGTCGAGCGGGGCCAGCACGCCGATCAGTGCGCGCGCATGCGCCATCATGGCGCGGGTCGAGCCGTGCTTGTCGCGCAACTGCACGAGCGTGGCGCTGCCGGCGATGCGTTTGGCCAGGTCGGCGAGCGATCGCCCGCCGGAGACGGCGGGATCGGCCAGCGCGTAAAGACGAAGATCGACCTTCATTCAATCACCTTTGCAAACCGGTTCGGGCGCGCTCGGCAATTGTCTTGCCGTCGATTGTATAAAGCGCGTCGAGGATGGCCGCGGCGAAGCTGCCCGGCCCTGGCGATTTTTCCGCCGCCATTTCGCCGGCGATGCCGACGATGAGCATCGCCGAAGCGGTCGCGGCCAGCGCGTCCGGCTCGACGGCGAGGCATGCGGCGACGATCGCCGAGCCGGCGCAGCCCATGGCGGTGACGCGCGCCATCAGCGGATGACCATTGGTCAGGGCCGCCGTGCGCTCGCCGTCGCTGATCAGATCGGTCGCGCCGGACAGGCCGACGACAAGTCGCCGCGCGCCGGCATAAGCTTCGACCGTCTCGCGCGACGGCGCCGCGCCGGACAGCGCGGTAAATTCGGCGGCGTTGAGCCGTATCGCTTTCGGCTCGAGCAGGATCAGGTCGCGCGCATAAACCGCGCGCTGCTCGGCCCGGTCGATGAACACCGGATCGAGCACCCAAGGCAGCCCGTTCTGCGAGGCGGCATCGACGGCGATCGAGGTCGCCTCGCGGCGCTCGCGGTCGAAGGTGCCGAGATTGACCAAAAGCGCGTCGCTGCGCGCGACGAAGGCGCCGATCTCCTCGCCCGACAAGGTCATCGACGGCACGGCGCCGAGCGCCAGCAGCGCATTGGCGGTGAAATTCTGCGCCACCGAATTGGTGATGCAATGCACGCGCGGGCTTTTTGCCCGCAGACGCGACAGCAACGCCGTCGCCTGGCCGGCAAGTTCCTCGCGCGACATCAGGCGCGCAGCCGTTTGCGGATCCCGCATCTCTGGTCCCTCCGCCGGCATGACCCGGATCAGGTTCGTTGGGTTGGCTCTGGAGCGGCCTCTCAGCCCGGCATCCCACAGACGTAAAGGGCCGGACACCCCACGAGATTGCTATGCAAAATACCTAGTCCGCGCGCCCAATCAAGGCAAGGGCCTTGCAGCCATAGGCGGCTTGCACGCACCGCGCTATTTTGCTGAATTGAAATTCAGCGCATAACCCCGAAAAGTGGATACCGGTTTTCGGGCAAGGTTATGCGCCAAAAAGTGCCGAGCGGAGATTTGACCAAAAATGACCCCTTTTTTCATCCAGATCAAATGCGAACTCGGCAAGGCCTATCAGGTCGCCAATGAACTGGCCGAAGCGGAAATCGCCTCGGAGATTTATTCTACTGCCGGCGACTACGATCTGCTGGTGAAATTCTACGTCGATGAAGGCACCGACATCGGTCATTTCGTCAACGAGAAGGTGCACTGCATCGGCGGCATCAAGGACACCTATACGATCATCACCTTCAAGGCGTTCACGGCCTAAACCTCCGTTTGCGGCCGGCCGGGCGCCGAGGTCGGCACATGCATTGGATATTCAACGCCGCAGGCCGTGCATTTAAAGACACAGGTGTCGCCCCCCGGCTTGGAATTCCGGTGCCGGGCCTTCAATGTCGTCGGCGCGCCGCACAGCGGACAAGACGGCGTCGAAATAGCTTTTAAATCGATGTCAGACATGATGTCGCCTCCTGCGAAAAGCGCAGCGATATTCCTTTGGTGTTTGCGAACGCGAGCGGAACGCTCGGCGGATGTGCCGAGACAACGCGCCAGTTGGAACTTGGCTCCGTCTCACAGCCTCATGAAATACCCGTGATGCAGCGGAACCGGTGCGAACAGGACTATATTTCCGGCCGGCGCAGGCCTTCGGCCTCGCGGGCGCGTTGCAGGCCGAGCCAGCGCTCGCGGAAAATCACCGCGAGACCCGCGGCAGCGACAATCGCCGCGCCGACATAGACCAGCACGCCCGGCAATTCGCCGAACAGCCAATAGCCGAGCAGCAGCGCCCACAGCATCGCCGTGTAGTCGAACGGCGCGATCACCGAAGCGGTGGCGTGGCGATAGCTCTCGGTGAGAAAGATATGCGCGATGCCGCCGAGTACACCGGTGGCGATCAGTTCGGTCAACTCCATCGCCGTCGGACTGTGCCAGGCAAACGGCAACGTCACCGCGCCGGCGAGCGTGGTGATCAGCGAAAAATAGAAAACAATCGACGCGGTCGGTTCGCTTTGCGTCAGCCGCCGCGTCTGGATCACCGTGCCGGCGTTGCAGAAGGCCGAGGCGATCGCATAAAGCGAGCCGGCCAGCGCGACGCTGCCGGCGCCGGCCGCCGCGTAGTGTTCAAAGCTGAGGTTCGGGATCAGCATCACGATCACGCCGAAGAAGCCGACCGCCACGGCCGACCAGCGGAAAATGCGCACCCGCTCCTTCAGGATCAGCGCCGCCAGCGCCACGGTGATCAGCGGCGAAGCGAAATTAATGGCGGTGGCCTCGGCCAAAGGCAGCCGCGTCAGCGCCGAGAAATTGGTAAACATGCCGAAAGTCGAGAGCGCGCCGCGGCCGAGTTGCCCGAACGGACGCCTTGTGCGGATGGCGCTCATGAACTCGCCGCGCAACGCATAGATCAGCAGCACCGGCGGAATGGCGAAGGCGGAACGGAAAAACACCATCTGGCCGACCGGCGCGACGTCGCCCAACTGGCGCACCAGAGCCGACATCGTCGCAAACAGCAGCGCCGAGGTCAGCTTGAAACCGATAGCGGTGAGAAGATTTGTAGGGGTCTCCGGCATTGCCTCTGCATAGCCGGGCGGGCTGGACTTGTCCCTCTTTTTATCGAGGGTTCAGGATGTCGCCGGCCGGGCATTCGCGCATTTCCGGACGGGAAACCATGCGTTGAATTGCCGCAATCGGGCGTGAATATTGACCGGCTGGCGGTGTTCGTCAGATTGGGCAGCGCGCGATATCATATCGCCGATCGTCCACTCGCAATGGGAGATTCAAGAATGATCCGTATCGTTTCGGCCTGCGCGCTGGCGGGCATTGTGTTGCTGGCGGCGCAAGACGTGTCGCCGCGGGCGCAGACCGTGCCGGCGCAAGGCGCCAAGGAAATAGCCAAGCAGCGCGAGGACCTGATGAAAGGCATCTATCGCGGCTATTATCGCGACATGTCGCAAGCCGCCAAAGGCGAAGGCGACGCAAAGCTTGCCGCGACCAAGGCAACCGAGGCTGTCGCGCAACTGAAGAAATTCGCCACTTTGTTTCCGCCCGGCAGCGGCCGCGAAGGCGCTCCCGACACCCGCGCCAAGCCGGAAGTCTGGACCAAGCGGGCCGAGTTCGACGCAGCCCTCGACAGTCTGGTCAAGGAGACGACGGCGTTCGGCGAAGCGGCCGCGGCCGGCAATGCCGACGCCATGAAGGCCTCCTGGGCGAAAGTGGCGGAAGCTTGCGGCGGCTGTCACGGCGGGCCATCCAAGAGCGGCGGCAAGTTCCGGTTTGAAGAATAACGTCCCGACGGCCCGGTACGGGGTGAAGCGGCGTTCGGCAACAGCGCGCCGTTTTATCCCGCTGGCTTGCGCGCTGGCGCTCGTCGCCGCGAGCGGCGGCGCCCGCGCGCAATCGGGCGCGGCCGAACGCGGCAAATATATTTTCGATTCGGCCGGCTGTTACGGTTGCCACACCGAACCGGGCGGCGCGCCGATGGCCGGCGGTCCGCCGCTGCGCACCGCCTATGGCACGTTCTACGCGCCCAACATCACGCCCGATCCGGAGTTCGGCATCGGCCAATGGTCGGAGGCGGATTTCACCCGTGCCCTGCGCGAGGGCGTATCGCCGCGCGGCGAGAACTACTTTCCGGTGTTTCCCTATCCCGCCTACACCAAGATGACGACGCAGGACATTCTCGATCTGCGCGCCTATCTCAAGACGCTGGCGCCGGCCAAGACGCCGCGCCGCGCGCATGAGCTGCGCTTTCCCTACACGCTGCGCTTCGTGCTGACCCCGTGGAAATGGGTCAACTTCCAGGCTGGCGAATTCCGTCCCGCGCCCGATTACGACGTGCAATGGAATCGCGGCGCCTACATCGTGCAGGCCCTCACCCATTGCGGCGAATGCCACACGCCGCGCAACAAGCTCGACGGGCTCGATCCCCGGCAATGGCTTTCCGGCGCGCGCATGCCGGTCGGCGATCTGGTCGCGTCCAATCTGACGCCGGACAAGACCGGGCTGGCCGACTGGTCGGCGGCCGACATCGCCGATGCGCTGGAAACCGGGACGCTGCCGGAAGGCGGCACGCTGGGCGGCGAAATGGGCGAAGTGGTCAGGAACAGCACCAGCAAGATGCGGCCTGACGACCGCGCGGCGATCGTCGCCTATCTCAAGGCGCTACCGCCATTGCCAACGACGGTGAAGAAGAAAGAGAAGTGACAGGGCAGCCGACGCGGACTCCGCGGCGTTGACTTTCGGCGAACCGACAGGGATTGCGCGAATATCTCTTTTTTGCTATATACGCAATGATGCGCTGGTCTTTCCAGACCCTCAACGCCACGGTCGACGCGGAAGTCAGAGATCTGCCGCCCGATATGCAAGCCCGTCTCCTGCGTTTCGGCGACATCATCGAGCAAAACGGCCTGGAGGCGCTACCGCGCGACAGCGTCAAGCACCTTGAAGGCAAGTTATGGGAGCTTCGAATAATTGGGCGCGATGGAATATCGCGGGCCATCTATGTGACGGCAACCGGACGGCGCGTCATCGTCGTGCGCGTGTTCATCAAAAAGGCCCAGAAGACACCGCCGCGCGAACTTGAACTGGCCCGGCAGCGCGCCAAGGAGATAATGTGATGAAGTTGAAAGACTTGAAGACGTCGCTGCTGACGAATCCCGACGTGCGCAAGGAATACGACGCACTTGAGGAAGAATTCGCGCTTATCGCAGCGGTGGCGAAAGCGCGCCTGCGGTCTGGATTGACGCAGGCGCAATTGGCCAAGCGCATGAAAACGACGCAATCGACTGTGGCGCGGCTGGAAAGCGGGCGCGGCAAGCCATCGACGCGGACGCTGGCGCGCTTCGCCAAAGCGACCGGGCACCGGCTGAAGATCACCTTCGAGCCGGTAACGAAAAACGTAGCGCCCACCAAACGACGACCCCAACCCGCCTCATCGTAACAAGCGACGATTACGCCGCGCTTGCCTTGCGCGCTCGGTCGATCAAAGACCAGATCTTCTGCGGCGTTGCCGGCATGTCGATGTGACGAATGCCATAGGCACGGTCGAGCGCATCGATCACCGCATGGATCACCGCCGGGCACGAGCCGATGGCGCCGGCCTCGCCCGCGCCCTTGACGCCGAGCGGATTGTTCTTGCACGGCGTGTTGCGGGTTTCAAAAACGAAGGACGGCGAGCCGGCGGCGCGCGGCATGGCGTAGTCCATGAAGCTGGCGCTCAAGAGTTGACCGGACGACACGTCGTACACGGTATCTTCCAGCAAGGCCTGACCGATGCCCTGCACCAACCCGCCATGCACCTGCCCCGCGAGCAGCAGCGGATTGAGCGTGGCGCCGAAGTCGTCGACGACGACATAGGTGATGATTTCGGTCGCGCCGGTGTCGGCGTCGATCTCGATCTCGGCGATATGGGTGCCGTTCGGGAAAGTCGGCAGATCGGTGGAGAAATCCTTCGAGGCCGTGAGCTTCTCGGGCGTCGCCTTCGGATGGGCGGCGAGATCGGCGAACGAGATCGATTTGTCGGTGCCAACCACCTTGATCGCGCCATTGGCGATTTCCATGTCGCCACTTGATGCTTCCAGCGCGTCGGCGGCCAGTTCCTTGAGCTGCTCGGCGAGCGTCTTCGAGGCGCGATCGACCGAGACGCCGCCGACGGGAATCGAACTTGAGCCGCCGGTGCCGGCGCCGGTCGGGATCTTGTCGGTGTCGCCTTGCAGCACGCGCACGCGCTCCGGCGGCAGATCGAGACGCTCGGCGACAAGCTGCGCGTAGGATGTCTGGTGCCCCTGCCCGGTCGACTGCGAGCCGATCAGCACGGTGACCCCGCCGTCGCGGTCGAGCGTGACATGCGCGGTTTCCGGGCCATTGGCGCCGCAGGCCTCGACATAGGTGCCGATGCCGATGCCGCGCAATTTTCCGGCGCGCTTCGACGCCGCCGCACGCTTGTTGAAGCCTGACCAGTCGATCAGCTCCTGCGCCCGCGCCATGGTGCCGGCGAAGTCGCCTGAATCGTATACCTTGCCGGTCGGCGTCGTGTACGGCAGCGCCTTGGGCTTGATGAGGTTCTTTCGGCGAATGGCGTCCTGCGTTACGCCCAGTTCGCGCGCCACGGTATCGACCGCGCGCTCGATCAGATAGGACGCCTCGGGACGCCCCGCCCCGCGATAGGCGTCGACCGGCACGGTGTTGGTGTAGACGCCGCGCAGGCGGATATGCGCCGCCGGAATATCGTAAGGCCCGGTCGCCATGCCGACGCCGAGCCACGGAATATAGGGCGCATAGCACGACAGATACGCGCCCATGTCGGCGACGATGTCGACATCGAGCGCCAGGAACTTGCCCTTGTCATCGATGGCCAAAGTCGCGGTCGAGATATTGTCGCGGCCATGGCTGTCGCCGAGAAAATGCTCGGAACGGTCGGCGACCCATTTCACCGGCTTGCACGTTTTCTCGGCCGCGACGGCGGCGAGTGCGTATTCGCGATAGGGAAACAATTTGGTGCCGAAGCCGCCGCCGACATCCGGCGTGATGACGCGCATCTTGTCGAGCGGCAGCTTGAGCACGGCGCCGCAGATGATGTCGCGAATGATGTGGCTGCCCTGGCTGCCGAGCGTCAGCGTGTAGCGCTCGCCGTCATATTCGGCGACGACGCCGCGCGTATCCATGTAATTGGTGACGAGGCGCTGGTTGATGATGGTGGTCGAGATCGTGCGCGCGGCCTGGGCGAAAGCCTTTTTGGTCGCGGCTTCATCGCCCGCCGTCGTTTCGAAAGCGAGATTGGGCCTATCCGGCCAGACGGACGGCGCGCCGCCTTTGAGCGCGGCGATGGCGCCGATGACATGCGGCAGCGGCTGGTAGTCGACTGCAATGGCCTCGGCGGCGTCTTTCGCCTGCTCCAAAGTGTCGGCGACGACGAAGACGATGGCGTCGCCGACATGGCGCACGACATCGAGCGCGAGGATCGGATAATGCGGCACCTTGATATCGACGCCTTCAAGCACGCCTGGCGTCGGCAAGGGTCCGAGACCGGCGGTGTCCGCGCCGGTCAGCACCAGCCGCACACCTTTCATTTTCTTAACGGCAGAAAGATCGCCGATGGAAATTCTGGCGTGCGCATGCGTCGAGCGCAGCACGACCGCGTGCAAAGCGCCCTGCGGCGCGACGTCGGCGATGTAGGTGCCGGCTCCGCGCAACAGCGCGTCGTCTTCCTTACGAGTGAGCGGCTGTCCGAAACCGAATTTCATGGTTGCCATGTCACCACCCGCTTGCTGCTAGATTTTTTTCGGCGACCCGTGCGGTTTGGGTCCAAAGCGCTGCGCCATCCAGCGCGACACCACATAGAACGCCGGCGTGAATATCAAGCCGAACACGGTGACGCCTATCATGCCTGAAAATACCGCGGTGCCAAGCGATTGCCGCAGTTCCGCGCCGGCGCCGACCGCCCAGACCAAAGGCGCCACGCCGAACACGAATGCCAGCGACGTCATCAGAATCGGCCGCAGCCGCAAACGCGCCGCCTCGACCGCCGCCGCCTGGCGGTCGCGGCCCTGGTCTTCCAGTTGCTTGGCGAATTCGACGATCAGAATCGCGTTCTTGGCGGCGAGCGCGATCAGCACGATGAAGCCGACTTGCGTCAGGATATTGTTGTCCTGGCCGCGCAGCACGACGCCGATGATCGCGGCGACCAGACACATCGGCACGATGAGAATGACGGCGAGCGGCAGCGTCAGGCTTTCGTATTGCGCCGCCAGCACCAGGAACACGAAGGCGACGCCGAGCACGAAGGCGAAGATCGCGGTGTTGCCGGCGCGAATTTGCTGAAACGCCAAAGTCGTCCATTCATACGAGAAACCGGGCGGCAGCGTTTCGGCGGCGAGTTTCTGCATCGCCACGATGGCGTCGCCCTGGCTGTAGCCGGGCGCCGGCGCGCCATCGAGTTCGGCCGCCGGATAAAGATTGTAACGCGGCAGCCGGTACGGCCCGGAGATGTCGTTCACCGTCGTGAACGAACCGAGCGGCACGCTGTCGCCGGCGCTGTTGCGCACGCGCAGCGCCAGCACATCCTTCGGCTCAAGCCGGTGCGCGGCGTCGGCCTGCACCTGGACGCGGAAGGTGCGGCCGAACAAATTGAAGTCGTTGACATAGGCCGATCCGACATAGACCTGCAGCGCCGAGAACACCTCGCCGATATTGATGCCGAGCAGCTGCGCCTTGGTGCGGTCGATATCGAGGAACAGCTGCGGCGTCGCGGTCTCGAACAGCGAATAGACCTGCTGCAAGCCTTGCGTCTGCGCAGCGCGGCCCATCATGGCGTAAACCGCGCCCTGCAAGGCCTGCGGACCCGCGCCGAGGCGGTCTTCGATCATCATGCGAAAACCGGCGGCATTGCCGATACCGGACACCGGCGGCGGCTGCACCACGATCATGAAGGCTTCCTGCAAGGCGCCGAGCTTCTGGAAAAGCTGGCGCTGGATATTGGCGGTCGCCTTGGCCGGGTCCTTGGCGCGTTCGTCGAACGGATCGAGCACGACGAACATGGCGCCGGCATTCGGCGCATTGGTGAAGGTCGCGCCGGAGAAGCCGACGATCACCACCGAGTGCGACACGCCGGGCGTCGACTGGACGATTTCGGTGGCCTTGCGCATCACCTCGTCGGTGCGCTGCAACGAAGCGCCGGGCGGCAGTTGCGAGGCAACGATGAGAATGCCGCGGTCGATCTGCGGGATGAAGCCCTGCGGCGTGGAGCGGAATTCGTTGAGGCCGAAGGCGAGAATGGCGACATAGACCGCCAGCATCACCACGGCGAAGCGCACGATCTTCGTCGCCAGCGTCTTGTAGCGGTCGGCCAGCCAATCGAAACCGTGGTTGAAGCCGCCGAAGAAAATGCGCATCGGCTTGGCGTACCAGGCGACGCCGTGATCGTCGACATGCGGCTTGAGCAGCAGCGCGCACATCGCCGGCGACAGGGTCAGCGACACGATCAGCGAGATGATGGTCGCCGAGGTGATGGTCAGCGCGAACTGCCGGTAGAATTGCCCGGAAATGCCGGTGATGAAGGTCGTCGGCACGAACACCGCGCACAGCACCAATGCGATCGAGATCAGCGCGGTGCCGACTTCGTCCATGGTGCGGCGCGCCGCTTCGCGTGGCGACTGGCCGGCGGCGATGTTGCGCTCGACATTTTCCACCACGACGATGGCGTCGTCGACGACGATACCGATCGCCAGCACCAGACCGAACAGCGACAGATTGTTGAGCGAGAAGCCGAACAAGGTCATCGTGAAGAAGGTGCCGATCAGCGAGATCGGGATCGCCAGCAGCGGAATGACCGCCGCGCGCCAGGTTTGCAGGAACAAAACGATCACGAGAACGACCAGCAGCACCGCCTCGAAGATCGTCGCGATGACGGCCTGCACCGATTCCTGGATGAACTGGGTCGGGTTATAGAAAATGCCGTAATCGAGGCCGGTCGGAAAATCCTTCGACATGCCGGCGACGGCCTTGGCGATGTTTTCCCCCGTGGTCAGCGCGTTCGAACCCGGCCGCTGGAACACGGCGAGCGCCACGGACGGATATTTGTCGAGATAGGAATTCGACGAGTAATCCTGCGCGATCAGCTCGATCTTGGCGACGTTGCGCAAGCGCACCACGGCGTTGCCAGCCTGCTTGACGACGACGTTGCCGAATTCGTCCGGCGTCGACAGGCGGCCGAGCGTGCGGATCGCCACCTGGAAGGCCAGTTGGTCGGGCACCGGCGGCTGGTTCAGCACGCCGGAGGCAACCTGGATATTCTGCGCCGCCAGCGCGCTGGTGACATCGCCGGCGGTCAGGTTGAGCGACTGCATGCGGTCGGGGTCGAGCCAGACCTGCATGGCGTAATCGCGGCTGCCGAACACGGTGATCGAACCGACGCCATCGACGCGGGTCAGTGCGTCCTTGATCTGCAGATTGGCGTAATTGGAGATGTAGAGCGCGTCGCGCGAATTGTCCTTCGAGAACAGGCTCACCACCATCAGGATGTCGGGCGAGGCCTTGGCCACCGTGACGCCGATCTGCTGCACCTGCGTCGGCAGGCGCGGCGTCGCGGTCGCGACGCGGTTCTGCACCTGCACCTGCGCGATATCGAGATTGGTGCCGATGTCGAAGGTCACCGCGATCGAGAACTTGCCGTCGGCAGCAGAGTTCGACGACACGTAGAGCATGCCCTCGACGCCGTTGATCTGCTGCTCGATCGGCGCCACCACGGTTTCGGCGACGATCTCGGCGCTGGCCCCGGGATATTGGCCAGAGATGTTGATCGTCGGCGGCGCGATCTCGGGATATTGCGCGACCGGCAGGCGGCTATAGGACACGCCGCCAAGAATGATCATCACGATCGCGATCACCGAAGCGAAAATCGGCCGGTCGATGAAGAAGTGAGAAATGCGCATGGCGGCGGGCTACTTCGCGGCCGGCGCTGGCGCGCCGCCAGCGGGTGCGGCGCCCGGCGGCTGCGCATTGACCGGCTGACCCGGACGCACGCGCGCCATGCCATTGATAATGACCTTGTCGGTCGCCGCCAAGCCCTCCTTGATGACGCGCAGATTGTCGACCAATTGACCGAGCGTCACATATTTCATCTGCGCCTTGTTGTCGGCGCCTACGACCAGAACGAATTTACGCACCTGCTCGCTGCCGATGGCAACGTCCGGCACCAGCAGCGCCTCATAAGGCGGCGAGGCCGGCACGCGCACGCGCGCAAACATGCCGGGCGTGAACACGCCGTCCGGATTGGCGAAGGTGGCGCGGCCGCGAATGGTGCCGGTCGAGCGGTCGATGACGTTGTCGACGAAATCCATCTGCCCGGCATGGACGAAATCGTTTTCGTCGATCAGCTTGAGCGACACGTTCACGCCGGCGCCACGGCTGGCGACGTCCTTGCCGGTCTTGGCGATGCGCTCGTAGCGCAGATAGGACGCCTCATCGAAGGTGAACTCGAACTGGATCGGGTCGCTGGTAACGATGGTGGCGAGCAACGTGGTGTTGCCGCTGGTGCCGCCGGTGACGAGGTTGCCCGGCGCGACGCGCCGGTCACCGATGCGGCCGCTGATCGGCGCGCGCAGTTCGGTGAATTCGAGATCGAGTTCGGCCGAACGCACCGCCGCCTCCGCGCCGCTGACCGAGGCCTGCGCATTGCGATAGGCCTGCGAACGCTGCTCGAAGGTCTGCTCGGTAATGGTCTTTTCCTTGACCAGTTGCTGGCCGCGCGTGAAGTCGGCCTCGGTGAACGACAGGTTGGACTGCGCCTGCGTCAATGTGGCGCGCGCCTGCGCCGCCGCGTTCTGGAATGGCCGCTTGTCGATCGAGAACAACAGGTCGCCCTGTTTGACCAGCTGGCCGTCCTTGAAATGCACGCCGTCGAGGTAACCGGAAACGCGCGCGCGCATTTCGACCAGACTGACCGCGGCGAAGCGGCCGACATATTCGTCGAAGTCGAAAATGGTGCGTTTGGTCGGCTCGGCCGCCGTCACTGAGGCTGCCGGCGGACCGGCGGGCTTTTGCGCATCGCCGCAGCTTGCGACCAAAGTCGCAAGCATCGTTGCAAGCGTCATCGCGGCGCACCGGCGCCCTATCGTTCCAGATATCCGCATGGTGTTGGCAATTCCGTAGGCGTTCATGGTGATCATGCCGGCCGCTGACGAGAACCCGTCACATAGCGTTGGCGGTCAAGCATGTCCACCGTGGCCGATCGGCCACGGGAACACGAATTAGTGCGGTGGGCCTTGTATAACGGACGTCGAACCACCTGACATCCGCCATCGATATAAGGGACAGAGATGCCCCGGCTCAGCGCGCGCGACCGCGAAAGGCCGCGAGCCAGCGCCGCCCGAAAATCGTCAGCACGATCCCAGCATAAAACGTGCCGCCGATCGCCGCCAAGGCGGTCAGTGTCATGACATCGTGCGCAGGCCATCCGGAAAACAGTTTGCCCACCGGCGCGGCACACAGCCAGACGATGATCCCCATGCCTAAGCCGGCGGCGGCGAGCTTGATTGCCGATTGCCGCAACCTGTTATCGATCCGGCTATGGCCGGCGCGCATGGCAAACCACAGCACCAGTAGCAGGTTGATCCAGGCGCCGATCGACGTCGCCAGCGCCAGGCCGACTTGCGCGAGCGGCCCCATCAGCAAAATCTTGAATCCGATATTGACCGCCGCCGCGATCAAGGCCGCCATCACCGGCGTTGTGGTGTCGCCGCGCGCAAAAAAGGTGGCGACCGCGCTGCGGATCAGCACGAAGGGCAACAGGCCGAAGGCATAGGCGGCCAGCGTTTGTCCGGCGGCGATGGCGTCGGCATCGGTGAAGGCGCCACGCACGAACAGCGCGCGCATGATCAAATCGGGAATGATGAAAAAAGCGGCGATGCAGGGGATCGCCAGCGTCAAGGTGAATTCGACGGCGCGGTTCTGCGCATGCGCCGCGCCGGCATCGTCACCGGCGGCCAGACGCCGCGCCATTTCCGGCAGCACCACGGTGCCGGCGGCGATGCCGATGACGCCGATCGGCAATTGATTGAGCCGGTCTGCATAATAAAGCGACGACACCGCGCCGGTCGGCAGGAAACTGGCAATGATGGTATCGGCGAACAATGCGAGTTGCACGCCAGCGGAACCGACCACCGCCGGACCGAGCGCGCGGAAAAACTGCCGCACATCGGCATCGAGTGTCGGCCAGCGCAGCGCCGCCAGCGCATCGGCGCGCCAGGCATCGCCGGCGACCAGGAGGAATTCCAGCACGCCGGCCAGGAGAACGCCCCAGGCGGCGGCGTGGCCGGCGGTCGGGAAAAACGTCGCGATGCTCAGCGCCATCACCAGCGACATGTTGAGCAGGATCGGCGCGGCGGCGGCGGCGGCGAAACGCTGTAACGCATTGAGGATGCCGCCATAGAGCGTGACCAAAGTAATCAGCAGCAGATAAGGGAATGTGATGCGGGTGAGTTCGACGGCGAGCGGATAGCGCACCGGGTCATTGGCAAAGCCCGGCGCCAGCAGGTCGATGACGGCGGGCGTGAAAAGCAAAGCCACGCCGAGCAGCAGGATCTGGCTGGCGAGCAGCATCGCAAAGATGCGGTCGGCGAACAGTCCGGCGCGCTCAGGCCCGTTCTGCTCGCGGATGCGGGCATAGGCCGGCACGAAGGCCGCATTAAAGGCGCCCTCGGCGAAGATCGCGCGGAAATGGTTGGGCAGGCGCAGCGCCACGAAAAAGGCGTCGGCCACCGGTCCCGCACCCAGGACCGCCGCCAAAATGATGTCGCGGACAAAGCCGGTCCCCCGCGAAAGCAGGGTAAAACCGCCGACCGTGAGAATGCGCTTAATCATCGGTCCCAAAAACGGTCAAACAAGGGCTGTGGTCAGGGCGAAAACGACGTGTATAAATGGACTTAGATCGAGGCGGCAGCGCGACCGGCCGGCCCGGTCAACCTGCATTAAGGCGATTCCCCGGGCAAACATAGAGCCGTAACCCTCGTATAAAGCCATCTCCAACGCCCGACCCGCCCCGAACCCCCTATTATTCGAGTCCCCCCAACCATGGCTTCACCGATCATTCCCATTCTGCTGGCCGGCGGCGCCGGGACCAGGCTCTGGCCGGTGTCGCGCGATGCGCTACCCAAGCAATTCCTGCCGCTGGTCGGCAATCGCTCGACCTATCAGGAGACATTGCTCCGGGTGGCCGACCCGATGTTCGGAGCGCCGATCGTCATCACCGGACCGAACTTCCACTTCTTCGCCCGCCGCCAGGCCGAGGAAGTCGGCGTCGACGCCACCGTGGTGATCGAGCCGCTGCGCCGCGATTCCGCCCCGGCCATCGCCGCCGCGACCGCTGTGGCTTTGGCGCGCGATCCGAACGCGGTGGTGCTGGCGCTGGCCGCCGACCACATCATTCTCGACGTCGAGAATTTCCGCGCCACCTGTCTGGCCGGCCGCGAAGCCGCCGACGCCGGTAAAATTGTCACCTTCGGCATCAAGCCGACCGAGCCGAAGACCAGCTACGGCTATATTTTGCCGGGTGAGGCGATCGGCAAAAACGGCGTCAAGACGGTGAGCAAATTCGTCGAGAAGCCGGACGCCGCAACGGCGGCGCGCTATCTCGTGGACGGCTATCTATGGAATTCCGGCAACTTCCTGTTCCGCGCCGACGTGCTCCTGGGCGAGATCAGGCGCATGGAGCCGGAAATGGCGGAGGCCATTGAGGCCGCCGTCGCCAATGCCTCGACCGATCTCGGCTTTTTGCGGCTGGAAGAAAAAGCCTTCGCCCGCGCGCCACAGAAATCCATCGATTACGCGGTAATGGAAAAGACCGACCGCGCCGCGGTGATCGCCGGCGACTTCCGCTGGTCCGACATCGGCAGCTGGGATGCCTTGTTCGACATCACGCCGCGCGACAAGCAAGGCAATGTGCTGCAGGGCCCGGTCGTCACCATGGATACGACCGATTGCGTGGTCCATTCCGACGGGCGGCTGACCACATTGGTTGGCGTCAGCGATCTGGTGGTGGTCTCGACCTCGGACGCGGTGATGGTGGTGCCGCGCGCGCGCGCGCAGGAGGTCAAGGAGCTGGTCGCCAAATTAAAGGCCGAAAAGCGCGCCGAAGCGGTCGACCACAAGCGCGGCCACCGGCCATGGGGTTATTACGAGTCGATCGACATGGGCGCTCGCTTTCAGGTGAAGCGCATCGTCGTCAATCCGGGCGGCATCCTGTCATTGCAGAAGCATCGCCACCGCTCGGAGCACTGGATCGTGGTGCATGGCACCGCCGAGGTGACCATCAACGACAGCGTGCGCGAAGTGCACGAAAACGAGTCGGTCTATCTGCCGATCGGCTGCATCCACCGCATGGCCAACAAGGGCAAGATCCCGCTCGAACTGATCGAGGTGCAGACCGGCAGCTATCTCGGCGAGGACGACATCGAGCGCATTGAGGATGTGTATAAGCGGAAGTAGCCGCGGGCACGGTGCGCCCCTCTCCCCTGCGGGGAGAGGGTTGGGGTGAGGGGGTCTAGAACTCTCGTTCGTCCGTAACCCCTCACCCGCCCGCCTTCGCAAACGCTCGGCGGACGACCTCTCCCAATGGGAGAAGTGAAGGAAGCATCCGCCTTCGCGGGAATGACAGCTACTGTTTCAGCGCCCGGCGCACGCTGTCGATGATGCGGCCTTGCATCGGCTCATCCAGATAAGGATGCATCGGCAGGCTGATGACTTCCGCCGCCAGCTTCTCGCTGTTGGCGACGCCGCCTTTGCCGACCGGGAATTGCTTGTACGCCTGCTGCTTGTGCAGCGGGATCGGATAATAGATCGCGGTCGGCACGCCGTCGGCCTTCAGCGCCGCGGCGAAAGCGTCGCGTGTGCCGGCTTTCAGCCGGATGGTGTATTGCGCCCACACCGAGGTCGAACCGGACGGCACCGTCGGCACCACGGTGACATCGCCAAGCGCCTCGGCATAGCGGCGCGCGACGCGGTTGCGCGCCTCGATCTCGTCCGGGAAAATCTTGAGTTTCTCGATCAGCACCGCCGCCTGAATCGTGTCGAGGCGCGAGGCCAGACCGATGCGGACATTATCGTAGCGGTCGCTGCCCGAGCCGTGCACGCGAATGCTGCGCATCAGATCGGCGATCTCGGCGTCGTCGGTCATCACCGCGCCGCCATCGCCGTAGCAGCCCAAGGGCTTCGCCGGAAAGAAGCTGGTCGAGGTGACGTGGCCGAAGGTGCCGATGCGGCGGTTGTTGTAGATGGCGCCGAAGCCCTGCGCGGCGTCGTCGATGATCTTGAGGCCATGCGCGGCTGCGGCGGCGGCGATCGCGCCGTGATCGGCGGCAAGCCCGAACAGATCGACCGGGATGACCGCCTTCGGCGTCAGGCCGGCGGCCTTGGCGGCCTCGACCGCGCCGGCGATACCGCGCGCATCGATGTTGAACGTGGCCGGATCGACATCGACGAACACCGGCGTGGCGCCGACCAGCACCGCGACTTCGGCGGTGGCGCAAAACGTAAAGGATGGACAGATCACCGCGTCGCCGGGGCCGATGCCGAAGGCGCGCAGCGGTAGCACCAGCGCATCGGTGCCGCTGGCGCAGGTGACGACATGCTTGGCGCCGCAGAAGGCGGCCAGCTCCGCCTCGAAAGCGCGCACTTCCGGGCCCATGACGAACTGGCAATGGTCGAGAACCTTCGCCACCGCGACATCGACCGCCGGCTTGAGGCGGCGACGCTGCGCCGCCAGATCGATGAAGGGTATCGGCGGCAATTCGGGACGAACATTCATGGCAAAAATCCGGGTTTCACAATCACACAATCAGCCGGCGACGACGCGCGGGGCTTTGTGCTTGGACGGCGCAATCGCCGCCGGGCGGTCGGTCAGACATTGGATGGCGATGCGCAGGCTGGTGACGCCCTGCTCGCCGGTGACCGCGGGCGCTCCGCCCGAACGCACCGCGCTCAGGAATGCGAGCAACTCGGAGCGCAACGGCTCGGCATGACCGACCGAAAGGTGCCGCATCGAATAGCTGCCGTCCGGCTGGAAGCCGAAGCATTCGGTGACCTGGCGGGTCAAAAGATCGCCCATCACATATTTGCCGCGCGTCGCCACGGTGACGTTGCGCGCCTTGAACGGCGTCAGCCAGTTGGTGTTGATATGCGCCAGAACGCCGGACGCGGTACGAAACTGCAACAGCGCGATGTCCTCGCGTTCGGCAATGGCGCTGGACAATTGCGGCTGCACCTCGACGATGTCGCTGTCGGTGAAATAGCGGATCAGATCGATGTCGTGCACGGCGAGATCGATGACGACGCCGACATTCGACATGCGCGGCGGAAACGGACCGACGCGGGTGATGGCGATCGAAAGGATATCTTCGTTGCGGATCGCTTCCTTGACGGCCTCGACCGCCGGATTGAAACGCTCGACGTGGCCGACCATCAAGGTGACGCCGGCGGCGCGGGCGGCATCGATGATCTCCTCGCCCTCTTCGACCGTGGAGGCGATCGGCTTTTCCACCAGCACATGCACACCGCGGGCGATCGCCGCCAGCGCGACATCGCGGTGCAAATGAGTCGGCGCGGCGATGGTGATGGCATCGACGCCGAGATCGAGCAGTTCCTCGACGGTGCCGACGGCGGCGCAATCGAGCGCGCGCGCGACGAAATCGGTCTGCTTTTGATCCGGATCGGCGACGCCGACCAGCTCGGTACCGGGCAGTCCGGCAAAGACGCGGGCGTGGTTGGAGCCCATGACGCCGACGCCGACTACGCCGACACGCAGCACGCGCTCAGGTGAAAAATTCGCAGCCTGTGTCATTCGCGGAAATTACCCCATTTGCCCGGGCGAACCCGCCGCAAGCCCCGCCGTCACCTAGCATGCGTATCGGCGGCTGGCGACCGCGCCCGGCAAACGCGGTGAACACGTTTTGATTCCAAGCGTTACAGTTAACGGCCGGGCTCGATCGCGGTATTTTACCGCGATTTTACTCGGCCGCGCGCGTCGCCGGCACCTTGAGCTTGAGGCCGACCGACAGCGCGTCCTCGCGGAACGACTGCACCGCGCCGAGCGAGAGTTCAGCGCCGGTCTTGGTGCCGAGCGCCGGCAGTTTCTTCAGCACGTCGGCCGGCGCGGTGATGATATGGCACCCCATCTGGTCGGCTTCGACGACGTTGAACACTTCGCGGGTCGAGGCCCAGATGATCTCAATGGTTTTGGTCTTGCGGGCGCGGGCGATGGCGTCCTGCATGATCGGCCGGTAGTCGATGCCGAAATCAGCGAGACGGCCGGCGAAGACCGAGACGATTGCCGGAGCGCCGCCGTCAAGCGCTTCCATCGATTTGGCGACCTGCTCGGAGGTGAAGATGGCGGTGAAATTGACCTTGATGCCATCGCGCGACAGCGACCGCACGGCGTCGTACAGCGGCTCGCCGCGCGTCGTCGTCACCGGCAGCTTGACGTAGACGTTCCGGCCCCAGGAATTGATGACGCGCGCCTGCGCCACCATTTCCGCGATGTCGTCGGAAAACACCTCGAACGACAGATGATGCTCCGGCACGGCGGCGACCAGATCGCGGCCATACGATTCGTAATCGCTGACGCCGGCCTTTTTCAACAGCGACGGATTGGTGGTGAAACCGGCGATCCACGGCTGTTTGGCCATCTCGACGATCTGCGCCTTGTCGGCGCCGTCGGTGAACAGTTTGACCTTGAGCGATTTGAGCGTGGCGGCGGTCATGAGCGTAGAACCTTTCTACAGGCGATGATAGGCGCGGTACCATTCTATAAACTTGGCGATGCCGTCGGCAATCGGCGTCGACGGCCGGAAATCGGCGTCGCGCATCAGGTCGTCCACATCGGCATAAGTCGCCGGCACGTCGCCGGGTTGCATCGGCGCCAATTCGCGAACGGCCTTTTTGCCGATCGACTTTTCCAGCAGGTCGACCACATCGAGCAGTTCAACCGGATTGTTGTTTCCAACATTGTAGACGCGCCACGGGGCGCTGCTCGATGACGGGTCCGGGCTGCTAGGGTCATAGCCGGGATTGCCGGCGGGCGGCCGCTCGACCAGCCGCTCGATCGATTCGACGACGTCGTCGACATACGTGAAATCGCGCTGCATCTTGCCGTAATTGTACAGCCTGATCGGTTCACCCGCGGCGATGGCTTTGGCGAATACCCACATCGCCATGTCCGGCCGGCCCCACGGGCCGTAGACGGTGAAGAAGCGCAAACCCGTCGTCGGCAAGTTGAACAAATGCGCATAGGAATGCGCCATCGCCTCGTTGGCCTTCTTGGTCGCACCATAAAGGCTCAGCGGGTGATCGACATTGTCGTGCGTCGAAAACGGCATCCGCGTGTTGCTGCCATAGATCGACGACGACGAGGCATAGAGAAGGTGCCGGCAGCCATTGTGGCGGCAGCCTTCGAGAATGTTGGTGAAGCCCACGAGATTTGAATCGATATAGGCGTGCGGATCGATCAGCGAATAACGCACGCCCGCCTGCGCGGCGAGATGCACGACATGGGGAAATTTGTGCTCGGCAAAAAGCGCGGCCATGCCGGCGCGGTCGGCGAGATCGAGCTTAATGAAGCGAAAGCCCGGAAATTTGGCCAGTTCGGCCAGCCGCGCGTCTTTCAGTTTCGGATCATAATAGGCGTTGAGGTTGTCGATGCCGACGACCGCGCGGCCGCCTTCCAGCAAGCGCCGGCTGATGTGATAGCCGATGAAACCGGCGGCGCCGGTGACAAGAATGGGCTCTACAGCCGCCACAGATCGATCTCCTTCGGCTTTTGCGCGCGATCGAGCTTCGACTTCACATCGAGCACGATGCCCTGCCCGTTCTTGAGCAGTTTCGCAATCATCGGCCAGCCGCCGGAGACGTATTCCCGGTGCGCGACCGCGAGGATGACCGCATCGGCCGGCTGTAATCGATCGAACGGCGTCAGCGTCATCTGGTATTCGTGCGCCGCTTCGTCCGGCAGCGCGATCGGATCATGCACCTGCACCGCGATGCCGACCTTGCGCAGGGCCAGCACGATGCCGACCACTTTGGTATTGCGAATGTCGGGCACGTTTTCCTTGAACGTCATGCCCAGAATAGTGACGGTCGGGTTGGCGTTGCCACGCTGCAGCAGCATGCGCATGCATTCGTTCGCCACGCGCTCGGCCATGGCATCGTTGATACGGCGGCCGGCCAGAATGATTTCCGGATGATAGCCGGCTTTCTCGGCGCGGTAGGTGAGATAATAAGGATCCACGCCGATGCAGTGGCCGCCGACCAGACCCGGCTCGTATTTCAGGAAATTCCACTTGGTGCCGGCGGCGGCCAGGACGTCGCCGGTGTCGATGCCCAGTTGCGCGAACACCGCCGACAATTCGTTCATGAAGGCGATGTTGAGATCGCGCTGCGTGTTCTCGATCACCTTGGCGGCTTCGGCGACCTTGATCGACGGCGCGCGGTGAATGCCGGCGGTGACCACCGAGCCGTAAACCTCAGCGACAATGTCGAGCGTTCTCGCGTCCTGCGCCGACACCACTTTCATGATGGTCTCGAAGCGATGCTGCTTGTCGCCGGGATTGATGCGCTCGGGCGAGTAACCGACGGTGAAGTCGCTGCCCGCCTTGAGGCCCGAGACCGCTTCCAGCACCGGCACGCAATCTTCCTCGCAGGCGCCGGGATATACGGTCGATTCATAGACGACGATATCGCCGCGCTTGAGCACGCCGCCGACGGTTTTCGACGCGCCCAGCATCGCGCCAAGATCGGGACGGCGCGCCGCGTCGATCGGCGTCGGCACCGTGACGATGTAGAAATCGTTTGACGCCAACGCGGCCGGGTCGGCGGTATAGAGCAAATTCGGCCGCGACAGTTCCTCGGCCTCGACTTCGCGGGTCCGGTCGTGGCCGGACTTCAGCTCGGCAATGCGCGCGGCATTGATGTCAAAGCCGGTGACCGCAACGCCGGTGCGCGCGAAGGCGACCGCCACCGGCAGCCCGACATAACCCAGTCCGATGACCGCGATTTTGCGATTGTGCGCCACTTTAACCCCTACCCACTTGTTCGCTGGACGCGTCTTTAGCCGTCAAAGTGCCGCGGCGGCAAGCGTACGGCCCAGAAGCCGGTCGTAAAGCTCGACCGTCTTGCCGCCGATCCGGGCGCTGGAAAACTCGGTCTCGACGAGATGCCGCCCGGCCGCGCCATAAAGCCGCCGCAGCGCAGGGTCGCGCGTCAGTTGCTCGATCGCCGCCGCCAGCGCCTGGGGGTCGTCCGGCGGCACCAGCAGGCCGTTTACGCCGTTGCGCGCGATTTCACGGCAGCCCGGAACATCGCTGGCGACAATCGGCCGGGCGCAGGCGGCGGCTTCCAGGAGGCTCTTGGGCAGGCCCTCGCGCCGCGACAAAAGGACGGCGATATGCGCCCGGGCCCAGACCCAACGGACGTCGTTGACATGGCCGAGCAGGGTCACATTCGGCTTGCGCGCCCAGGACTGAATTTCGGCGTCGGGAATGGACGCTGGATTGGCAGGATCGGCCAGTCCCGCGATCAGCAGCCGCACCGGCAGGCCGCGCGCGTTCAAAAGGTCGTGCGCCGCGATCACGGTGCGCAGGCCCTTGTCTTCGAGCAGGCGGCCGACATAGGCAATGGTCACATCGCCCTCCGGTTCGGGCAACGGCGTGAGGACATCGACATCGACGCCGGACCCCGGGATAAGAAACACGCGGTCGGCATCGACGCCGACGGCGGTGATGGCGTCGCGGTCGTCGCCGTTTTGCACCAGCGCCGAGGCGCGGCGGCCGTTCAATATCCAGCGCAACAGCGCCTTGAGCACCGGCCGCACCAAACGTGATTTGAGCGACTGCGAGGTGAAAGTCGAGCCGAGGCCGGCAAAGGCATTGAGCTGCGCAATCGCCAGACCGCGCGCGGCGAGCGAGCCGATCACCGACGGTTGCAAAGCGACATGATGCACCAGGTCGGGCGCGAGCCGCCGATACAAAGTGCGCACCTCGCGGATGATCGCGATCAGGTCGAACGGATTGAGGCTGCCGCGCCGCCACTTGAGTGGATGCAGTTGAAAGCCGAGCGCTTCGATGCGCTCAGCCCCGTCGACGACATGGGTGGCGACATGAACCTCGTAACCGGCGCGCTGCGCGGCCAGCGCCATCGGAATGCGATGCGACAGGAAGTACCAGTCCTCCGTCACCAGATAGAGCAGCACGGGCGCGGCGGCCGGCCTTGGCAATGTCACCGGTCAGGTTCTCCTCGGCAGGATGCGGCGTCAGAACCGTCCCCATACCCTAATTGGATGAATATTGCCGCAAATTGAAAAGTTTTTGCAGACAAAAATGGGCTAGAAGGTTCGCCGGCAGACAAACTGCGCACAGAATCGACGTCGAGACGTGAATGACCGGCAGCGCCCTTAATCTTGATTTGGCCTATGACGTCCTGGCTTTCGCCTTGCTTGCGATCATCGCCGGCGGCATTTGCGCCGGGCTCATTATGCTTCTGCGGCCGCTGCTGCTGCGCCATGTGATGGCCAAGCCGAATCGGCGCTCGTCGCACAAGGAGCCGACGCCGCAGGGCGGCGGCATCGCCGTGATCGCCGCCGTGGTCGTGGCGGTGGCCAGTGCTGTCGTGATTGTCCCGGACATCGATACCACGGCCGGCACGCTCGGCATCCTGATGACGGCAACGGTCGGACTGGCGCTGGTCGGCGTCAGCGACGACGTCCGGCCGCTCGGCGCGACGCCGCGGCTGATCCTGCAAGGCATCGCGGTCGCTGTGGTGATCGCGATCCTGCCGGAAAATTTGCGCGTGCTGCCATTCGCGCCGTGGTGGGCCGAGCGCATCTTGATGCTGATCGCCGGCGTATGGCTGGTGAACCTGACCAATTTCATGGACGGCATCGACCTGATGACGGTCGGCGAAGTCGTGCCGGTAATGATCGGTCTGACAATCGCGGCGGCGCTCGGCGCCCTGCCGGGTGAAGGCTCACTGGTCGCTGTCGCGCTCGGCGGCGCGCTGCTCGGCTTTGCGCCGTTCAACAAACCGGTGGCGAGGATCTTTCTCGGCGATGTCGGCAGTCTGCCGATCGGGCTCTTGATGTTCTGGCTGCTGCTGTTGCTGGCCGGCGCCGGTCATCTCGCCGCCGCGCTGCTCTTGCCGTTATATTATGTGGCCGACGCCACGGTGACGCTGATCCGCCGTTTCCGCGCCGGCGAACAGATCACGCAGGCGCACCGCAGCCATTTCTATCAGCGCGCGCTCGACCGCGGCCTTTCGGTGCGCATGATCATCGCGCGCGTCGTCTTCATGAACGTCGCGCTGATCGTGCTGGCGACCACCACCATTCTGTATCCGTCGCACTGGATCGACGCGCTGGCGCTGGCCGCCGGATGTTTGCTGGTCGGCTGGCGGCTTTACCGCTTCGAACGCAGCAGCTGATCGAGCGCGTCGATGACCTGCCCCGCCGTCAGTGAGTCGAGGCAGGCGCTGTAGCTCTGCAGCCTCCGTTCGCAACCTTCAAGCTGGCACGGCGTGCAGGGAAAGGCATGCTGCACCAGCGCGACATTACCGCGCCTTTGGATCTTGCCGGTCGCCGCCCACATCGGCTCGAGGCCCTCCGCCGGCCAGGGGCCCCACAGCCGCGGATCGGTCGGGCCATACAGTGCAATCGTCGGACAGCCCGAAGCGGCGGCGAGATGCGTCATCGACGTATCGGGACCGATATAGACACACGCACCGGCGAGAAGGCCGGACAATTGCGCCCAGTCGAGTTTGCCGTCGAGCCGCGTGACCGCCGCGCCATTCCACACATCGTCGAGATAGGCGCGCTCGTCGGGCGATGGGCCGCCGGTCGCGACCACCGTCATGCCGCGCGCGCCAAGGACCGCCGCGAGGTCGCGCCAGCCCGACGCGGTCCATTGCTTGTAGCGAAACATCGGCGCGGCATGGATCACCGCGTAATCGCCGGTCGGCGCGGCCTCGCTGGCGCGCGCGCGCGGCGCGACCATGCGCGGCACGCGCTCGATGCCGAGCGTGTCGGCCAGGCGCAGCATTTCCTCGACGCGGTGCATGCCGGGTTCATAAATGAGACTGCGATCGAGCAGGCGCTGCTTCAGGCGGCCGTTGAAGGTCCGGTCGACCAGCGCGACACGGCGGCGGCCGGCGACGAGGGCAAAGAATGTCGGCCGGTCGCCGCTTTGCGTCGAGATGGCGAGATCGTAACCGCGCCATAGCTGCGCCGCGAGTTTGAGGCTCTGCCTCCATGTGCGCTGCGCCGGCATGGCGACGACAGTGTTGATATCGGGATTGCCGTTCAGGATTCCGGCGGTGTCGGCGAACACCAAAGCGTCGATGGTCGCGTCGGGCCAGGCGCGGCGCAGGCTGGCGATCAGCGGCGTGGTCAACAGCACGTCGCCGAGCCGTCGCAAGGCAATGACCAGAATGCGCGGACGCGGTGGCAGATCGATGCGCGCCATAAGGGTCAGGCTCCGGCGGGCGGGATGCGCAAGGCGGACAGGCCGCGCTTGGCGCGCACGCTGTCGCCTTGGAGAATCTCACCCAGCTTGCGTTCGTTTTCCGGCAGCGCCGAGCGGTCGGCCTCGGCATGCCAAAGATGGATCACGCCGGTGGCAAAGCTGCCGTCCTTGCGGGCGACACCGGCGCGCAACAGCCGCACGATGATGTCGGAATCTTCCTTGCCCCAGCCGGCGTAATCGGCGTCATAGCCGTCGACCGTGACGAGATCGCTGCGCCAGATCGCCAGATTGGCGGAGCGCGCGCCTTTCCATTGCTTAGCGCGCAACCGCCGCAGCGGGCCGAGCGGCAGCTTCAACAAAGCCGACAGCCGGTTGACGCCGCCCTTCAGCCGATGCCCGAGCCAGGTGGCGCAGCTCCAACTCTCCGGCGCCAGGCCGTCGCGCAGCACCTGCGCGGTCAATTCGCGTGACAGTAGGATGCGGTTGCCGGTGACGAAACAGCCCGGTTCGGCCAGCCGGCGATGAATAGCGACAAAGTCAGGCCGCACGATGCAGTCGCCATCGAGAAAAACGATGTAGTCGCCACGCGCCGCGAGCACCGCGCGGTTGCGGATTTCGCCGGCGCGGAAGCCCTTGTCCTCGTGCCAGACATGCACGACGCGATGGCCGATCGCCGACTTGACGGTCTCGACCAGAGCCGCCGTCGCCGGTCCCGAACCGTCATCGGCGACAATGACCTCGAAATCCGGATCGGTCTGCCGGCCAAGCGAACGCAAGCTCGCGGCGAGCGCATCCTCGCGGTTATAGGTGGTGACGATGACGGAAATCAGCGCGGCCACGAAGGGTTCTCTCAAAGCCTGAAAGCCTGAATGCCTGCGCAGGCTTTAGCCGAACTGAAGGCTCGCGACAAATCCCTATTGCCCTTGCCGGGCCCAACTGGCAATCATCCGGCCATGCCCAAGATAACCGCCTATATCCTTACCTTTAACGAGGAAGAGAAGATCGCCGCCGCGGTCGAGACCGTGCTGTGGGCGGACGAGGTCGTCGTCGTCGATTCGTTCAGCACCGACCGCACGCCTGAGATCGCCACGGCGCTCGGCGCGCGCGTCGTCAACGTCGTCTTCGAGGGCTTCGGCGACCTGCGCAACCGCGCGCTCGAGGCCTGCACGCACGAATGGATTTTCAGCCTCGATTCGGACGAGCGCTGCACGGCGGAGGTGCGCGACGAGATCCTCGGCCTGATTGCCGGACAGCCGGCGCACGACGTCTATCTGGTGCCGCGCAAGAGCTACATGATGGGACGCTGGATCAAGGGCTCCGGCTGGTATCCGAATTTCCGCCAGCCGCAGCTGTTCCGCAAAGGCGCGATGCGCTACACGCGCGAGCCGGTGCACGAAGGCTTTGAAAATCTCAGCGGCAAGCCGCTCGGCACCTTGAAGAATGCGGTGTGGCAATTCCCGTTCCGCAATCTCGAGGAAGTCATCAAGAAGATGAACCGCTATTCCTCGCTCGGCGTGCCCAAGCTCGCCAACAAGCGCGTGTCGATGGCCAGCGCGCTCGGCCACGGCCTGTGGTCGTTCTTCAAGCATTATGTGATGAAGCGCGGCTTTCTCGACGGCTGGGCCGGCTTCGTTATCGCCTTCGGCAATTTCGAGGGCACGTTCTATCGCTACGCCAAGCGCTTTGAAGAGACGCAAAAATGGCAGCCGCCGAAAAGCGGGCCGATCCGGCGGGACTAATTATTTCCCGCGCAGACGGCGCGAGAAATTGCGCAGCCAGCGGAACGGCAGCGCCAGATAATATTTGCGGAAGATTTCCCACCAGTCGCCGCTTTGCATGCGCACGGACGATGCTATCGGCACATACCAGCCGTTGTTCTCGTAGCGCCGCACGATGCGATAGCCGGACGCGCGCAGGTAATTATGCTTCGACAGATCGCCGACGTGATCTTCCAGCAAAATGAGTCGCGGCTGCCAGCGGGCGATGTCGAAGCCGCGCAGCACCTCGATCTCGTGGCCCTCGACGTCGATCGAGAGAAAATCGAAACGCTCGGGCGCCTTTGCTTCCGCCAGCACGCTGTCGAGCGTGCGGATCGGCACCTGGATGACTTGCTCGGGATTGGCGCCCGGCGCCATGCCGGAGCGGTCGAGCGACGACAAGGGCCCGGCAACATGCAGCGGCAGCGTACCGCCGTCATGTTCGGGACCGGAACAGGCGACGGCGAAAACCTTGGCCATGCGCATGGCGCGCAGTTCGCGCGCCAACTCCGGCTGCGGCTCGATCAGAATGCCGGTCCAGCCCGCCTGTTCGAGGTGCCAGGTTTGCGAACGCACACGCGGCTCATTGGCGCCGACCTCGACGAAGTAACCTTTCGTGTCGCCGAAAAACGCGGCGACCATCTGCATCTCGGGATCGAGGGGCGTCACGGGAACGTCTTTCATTTATTCTTGAGAGCGGCGCTACGCTGAACGATCGAGGTCGTCGATTGTCCGGGCACCAGATCGATGAGCACGACCGAACCGCCGAGCGCCTCGACGATATCGTGGCCGACGACATCCTCGCGCTTGTAGTCGCTGCCCTTGACCAGAATGGTCGGTTTGACCTGCGCGATCAGATTTTTCGGCGTGTCCTCGTCGAAGACGACGACGAGATCGACGGCGGCCAGTGCGGCGAGAACCTCGGCGCGCGATTGTACGTTCTGCACCGGACGCCCCTCGCCTTTCAGCCGCGTCACGGAGGCATCACCATTGAGGCCGACGACGAGGCGGTCGCAGGAGGCGCGCGCGGCGGCAAGCAATTTGACGTGGCCGGGATGCAGCAGATCGAAGCAGCCATTGGTGAAGCCAATGCGCAGACCCTGCTTGCGCCAGTCATTGAGATGCTCATCGAGCAAGGCCCAGTCGAACACGATCTTTTCTTCCGGCGCCAGCGAGGCGGCGGGCAGAATGCGCGAGCGCAATTCGGCGACGGTGAGTGTCGCGGTGCCGCGTTTGCCGACGACGACGGCTGCGGCGGCATTGGCCGCGCGCATCGCCGATTCGAAATCGGCCTTCATCGCCAGCATCGCGGACAGGACAGCGACGACGGTGTCACCGGCACCGGAAACATCGCGTACGCGCACCGGATAGGCCGGAACATGGATCGGCGCGCCGTCCGTCACCAATGTCATGCCGTCTTCGCTGCGGGTCACCAGCACCGCTTTGGCATCGAGGGCGCGCGCAAGGCCAACAGCCGCGTCGGCGACTTCATCGTCGCTGCGCGCCGCCGTGCCGGTCGCGTCGGCGAGTTCCTGACGGTTCGGCGTGATCAGGGTGGCGCCGCGATAGATCGAGTAGTCGCGGCCCTTCGGATCGACAATCACCGGCTTGCCGAGCTTGTTGGCGGCGTCGATGACGGCGCGAACGACGCGCGGCGTCAGCGCGCCCTTGGCGTAATCGGACAATACGACGCTGCCAGCGCCTGGCATCGCCTTGATGGCGTGCGCAATCAGCGCGTCCTCGGCGGCGGCATTGATCGGGCCGGCGCTTTCCCAGTCGGCGCGCAACAGATGCGTCGAATGATGCTCGGAGACGAAGCGCACCTTGCGCGTGGTCTGCCGCGCCGGATCGATCACCAGTTCGAATTCGATCAGCGCATTGGTGGTGAGCGCCTTGGTCAAAGCCGCGCCGGCGTCGTCGTCGCCGACCACGCCGACGAAAATGCAGCGCGCGCCGAGCGACACCAGATTGCGCGCGACATTGCCGGCGCCGCCGACCATGACTTCGGTGCGCTTGACCGCGATCACCGGCGTCGGCGCCTCCGGCGAGATGCGGGTCACGTCGCCATAGACGAATTCGTCAAGCATCAGATCGCCGATGCAGAGCACGGTCTGATTGCCGAGGTCGGTGAGATGCTTGTCGAAATCGAACATCACAAATCCCGTTCATTCCCGCGCAAGCGGGAATCCAGAATTAAAACTTCAGAATAAAGAGCATGAAGAACTGGGTCCCCGCCTTCGCGGGGACGAACGGAATTTAACACCGTGCGTCGGACGCCAATCATGGTTATTTATACTTATCGTCTTTATCGAGATAGCCGGTTACATATTGCCCGACGGCTTTCTCAAGCGGGGTGAAGCCGGCGTTATAGCCGGCGCGGCGCAGATTCTCGATGCTGCTTTGCGTGAAATACTGATACTGGCCGCGAATACTTTCCGGCATGTCGATGTATTCGATATTGGGCGTACGCCCCAACGCCTTGAACATCGCCTCGATCATGTCGCGGAAGCTCTCCGCCTTTCCGGTGCCGACATTGAAAATGCCGTTGACCTTGGGCGCGTCGAGAAGCCAGCGGATCACCGCGACCACGTCGTCGACATAGATGAAATCGCGGCGCTGCTCGCCGTCGCCAATGCCGTCGCGGTGCGACTTGAACAGCTTGACCGGCTGGCCCGCTTTCGCGCCGGCGAAGACTTTCGACAGCACGCTGGCCATGGCGCCCTTGTGATATTCGTTCGGGCCATAGACGTTGAAGAATTTCAGGCCGGCCCAGTGCGGCGGCATCTTTTGTTTTTTGGCGACGCGGTCGATGAGCGCCAGGTCGAACAGGTGCTTGCTCCAGCCATAGAGATTCATCGGCCTGAGCTGCCGCAGGGCGGCCGGCGCATTGTCGTCGGCAAAGCCCTGCTCACCTTCGCCATAGGTGGCGGCCGACGACGCATAAATGAACGGCGTCTGTGTATCGGTGCACCAGTCCAAGAGGCGCAGCGACAGCCGGAAATTGTTTTCCATCACCAGGTCGCCGTCGCGGGCGGTGGTGTCGGAAATCGCGCCCATATGGATGACGGCGGTGAGTTTGCGGCCATCGAGCCAGCGGGCGAGGTCGGACGGCGGCACGAAGTCGGCGATCTGGCGCTTGGCCAGGTTGCGCCACTTGGCCTCGTCCCCGAGCACGTCGTTGACGACGACATCGGTCCGGCCCGCCTCGTTGAGGCTGGCAACGATATTCGAGCCGATAAAGCCTGCCCCGCCGGTAACCAAGATCATCCCGAAACCCCGAACCCCTTCACTGCGCATGGTCTTGTCCGAAAACCGGTCCCCACTTTTCGGGACCATGCGCTGGGAAACCTTTGCCTCAGTCCGGGCGGGCGCGCAAATCCCCGGGGCTAAGGGTGCGGAAAACGGTAAAGATTGGCGCTGGACAGCATCGAACGGACCGGGCAAACGCCTCCAGCGGCCCACTGTTAACCCCTGCACCCCATTAAAATGAACCAAGGTTCAGATCATCGCCCGGTTTTGATCGTTCCTTTCGTCTGGATCGGCGATTTCGTCCGCTGCCATTCGGTGGTGCGGCTGCTGCGCGCGCAAGCCCCGGACCGGGCGGTCGACATGGTCTCCAGCACGTTGTGCGCCCCGATCGCCGACTACATGCCCGGCGTCCGCAAGGTCCTCATCAGCGACCAGCCGCGCAAGCGCCTCGGCTGGGCGGTCCAGCAGGATCTGGCCGCACGCCTGCGCCGGGAGGACTATGGTCAAGTCCTGGTCATGTCCCGCAAATGGAAGGCGGCGCTGGGCCCCTTCCTTGCAGGCATTCCCGTCCGCACTGGTTTTGCCGGTGAAGCCCGTTTCGGTCTCTTGAACGACATCCGCTGGGGCGAGCGGCATTTGCCCCGGATGATCGACCAGATGGGTGCGCTGGCGCTGCCAATAGGCTCCGCCCTGCCCGCCGACTGGCCCCGGCCGGCGCTGACGGTGTCCGCCGACGAACTGGCGATGTGGCGGCAGCAGCGCGGCCTGACCGGCGACAGCCGGCCGGTCGTGACCCTGTCGCCGGGCGCGGTCGGGGCGGGCAAAGCCTGGCCGCCGGGCCATTATGCCGAGCTGGCGCGGGCACTGACGCGGGATGGCGCCTCGGTCTGGGTCCTCGGCGGCCCCGGCGAGACCGCGACGGCGCAGTTGATCGCCGAGGCCGGCGGCCCCCGTGTCCGCGACCTGACCGGCGCCGATCTGCGCAACGCCATTCTGGCGCTGGCGGCGGCGGACGCCGCCGTAACCAACGATTCCGGCCTGATGCACATCTCGGCCGCGATCGGCACGCCGACGGTGGCCATTTTCGGCCCGACCAGCCCCTGGCACTGGAAACCGCTCAACCCCGTCGCCGCCATTCTGGAGCCGCCCGGCGACGAGGAAGCCCGCCTGCGCGCCCGGACCCTTGGCAACGACGCCGTCAGCCACCGCCAGACCGCCGATGTAGCTGTCCACAGCGTCCTGGAGGCGGTGCGGGCCGTGCTTGCAGGCCCGGCCCGGGGCCGTTAACGCAACCGGCGGGCGCAAGCCTGACGGGGCCGGCCTTTCGTGCTATCAAACAGTCGTTTCCTGAAGGACCTCGCATGGCCAACGCTCAAACCGCCGATATGAAGAGCGCGAAGGCTCAGGCCGCGATCGACAGCGCCCTGCGCACGCTCGATGCCGAGCGCAGCGGCGTCGAGGCGCTGATCGCGGCGTTGCGCGACGGGCTTGGCGGGCAGTTCGCCGCGGCCGTCGACCTGATCCGCTCAGCGCAGGGCCGCGTCATCGTCACCGGCATGGGCAAGTCGGGTCATGTCGGCAACAAGATCGCCTCGACGCTCGCCTCGACCGGCACGCCGGCGATGTTCGTTCATCCGGCAGAAGCCAGCCATGGCGACCTCGGTATGATCGCCAAGGGTGACGTCATCCTGGCGCTGTCATGGTCCGGCGAGACCGCCGAACTGAAAAACCTCACCGACTATTCGCGCCGCTTCCGCATCGGCCTGATCGGCATGACCGCCAATGCCGACTCGACGCTCGGCAAGACCGCCGACGTGGTGCTGACTCTGCCCCAAGCGCGCGAGGCCTGCCCGCACAACATGGCGCCGACCACCTCATCGCTGATGCAGCTCGCGCTCGGCGACGCGCTGGCGATCGCGCTTCTCGAAAGCCACGGCTTCACCGCGCTCGATTTCGGCATGCTGCATCCGGGCGGCAAACTGGGCGCGCTGCTCAAGACCGTCAGCGACTTCATGCATACCGGCGAGCAGGTGCCGCTGGCCTCTCTCGGCACGAAAATGTCGGACGCCATCCTGCAAATGTCGGCCAAGGGCTTCGGCTGCGTCGGCATCACCGACGCGCAGGGCGCGCTGGTCGGCATCATCACCGACGGCGATTTGCGCCGGCACATGCGCAACGACCTGCTCAATGCGCGCGTCGACGACGTGATGACCAAGGCGCCGAAAACAGTGCGGCCAGATCAATTGATCAGTGAGACTTTGGATATCCTCAATTCGATGAAGGTCACGGCGCTGTTCGCGGTGCAAGCCGGCAAACCGGTCGGCGTTATCCACGTGCACGATCTGCTGCGCGCCGGCGCGGCGTGAGCCGGCCGCCCGCTTATTTTTCCTTCTGCGTCAGCACCCGCTCGATGCGCCGGTCCGGCACCAGCCACATCAAGGCGACGAAGATATAGATGGCTTCGGCAAGCCATCGATTGACCAACAGCGCGCACAAAATTGCCACGGCGTACAAGACGACCGACAGCTTGCCCTTGGCGTCGTTGCCGACCGCCTTGGCCAGCAGCGAGTTCGGCCCGTCCTCATGAATGATCACGCGGGTGAGAATCGAGTAGGCGACGCCGGCCATCATCAGCACAAAACCGTACAGAGCGGCCGGCAGCGGTGCGAAATGATTTTCGCCCATCAAGCCGGTAACGAACGGAAACAGCGACAGCCAGAATAGCAAATGCAAATTGGCCCATAGCACGGCGCCGCTGACGTGCTTGACCGTGTGCAGCAGGTGATGGTGGTTGCTCCAGTAGATGCCGATATAGATGAAACTCAGCACATAACTGAGAAACACTGGCAGCAAACGCTGCAAGGCGGCGAAGTCCTCGCCATGCGGCACTTTCAGCTCGAGCACCATGATGGTGATGATGATGGCCAGCACGCCGTCGCTGAAAGCCTCTAACCGTGTCTTTGGCATCAATCCCCGCCTGTTGTCTGCCAAGCCGCGATGACTTCATCCACGCCGGGCGGCACGCCCAGCGTGCCGAGCACGGTGAGCCGACCATGGCCGACCGGTCTGGTCAAATCCGGCTGGCTGCCGGCAAAGATCGCCACCAGCGGCACGCCGAGCGCCGCCGCCAGATGCAGCAAGCCGGTATCGACGCCGACGACGCTTTGCGCGCCGCCGATGAGTTGCGCGACGGCATCGAGCGGCGCGCGGTCCGGTACGCGCGCGCCGGGCAGACTGGCGGCGACGCGCTCGCTGCGCGCGCGTTCATCCGCCGTGCCCCAGGGCAATACAACGTCAATGCCTTGCCGCTGGATAGCGCGGCCGAGCGCGATCCAGTTGTCCACCGGCCATTCCTTTTGCGCCTGCGCGGTTGCGTGCAGCAGCACGGCATAAGGCTTGCCGGATTTTTCAAATAGCCCGCGGTCGAGACCGAAGTCGGGCGCGCCTTGCGGCGTGTAGCCAAGCGCCAGACCGGTGAGAAGGCGGTTGCGCTCAACCGCGTGCAAATCGCGGCTCGCTGTGTGGCGCACGTCGTAGAAGGCCGAAGCCAGCGGCTCGCGGATGCTGGCGGAATCGTAGCCATGCCGCGTGCCGCGCGCGATCCGCGCCAGAAGCCCGGTGCGCAGCAGCCCTTGCGTATCAATCACCAGGTCGTAGTCGACCGAGCGGATGGCGCGCAGGTTGCGCGCGATCTCGGCCCAGGTGGCCGGCGCATAAAGCGACTTGCGCCAGCGCCGCCACGCCACCGGCACGACGGCATCGACCGCCGGGTGCAATCGTACCAATGGCGCGAAGGCCTCCTCGACCAGCCACGTCAGGCGTGCGGCCGGGCGCGCCGCGCGCGCCTCGGTCAAAGCCGGCATGTGATGGATCACATCGCCGAGAGAAGATGTCTTGATGAAAAGGATGTCGGGCATTATCGAGACGTTGGCGGTTAACGACGATCATATACCGGTCATTAACAACGACCGCCATAACCATGACCGGGCGTCGGCCGATATAATGACTTTTTTGCCGGCGGGCCGATACAAGGCCTAAACCCATTCGGGGGCAGTAATGACGGTTTTGGTCACGGGCGGCGCCGGTTACATCGGCAGCCACATGGTTCACGAATTGGTCGACGCCGGCGATTCCGTCGTCGTGCTCGACAATCTGTCGACCGGATTCCGCTATCTGTTCCCGGCTTCGGTGCCTTTCGTCAATGGCTCGACCGGCGACCGCGAACTGGTGGCCCGAACCATCGAGCAATATGGCGTCACCGCCATCATCCATTTCGCCGCCTCCATCGTGGTTCCCGATTCGCTGCGCGATCCGCTCGGCTACTATCAAAACAACACCATGAACACCTGCGCGCTGCTCGACACCGCGATCGAAGCCGGCGTGCGCCAGATCATCTTTTCGTCGACGGCGGCGGTCTACGGCAATGCCGAGGTGCCGAGCATTCGCGAAGACATGCCGACCGCACCGATCTCGCCCTATGGCACGTCGAAGCTGATGTCCGAGATCATGCTGCACGATGCCGGCCGCGCGCACGGCCTGCGCTTCGTCATCCTGCGTTATTTCCACGTCGCCGGCGCCGATCCGCGGGGCCGTACGGGACAATCGAGCCCGAACGCGACGCATCTCATCAAGGTCGCCTGCGAGGCGGCGATCGGCAAACGGCCGAAGATGTCGGTTTTCGGCACCGATTATCCGACACCCGACGGCACCTGCATCCGCGATTACATCCATGTCAGCGATCTGGCGCGCGCCCATTCGGCGGCGCTCGGCCATCTGCGCCGCGGCGGGGCCAGCATGACCTTCAATTGCGGCTATGGCCGCGGCTCCTCGGTGTTCGAGGTGGTCGACGCGGTGCGCCGCATCAGCGGCCGCGACTTTCCGGTCGAGATCGAAGGCCGCCGTCCGGGCGATCCGGCGGCGCTGGTCGCCAATGTCGAGCGCATCCGCGCCACTTTGCCGTGGCGGTCACAATTCCAGGACCTCGACACCATCGTCGCGCACGCGCTCGCCTGGGAAAAACGCCTGCATGGAAAGCGCGGCCCGGCGCCGGGCTGATCCGGCCTTTTTACCGGCAATTGCCTTGAAAAATGCCGCCGCCCCGGGCATGCATTCGGACGTCTTTGGGACCATCCCCCAGCGCGCTTGACGCGCCATATTCAATGCCCGACAGAGTCCGGATGACCGAAATCAAGCCGCCATTATCCGACGACGAACGCTACCGCGCCTGGCCCCTGGTCAAGCGGCTGCTGACCGAACAGGGCCTGACGCATTGGCGCAAATATGCCATCGGCTTAGTGCTGATGGCGGTGTCGGCCGGCTGCACGGCGATGAGCGCCTACCTGATCGGCGACGTCATCAATCAGGCCTACATCTATCGCAATCTCCCCGCCCTCATCATCCTCGGCGGCGTTACCGCTTTGCTGTTCACCGGCAAGGGGCTGGCGACCTACGGCCACACCGTGCTGCTGTCGCAGATCGGCAACCGCATTGTCGCCAACAACCAGCGCGCGGTGTTCTCGAAACTGCTGAGCGAAGGCCTGAGTTTCTTTTCCGACCGGCACTCGACCGAATTCATCGCGCGCCTGAGCGCCGGCGCCGCTGCGGCGACGCAGGTCATCAATCTGCTGATCACCTCGCTCGGCCGCGATCTGTTGTCGCTGATCGGCCTTCTCGCCGTCATGGTGGTGCAGGACCCGCTGATGTCGTTTTTCAGCTTCGTTGTGGCGCCGCCGGCGTTTCTGGTGCTGCGCAAAATGATCCGCCGCGTCTACAAGATCGGCCGCAGCCAGTTCCAGGGCGGCACGCGCATACTCGAAACGTTGCAGGAGACGTTGCAGGGCATCCGCATCGTCAAGGCTTTCACGCTCGAGGACACCATGCGCGAACGCTTCGACGCCAATGTCGCGGCGGTCGAACACGAGGCCAATAAGATGGCGCGCGTCGCCGCCCGCGCCTCGCCGCTGATGGAGACGCTCGGCGGCTGCGCCATTGCCATCGCCATCACCTATGGCGGCTATCGCGTGCTCAATACCGGCGCGACGCCGGGGCAGTTCTTCTCGTTCATTACCGCGTTCCTGCTGGCGTATGAGCCGGCCAAGCGCCTGGCGCGGCTGAACATCGAACTCAACAGCGGCCTGGTCGGCGTGCGCATTCTGTTCGAGGTGATCGATAGTCCGCCGAGCGAGCCGATCGACACCGGCATGCCGGACCTGACCATTGTCTCACCGCGGCTGGAATTCGACGACGTGCATTTTGCCTATCGCGGCGACCAGGCGGTGTTGCGCGGCATGTCGTTCGTCGCCGAGCCCGGCCGGCTGACCGCGCTGGTCGGTCCTTCCGGCGGCGGCAAGTCGACGGTGTTCAATCTGCTGCTGCGTTTCTACGACAGCGAGCATGGCAGGATCACCATCGACGGCCACGATATCAGCAAGGTGTCGCGCCGCTCGTTGCGCCGGCATGTCGCCTATGTCGGACAGGACGTGTTTCTGTTCCGTGGCACGATCCGCGAGAACATCGCCTTCGGCAGACCGGGCGCCAGCGAGGACGAGATCGTCGCCGCCGCCAAGGGCGCCTATGCGCACGACTTCATCATGATGTTTCCGCAAGGCTACGATTCGCCGGTCGGCGAGCACGGCCTGCAATTGTCGGGCGGCCAGCGCCAGCGCATCGCCATTGCCCGCGCGCTGATCAAGAATGCGCCGATCATCCTGCTCGACGAGGCGACCGCCGCGCTGGATTCCGAGAGCGAACTCGCCGTCCGCGAGGCCATGGACCATCTGTTCGAGGGCCGCACTACATTGGCCATCGCGCATCGGCTGCACACGATTTCGCATGCCGACCGCATCTATGTGATCGAGGACGGTCACACGTCCGAATCCGGGCGGCATGACGATTTGCTGGCGCGGGGCGGCCGCTATGCCGCGTTCTATGGCCTGCAACTCAAGCAGCAGGAGCCGCGGCAGCCGTCCGTGGCCCCGGTCTAGCCGGACACGGGATTTTCCGGTACGGCTTGTTACGCGCCGGATAATGCGATACCGGAATGCCACTAAAACCGGGCCGAAACGGCCTTTTCACCCTCGTAAACCTGACACTCAAAGGCAAAAACCCATGAGCGCGGACTACGTTATTCCTGCGCCGCCGCAGGCCGCTATCGCCGTTGCCGGCACGTCGAAGACCTTTCCGGTCCGCCGCATCTGGTGCGTCGGCCGCAACTACATCGAGCACATCCGCGAAATGGGCCAGGACGAGCGGCTGCCGCCGTTCTATTTCGCCAAGGCGGCCGACATGATCGTGCCGGACGGCGGTACCGTCCCTTATCCGTCGCTGACCAAGGACATGCACCACGAGGTCGAACTGGTCGTGGCGTTGAAGTCGGGCGGCCGCAACATCCCGGCCGACAAGGCCAATGACTGCATCTACGGCTATGCGGTCGGCATCGACCTGACCCGCCGCGACCTGCAGATCGCCTCGCGCGACCTCAAGCGGCCGTGGGAAGTCGGCAAGGCTTTCGACCACTCGGCGCCGTGCGGCGCGATCAAGCCGGCTTCAGAGACCGGCCACCCGAAGAAGGGCAAGATCACGCTTTCCTGCAACGGCAAGGTCCGTCAGGACGGCGATCTCGATCAGCTGATCTGGAACGTGCCGGAAATCATCGCCGATTTGTCCAAGATGGTCGAACTGGCCGCCGGCGACATCATCATGACCGGGACGCCGGCCGGCGTTGCTGCCTGCGTTGCCGGCGACAAGCTGGAATGCGCGGTCGAGGGCGTCGGCACCTGCACCGTGACCATCGGACCGGCGCTGAAATAACGCCTGGGACGAGAAAATATGACGGCCGGCGGATGGAACCGCCGGCCGTTTTGCGTTGTTAACGATTTGATAACGGCACAGGCCGCATTCTGTGTTGCCGGGGTCTCAGAGATTATCTGTTACCCGCAAGGATTTGGATCGATGGGCCAAGTTTTCAGATCTCCGCCGCGCCCCGCGTCGCTTGTCGCGGACGCCGCGCGCATGGCGGAAAGCGTGCTGCAATATTCGCCCGCGACCGACGCCGAAGCGCTCAAGCTGCTGCGCGCTTCTTTTCCGCACTGCCCGTTGAGCATGCGGGTCGCCGCGCTCGATTTGCTGATGCGCCGCCAGCGCCGGGTCAATGGCCGCGGCTATCTTCCTCGCTAAATTACATTCCCAGATAAGCCTGACGCACCCGGTCGTCGCCGAGCAGCGCTTCGCCGGTGCCCGATAAAGTGACGCGGCCGTTTTCCAGCACGTAAGCCTGGCTCGCCAGTTTCAGCGACACCGCGACGTTCTGCTCGACCAGCACGCAGGTCAGCCCGTCGCGGTTGAGATCGCGCACGGTTTTCAATACCTGCTGCACGACGGCCGGCGCCAGGCCGAGCGAAGGCTCGTCGAACATGACAAGGTCCGGCGCGCCCATCAGACAGCGGCCAATGGCCAGCATTTGCTGCTCGCCGCCCGATAACGTCCCGGCGGCCTGCGTGCGCCGCTCGGTCAAGAGCGGAAACAGCGCATAGACCTTTTCAAGATTGCGGTCGCGAAGGCTGCGTGCGCGCGGCAGCATCGCGCCCATCATGAGATTTTCGGCAATCGACAAAGTCGGAAACACCTGACGGCCTTCGGCGACCTGGCCGATGCCGAGATCGCAGACTTTGTGGCTCGGCCAGCCGGCAATGTCCTGCCCCCGATACACGATACGGCCGCGTGCCGGCCGGTGCATGCCGGCAATGGTGCGGATCAGCGAGGTCTTGCCGGCGCCATTGGCGCCGACGATGGCGACGATGGAGCCTTCGGCGATATCCAGCGAGACGCCATCGAGCGCCTGCGCGTCACCGTAGAATACGTCGAGGTTTTCGATGCGGAGCATTAGATGTCCTCCGCGCCAAGGTACGAATCGATTACTGCCTGATCGCGCACCACATCCGCCGGCGCGCCCTCGGCGATCGACGCACCGTGATGCAGCACGAGAATCCGTCCGGCCAGCGCCATCACCGCGCGCATGACGTGTTCGATCAGCAGAATAGTGAGGCCGTCGCGGTTCAACTCTTTCAGGATCGAGACAATGCGATCGGTTTCGGTTGGCCGCAATCCCGCCATCACCTCGTCGAGCAGCAGCAGCTTGGGGTCGGTGGCGAGCGAGCGGGCCACCTCCAGCCGCTTGCGATCCGGCAAGGTCAGCGAGGAGGCGCGCTGCGCCCGCTTGTCGTAGAGATCGAGCCGGCGCAGCACCTCATGCGCATGCGCACGCGCTTCGACGACGTCGTGACGGCGCATCAAGGCGCCGACGATGACATTGTCCTCGACCGACAAGGCCGGGAACGGCCGCACGATCTGAAAGGTGCGGCCGATGCCGCGCTGGCAGACGCGATCCGACGCCAGGCCGTCGATACGATTGCCGGCAAAGGAAATCGTGCCGTTATCCGGCACATAGACGCCGGCGATCATGTTGAACAATGTCGTCTTGCCGGCGCCGTTCGGCCCGATCACCGCGAAGATGCCGCCTTCCGGCACGTCGAAGCTCAGGCGATCGACCGCAAGAAGACCGCGGAAACGCTTGCTGATACCGTCGACTTTGAGGAGCGCGGTCATTTCTCGCGCTCCGACAGGCCGATGCGCCGCGACAGCCACGGCCAGATGCCGTCCGGCAGCGCCATGATCACCAGCAACAGGCAGACGCCATAGAACACCTGCTTGGCGCCTGGAATATCGATGCCGAGCGCATGCAGCGCGGCGATCAGCGATTCCGACATGCCGGTCAGAAGAAAAGCGCCGATGATCGGCCCGAACAAGGTGCCGACACCGCCGACGATAGGACCGAGGATGATCTCGATCGAACGCGAGATGTGAAACACCTGCTCCGGGAACAGGTTGTTGTAATAGAACGCATAGATGACGCCGGCGAACGAGGTCATGCCGGACGAGATCACCACCGCGATCATCTTGTAGCGGAAGGTATCGATGCCGGCCGAGCGTGCGGCTTCCTCGTCTTCGCGGATCGCCAGCCAGAAATAGCCGATGCGGCTTTGCAGGAGCGCGCGGCAGAACACGAAGGCGAGCACCACCGCGACCAGCAAGATGTAATAGAACATCACCGGCTTGCCGCGCAGCAGCCACAGATCGCTTTGCGCATATTGCGCCACCGGCAGGAACAGGCCGCCCGATCCCTTGGTCCAGGTCAGATGATCGAAACCGACACGGGCGAATTCGGCGACCGCGATGGTCAGAATGGCGAAATAGACGCCGCCGACCTTGAAGCGAAAGGCGAGATAGCCAATGAAAGCGCCCGCCAGCGCCGCGATCGGCACGGCGGCCAATAGGCCAAGCCACGGGCCGATGCCGAAATGCACATAGAGCGCCGCCGCCGTATAGGCGCCGAGGCCAACATAGAGCGCATGGCCGAGCGACAACTGCCCGGCAAAGCCCATCATGATGTTCCACGCCTGGCCGATATAGGCGAAATACAGAATGAGAATGAGAACGGTGAGCAGATAGTCGCTGGCGACCAGCGGCGCGCCGAACAGACCGATGAGCAGCACGCCGAGAAGAACCAGCGCGCGGCGCGACACGTTCTCAAAAAGCCTCGAAAACATCATGCCGCCTTTTTGCCCATGATGCCTTGCGGGCGGAACAGCAGCACCAGCACGAGGATGGCAAAGGCGAACATGCTTTTCGCCGACGGCGTGAAGATGAGCCCCGCCATCGCCTCGGTGAGGCCGATCAATACGCCGCCGAGCAAGGCGCCGGGCATCGAGCCCAGGCCGCCTGTGATGACGATGACGAAGGCGAGCAGGGTGTAAGCCGGTCCGAGCGAAGGCGTGACATCGACGATCAGCACCAGCATGACGCCGGCGGCGCCGACGCAGGCCGCCCCCAAGCCAAAGGTCAGCGCGTAGAGGTGTTTGACGTCGAGGCCGACCACCAGCGCGCCGGTGTAATTATCGGCGCAGGCGCGGATCGCGGTGCCGATGGCGGTAAACTGAAAGAAGCCATAAAGCGCGACCGCGACTGCCAGCGCGGCGGCGGCCGCGTAAAGCTTGGTGGCGTCGACGATCAATTTTCCAATCTGGAAGCTGTCATAGGAATAGGAAGTCTGCACGCTCTGCGCGTCGGGCCCGAAGATGATCAACAGAACGTTGATGATGATGATGGCGATCGCAACCAACAACAGAAACTGGCTGTGTTCGGGCCGGGTGATAAAGGGATTGATGATTCCCGCCTGCAAGGCATAGCCGAAACAGAACAGCACCGCGGATATCGGCACCAGCATGATCAGCGGATCGAGGTGCAGCGCGGAAAACAGCACGATGGCGATATACATCGCGATGGTCATCATCTCGCCATGGGCGAAATTGACGACGCGCACGACGCCGAAGATCACCGACAGGCCAAGCGCCATCAGCCCATAGACCAGACCGGTCAACAGGCCGCCGACGGCGACATTGAGATAGACGTCGAAGGGCACGGATGATCCTTAATACGCAAAGCTCCGGCCATGTTCATGGCCGGAGCAATGGCAATGCGAGACGAGCGCCTTACGCGCGCTTGTCGTAAGGCGTCAGCGGCCATTCCGCCTTGGCGTTGGCCGCTTCCTTCGGCGCCACCGTCAACAGCTTGCCGCCGCGATTCTGAATTCCGGAAATCTTCAGCTTGTCATTCTGACCCTTGGCGTCGAACTGGATGCCGGGGCCCGGGCTGACATTGTTGGTGATGTTGGTAGCGCGGATGGCGTCGGCCAGAGCCTTCGGATCGGCGGAGCCGGCCCGCTTGTAGGCATCGGCGGCGATCAGCAGCGCCTCGAACGTATAGACGTGGTTGGTGTTCAGGCTCACCCCGGGATTGGACTTTGCCAATGCCTCTTCCAGCGTCTTGCTCAGCGGCTTGTTCGGGTCGTACCACGGTACGAAGCTCAGCGGGCCGTCGGCCAGCTTGCCGAGAGTCTTGAGATACTGATCCTCGTACCAGCCCGGACCCATGCTCATGATCGCCATCGGCGACCAGCGCTGCTTGACCATTTCGCGGGTCAGCAGGATGGCGTCGTTGAGACGGCTCACCATCACCAGCGCATCGGCGCCCGTCGCCTTGGCCTTGGAAATTTCGACCGCCAGATCGCGCGCCGCCGGGTCGTAGGCGATGGTCTCGACGATCTTGTACGGCATGTCGAACTTCGGCATGACCGCGCCAATGCCGCCGGCCATCGAGGTGCCGAACGTGTCATTGACGTGCATGAACACCGCGGTCTTCGGCGCCGAGCCGACCGCGGCGAAGATTTCCTTCTGCGCGGTGAAGGCGCCGCCGAGGATCATGCCGGCGGTCGGGAAATTGCGGAACACGAACTTGTAGCCCTGCTCGGTGATCGGCGGGGCGGCGGCGATGTTGATGACGTAGGGAATGCCCTTCTGCTCGGCCACCTGGGCGATCGCCGAACTTTGCCCGGAGTCGAAAGCGCCCATCAGCACCTGCGCGCCCTCGCCGATCAGCTTTTCGGCGCGCGAGCGGGCGACGTCGACATTGGTCTCGGTGTCGGCGTTCATGAACTGAAGGCTCGGCATCCCCATGTCCTTGAGGATACCGGCGGCGATATCGACGCCGCGCTGGCAGTCCTGGCCGATGCCGGCCTGGAAGCCGGAGCGCGGCAGCAGCACACCCACTTTGAGGGCAGCGCCCTGCGCTCGAACGATGTTGAACGGCGCGATGCCGGCGGTGAAACCCACGGCGCCGAGGCCGGCGCTGAATGCGCGGCGGCTGACGGACGCGGCCTTCGACGGCGATTTGGATGGCGATTTACGTTTCATCTTGAAGTCCTCCCTGGGCCGACACGGCCGTTTCAGTCGATGATGCCGGATTTGCTCCGGTTCTCACAAGCTCGAAAATAAGCGTCCAGCGGCGGCCGGCGCCGCAGTCGCGTCGTTCGGCCCCACCGTCGCATTTGACGACATTGTTGACCTCGACAACAAACCGCGTCAACTGCATTATTGCCGCGCCGGAGCCGGTGCAATACACCGGCGCCCGACGCCTGACGCGACCGGGATTTAGCGATGCCAGCAGTCAAACGAGCGCCAAAAAGGGCTAGGCCAGCAGGAAAACCTGCGAAAAATCCGGCCAAGCGACCGGCCGCGCTGCCCTTGCGCAAGCGGCCGCTGCCGACCCGGGTCAGCCCGGTCGCCATCGACCTCGGCGTGCTCAACGACCATCTCGGCTATTTCGTCCGCCGCATTCAGGTGTGGATTTTCCAGGACTTCATCCGCCACCTCTCGCCCATCGACATCAGCCCGGCGCAATTCTCGGTGCTGGTCATCATCGGCGCCAATGAGGGCCTGTCGCAATCCGAACTGGCGGCGACGCTCGGCATCGAACGGGCGCGCATGGTGCGCATGCTGCACCTTCTCGACCGGCGCGGGCTGACCGAACGGCTGCCCTCCTCGGCCGACGGGCGGCGGCACGCATTGCGCCTGACCCGCGCCGGCCAAGCGCAGTTGAAACAGGCCAAGGCGCTGGCCGCGCAACATGAGGCCAGCTTACTGCCCAAGCTTGGGCCGGAACGCTACCGGATGATGCTGGAAGCGTTACGCGAGATTTAAGCGAACACCTTCTCGACAGCGGCGGCTATGCGGAACAGCCGCCGGTCGTGGCCATTGCGGGCAAACAGCATCAGCCCGGTCGGCAGGCCGCCATCGCGCGGCAGCGGCAATGAGATCGCGGTGAGGTCGAAATAATTGGCAATCGTCGTGTTGCGCAGGACCATGGCGTTACGCGCCATGAAATCCTTCGGCGTCGCCACCTCGTCGAGGCGCGGCGCGACGATCGGCGTGGTCGGCAGCACCAGCGCATCGAGATCGGCCAGCCGCGCATCCATCGCATGGATCAAGGCGGCGCGGTCGCGCACCGCATCGATAAAATCGGCGGCGGCGATGCCGGCGCCGCGGTCAAGGCGCGCGCGCACGATCTGGTCGATGGCGTCGCCGCGCCGCGCCAGCCGCTCCTTGTGAATCGCGTAGGCTTCCGCCATCAGGATGCTGGAGCGCGACAAGGCCTTCATCATGTCGTCGAGCAGCGGCATCTTCTCGTAAGTCAACCGTGCGCCGGCGCGCTCCAGCCGGTCGAGTGCTTCGGGAAAACGGCGGCCGACCGTGTCGTCGAGATTTTCCAACGGCAGGCCTTGCGCGACACCGAGCCTGAGACCGGCAAGCGGCATCGCCTCCAAAGCAGACGGCGTTTCACCGGCCAGCACCGCATCGGCATTGAAACAATCGACAACGCTCTTCGCCATCGGGCCGATGGAGTCGAGCGTGTAGGACAACGGAAACGCGCCCTCGGTCGATACGCGCAGACGGCTCGGCTTGAAGCCGGTAATGCCGCACAGGGCCGCCGGAATGCGCGTCGAGCCGCCGGTGTCGCTGCCAATGGCGATCTCGCACATGCCATCCGCCGCCGCGACAGCCGCGCCGGCCGATGAACCGCCCGGCACGCGCGCGCGATCGGCCGGATTTCCCGGAGTGCCGTAATGCGGATTGAGGCCGAGCCCGCTGAAGGCGAATTCCGACATGTTGGTCTTGGCGAGTATGACGCTGCCGGCGGCGCGCAGACGCCGCACCACCGGCGCATCCTGCGCGGCGGGCTTGCCGTCGTCGGCGAGAACTTTCGAGCCGGCGCGCGTCACTTCACCGGCGACGTCGAACAGATCCTTGATCGAGATGATCGCGCCATCGAGCGGCCCCAGCGAGATGCCGGCACGCGCGCGCGCATCGGCGGCGTCGGCCGCGGCCCGCGCTTCGTCGCGATAGAGCGTCAGACAGGCGCGCGCACCTTCGCTTTGGGGATCGTCAATTCTAGCGAGCGCCTGTGTGAGCCGTTCAACCGCCGAAGCTTTCCTCATCGCACCGACCTTCTCGACCGCGTTCCTCGCTTTTCTTTTATCACCTTATGCCTTGAGCCCACCCTTTTCTTCAATGAATTTTACGATCGCGCCGACATCCTTGCCCTCGCGTAAATTGGTCATCACGAAGGGGCGCGCGCCACGCATTTTTTTCGCGTCGCGCTCCATCACCTCGAGCGAGGCGCCGACATAGGGCGCCAGATCGATCTTGTTGATGACCAGCAAATCCGAGCGCGTGATGCCGGGCCCGCCCTTCGACGGGATCTTGTCGCCGGCGGCGACATCGATGACGTAAATCGTAAGATCGGCGAGCTCCGGCGAGAATGTCGCAGCGAGATTGTCGCCGCCGGATTCGATCAGGATAAGATCGAGATCGGGAAATTTCCGGTTCATCTCGGCGACAGCGGCGAGATTGATCGAGGCATCCTCGCGGATCGCGGTATGCGGACAGCCGCCGGTCTCAACCCCGGCGATGCGATCCGCCGACAGCGCGCCGGAGCGTACCAGATAGTCGGCATCCCATTTTGTGTAGATGTCGTTGGTGATGGCGGCTATCTGATAACGGTCGCGCAAGGTCTTGCACAGCGCGTCCATCAGCGCGGTCTTGCCGGAGCCGACCGGGCCGCCGACACCGACGCGAAGCGGACCATGGGGGTTCTTCATCAATTGGCTTCCTTCAAACGAAACGCCTCATGGAACTCATTTGCAAACTCATACCAGTAGCGCTTATTTTTGTTCCACCAAACGTCGCCACGTCGAGGCGATGTAGTTGGCAAAATATATACCTTAGTAAGGCCCACACCTTGCTGGGGACCATATTTGACATTCTTGCCTAGAAATTGCTGGCCCGCATTCTTACTAGTAAACGCGAGAAAGTGTGGCTGATACCTCTCAATGGATTGCCTCAACCGCTCCGGCAAAAATGAACTTGTTTTCAGTTTGTCGTCACTTCCAGATTCCAACTTGCACAAATCTGTCAGACCGATTTTTCTATTGATTAGTTGATAATACTCACTCGGCATCAACTCAACATCGGTGAACTTGCACTCATGTAGAATTCTCCAGAACCGATTTCGTGGATTTGCATAGTAAGCCTGCGCGGCCTCTGACGTCTTGCTCGGCGCCGTGCCACAGAACACAAGATTAAGACCGTCAATCAGCACATCAGGCAAAATATCGGAACTGATCAGTGCGGCCATATCAACTCCTGAACAGGCGCGTGTATTGGGTTTCATGCCGCGCGCTGGCCAGATCGGCGCGGAAGGCGGCGGAGCCGATATCGTCGAGCGTCGCGGCAAGCGCGCGCTGCGCGGTGGCGGCGACGGCGGGCTCGAGCGCGGCGACGACGCGCAAGCCCTGCGTCTGGCCAAGCGGGATGAGCCGCACGCCGGCCGACACCCAGTTGGCGGCGAGCGCCTGAAGGTAAGCGGCGAGCGCCGGCTCCAGCGCAATGCCATGGCCGGCGGCGGTCACCGCGACTGCCACCGGATAAGCAACGGGGCCATCCCACACAGCTTTGAACCGGTCGATGGCGGAGCAACCCCAGGCGGCGCGCGCGGCTTCGATAAAGGCATTGCCCTGCGCCGTGGTTTCCAGGTGACGCTCCTTCGACGGCGCGAAGGCGGCGGCGAGCTCGGCGACGTCATGCAGAATCTTGTCGTCATCATTGAGCGCCGCACGGTGCGCCTGCGCGAACAGTACGGCGTCGCAAAAGCCGCCGCCTTCGCTGAGCATCACGCCGAGCCAGTCTTGCAGCGTCGGCTCACTGGTGATGTCGCCAGCCTCAACCGCCCATTCGATGCCGCTCGAATAGGAGAACGCGCCGACCGGGAAGGCCGGCGAGAGCCAGGCAAGGAGGCGATAGAGCGCGGTGGGGGCGAGCGTGTCCGGTTCAACCGTCATACCCCGCGCAGGCGGGGTATCCAGCAATTTGTCGAAGTCCCCGGCAGCGCGAAGGGCCGGGTCCTCGCCTTTGCGGGGACGACGGCTTCGGATTTTGCGCGGCACATCATCCATGATCATGCCCGTGATGCCCATGCCCATGCCCATGCGGGCTTGCCGGCTCGGGATCGAACGGCACATCGAGCGGCGCGACGCGTGCGCCCAAGCCGCGCAGCATGTCTTCCAGCACATGATCGTAGCGTATGCGGATCTTGTTGCCGGCAATCTGCACATCGGTGTGTCGGTTGCCGAGATGCCAGGCCAGCCGCACCGTTTCGAACGCATTGGGGCCGGCGACTTCGAGCAAGGCCTCCGGCGCGCCCTGCACCAAAACAATCGAGCCGTCGTCGAGCACCAAGCCGTCGCCGTCGCGCAACGACACCGGCGCTGGAAAATCAAGCATGACTTGCGTGCCCTGCTCGCCGGTCAGCACGATGCGGCGGCGATTGCGGTCACCGGCGTCGAGCACGACGCGGTCGGTCGCACTCGCCGTATTCCAGGCGCCCGCGGGCTTGATCTCGATCACCCGTTTCATCTCGCCCTGCTGCATCGCGGCGTTGCCGCCGTCACTTGCGTTCGACCTTCGCAGGCGTGATGACCTGGACATCGCGCTCCAGCGCGACCTCCGCCACGACCGCGCGCCAGGCCAGCAAATGCGCGGTTTCATTGTGGCGCGCCAGATGGTCGGCCGATTCCCAGCGCTCGACAGCGACAAGCCGCGTCGGATCGGTCACGCTGAGATTGAAATCGTAAAACAGGCAGCCATCCTCCTTGACGGTGCCGGCGACGACCTTGCGCGCCTCTTCACACGCCCGCTCGGTCATGCCCGGCTTGAGCCGCAACTGGGCGACCACGTAGATCATCGGCATTTCTCCCCGGGCGCTTTTAGAACAAGAAATACCGTTGCGCCATCGGCAGCACGTCGGCCGGCGCGCAGGTGAGCAACTCGCCGTCGGCGCGGACCTCGTAGGTTTCCGGATCGACCTCGATGTTCGGCGTCGCGTCGTTGTGGATCATGCTCTTCTTGTTGATCTTGCGCGTGTTCTCGACTGCGACGAACTGCTTCTCGACGCCGAGGCGCTTGCGCAGGTCGCTGCGCGCCGCCGCCTTCGACACGAACACCAAAGACGAGGCGGTGAGCGCCTTGCCGAAGGCGCCGAACATCGGCCGGTAATGCACCGGCTGCGGCGTCGGGATCGAGGCATTGGGATCGCCCATCAAAGCGGCGACGATGGAGCCGCCCTTCAGCACCATGTCCGGCTTGACGCCAAAGAAGGCCGGCGACCAGACGACGAGATCGGCCATCTTGCCCTTTTCGATCGAGCCGATGTGCTTCGACACGCCGTGCGCAATCGCCGGGTTGATGGTGTATTTGGCGATGTAGCGCTTGACCCGCTTGTTGTCGTTATTGCCCTTCTCGCCGGGCAGGGCGCCGCGCTGCTTCTTCATCTTGTCCGCGGTCTGCCAGGTGCGCATGATGACTTCGCCGAGCCGGCCCATCGCCTGCGAGTCAGACGACATCATCGACAGCGCGCCAAGGTCATGCAGGATGTCCTCGGCCGCGATGGTTTCCTTGCGGATGCGGCTTTCGGCGAAGGCCAGATCCTCGGCAATCGACGGATCGAGATGGTGGCACACCATCAGCATGTCGAGATGCTCGTCGATGGTGTTGCGCGTGAATGGCCGCGTCGGATTGGTCGAGGACGGCAGCACGTTTTTCAGGCCCGCGACCTTAATGATGTCCGGCGCATGGCCGCCGCCGGCGCCTTCCGTGTGGAAGGCGTGGATGGTGCGGCCCTTGAAGGCCTTGATCGTGTCCTCGACGAAGCCGGACTCGTTCAGCGTGTCGGAATGGATCATCACCTGCACATCGTATTTGTCGGCGACGGTGAGACAGGTGTCGATGGCCGCGGGCGTCGTGCCCCAGTCCTCGTGCAGCTTGAGCGCGCAGGCGCCGGCCTTGATCATTTCTTCAAGCGCCGCCGGGCGCGAGGCATTGCCCTTGCCGGCGAAACCGAGATTGACCGGGAAAGCATCCGCCGCCTGGATCATGCGGCCGAGATGCCATGGCCCCGGCGTGCAGGTGGTCGCGTTGGTGCCGGCGGCCGGTCCGGTGCCGCCACCCAGCATGGTAGTGACGCCGGAATAAAGTGCCTCGTCGACCTGCTGCGGGCAGATGTAGTGGATGTGCGAGTCGAAGCCACCGGCGGTGACGATCTTGCCTTCGCCGGCGATGATCTCTGTGCCCGGGCCGATGACGATGGTGACGCCGGGCTGGATGTCGGGATTGCCGGCCTTGCCAATCGCCAGCACACGGCCGTCCTTGAGGCCGATGTCGGCCTTGACGATGCCCCAGTGATCGACGATCAGCGCATTGGTGATGACGGTGTCGGCGGCGCCCTGCTTGTTGGTGATCTGCGATTGGCCCATGCCGTCGCGGATCACCTTGCCGCCGCCGAACTTCACCTCTTCGCCGTAGACGGTGAAATCCTTCTCGACCTCGATGATGAGGTCGGTGTCGGCCAGCCGCACGCGGTCGCCCACGGTCGGGCCGAACATGTCGGCATAGGCCGAGCGATTCATTTTGACGGACATCTAGAGTTTCCCCATCACGTCGCCGCGGAAGCCGTAGATCGTCTTCTTGCCGGCAAGGGCGACCAAGGTCACCTCGCGCGTCTGGCCCGGCTCGAAGCGCACCGCGGTGCCGGCGGCGATGTCGAGGCGCATGCCGCGTGCCTTCTTGCGCTCGAACTTCAGCGCCGGGTTGGTCTCGAAGAAATGATAGTGCGAGCCTACCTGGATCGGCCGGTCGCCGGAATTGGCGACGGTGACCGTCACCGTCTTGCGGCCGGCATTGAGCTCGATCTCGCCGTCCTGGATGAACATCTCGCCGGGGATCATCAAGCGAGGCCTCCGACCATCACGAGGCCCGCGAATAAACACAGTCCGCCGGCCGCGCGGATGACCGGCCGCATCTGCGCGCGCGTCATCAGTTGCGCGAAGCCGATGCCGGTCAGATGCAGGGTCGCGGTCGCCAAGGCAAAGCCGGCCATGTATTCGACGCCACCAATGTTCTCGACAACTTCGCTGCCATGGGCATGGCCATGAAACAGCGCGAAACCGCCGACGACAAGGGCGCCGAGCGCCACCGGCATATCGACAGCCAGCGCCACCATGAGGCCGAGCGCAACGACCGAGGCGAGAATCGCCGGCTCGACGAATGGCAGCGCGACGTGAGCCATGCCGAGTGCGCCGCCGATCAGCATCACGCCGACGAAAGTCAGCGGCCAGAACCACAGGGCGCGGCCGCCTTTGAGCGCTGCCCACAGACCGACCGCGATCATCACCGCGAAATGGTCCAGACCGCCGAGCGGATGCATGAGGCCGGCGGCGAAGGACTCCGTCGCGCCGTGCCCGACATGGGCGAGCGCGGGCGTAACGCCGAGGACAAGGAGCGCGATAATCGAGAAGACGTTCATGACGTTGGGACCTTTCAGCGGCAATTTTATCGGATCGGTTCGTGAACGGTGACGAGCTTGGTGCCGTCGGGAAACGTGGCTTCGACCTGGATGTCGTGAATCATCTCGGCGATGCCGTCCATGCACTGCGCGCGGGTGATGACGTGCGCCCCGTCGCGCATCAGCTCGGCAACGGTGCGGCCGTCGCGCGCGCCTTCCAGGATGAAATCGGAAATCAGCGCCACCGCTTCCGGATGGTTGAGCTTGACGCCACGCTCGAGCCGGCGGCGCGCCACCATGGCGGCAACCGCGATCAGCATCTTGTCTTTTTCCCGGGGCGTCAGATTCATGAGGTCCTCAAATAATCACTGTAGCCATAATCGCGGCACCGTTGTGCCGAGCGCGGCCAGAACCGCGATCAGATCGTGCCGCAACGTTGCGCCGTCCCTGGCGCAGAGGCGCGCCACCGCCAGCCCGTTCCAGGCCGAAATGCCGACTTCACCGACACAATTTTCGCCGAGCGCGCGCACTTGTTCAAGCCGATCGTCGCCGCCGGGCGCGACCAGAACCGTGGCGATGGCGATGCCGCCATTGGTGACCGCGCGCTCGGTCATTTTGGCGGCGATGGCGCCGTCGAGCCGCGCGGTGTCGGCATAGATCAGTTTGCCGTCCCGGCGAATACGCCAGGCGTCACTGAAAAAGCCGTCATTCATTGCCTCGTTCATGGCGGCGCGGCCGAACACCACCGCCTCGGCCATGACCAGCGACGCACCTTCCGCCAGATCGATGTCGATGCGGCGCCTGAGCCGGGCGCGGTCGAACAGGATGGTCTCCTGCGGCAGCCAGGCCAGCCGCGCGTTCGGCGCCAGCGTCAGGCGGACATTCATTTCGGCGTCCGCGCCGGAGGAGCGATAGATTTTTTCCGCCGCCGCCGTGCCGGCGATTAGACTCGCCCCCTCGCCCACATCCATCTCGATGCTGAAGCGGTCGCCACCGGTCATGCCGCCGCCGGTATTGACCAGCACCGCTTCCAGCGCGTCAGGCGTTGCATTCGGAAAACGCACGCGCAGCGAGCCGTCCTCGTGCACCTTGGCGCGCCGCGTGATGCCGTCATGCGCCGAGACGGACAGCGCAATATGGCCGGTGGCCCGGTTGGCGGCGAAGGTGCGCGCTGTTGCGGCGGTTGCAGTCGGCACTGACCCCTCCACTCGTCATGGCCGGCTTCATGCCGACCATCCACGTCTTTCTTCTTTGCAGTAAGCAAGACGTGGATGGCCGGGACAAGCCCGGCCATGACGGAAATCACATCAAATCGCCAGCGCGCGCTTGAGCGCGGCTTCGTCGAGATTGGCCTTGTCGCTTTGATAGACGATCGAACCGCGATCCATCACCACCAGATGATCGCCCAGCTCCTGCGCGAAATCGAGATATTGCTCGACCAGGATGATCGCCATTTCCTTCAGCGAACGCAGATAATCGATGGCGCGGCCGATATCCTTGATGATGGATGGCTGGATGCCCTCGGTCGGCTCGTCGAGCAACAGCAGCCGTGGCCGCATGGTCAGCGCCCGGCCGATGGCCAATTGCTGCTGCTGGCCGCCGGACAGATCGCCGCCGCGCCGGCCGAGCATGCTCTGCAGTACAGGAAACAGCGAGAATACGTCGTCGGGAATTTCACGCTGGTCGCGCGGCAGCGGCGCAAAACCAGTCTCGAGATTTTCCTGCACGGTGAGCAGCGGGAAAATCTCGCGCCCCTGCGGCACATAGGCGATGCCGGAACGGGCGCGGTCGACCGTCGACATGCGGGTGATGTCCTTGCCCTCGAACATGATGGTGCCGTTCTTGACCGGCTTCTGGCCGACCAGCGCGCGCAGCAGGCTCGATTTGCCGACGCCGTTGCGGCCGAGCACGCAGGTGACCTTGCCGGGCTCGGCTTTCAGCGAAATGCCGCGCAGCGCCTGCGCCGCGCCGTAATAGAGATCGATGTTGGTGGCTTCGAGCATCAATTCCCTCTCAGCGCCCTAGATAAACTTCAACGACCCGGTCATTGGTCGAAACCTGATCGATCGAGCCTTCGGCCAGCACCGAGCCTTCGTGCAAGCAGGTCACCTTGACGCCGAGTTCGCGGACGAAGGCCATGTCGTGTTCGACCACGACCACGGTCTTGGTCTTGTTGATCTCGCGCAGCAGCTCGGCGGTCTGCATGGTCTCGATGTCGGTCATGCCGGCGACCGGCTCGTCGACCAATAGCAATTTCGGGTCCTGCGCCAGCAGCATGGCGATTTCCAGCCACTGCTTCTGGCCGTGCGACAGACTGCCGGCGACGCGCGTGCGCAGATGCTTGAGGCGGACGATGTCGAGCACTTCGTCGATGCGCGCTTCCTGCTCGGCCGAGGATTGCCAGAACAAGGTGGCCTTCACGCTACGGTCGTTCTTCAGCGAGAGCTGGAGATTGTCCTCGACCGTATGCATCTCGAAAACAGTCGGCTTCTGGAACTTGCGGCCGATGCCGAGCGTGGCGATTTCGGTCTCATCCAGCTTGGACAGATCGAATTCTCCCTTCTGGAAGAAGACG
>CAIMEA010000046.1 GCA_903839845.1 uncultured Hyphomicrobiales bacterium
GTGTGGGACAGGGGCTCTCCCCCTTCTGCCGGCCGACTTTCGTCCGCCTTCGTCCACACCTGCGTCCAGCCATTCAAGGCAGAGCTCCGTAGTGAGCAGCGCAAACAAGTTTACGCAGTTTGCGCAAGGGCAAACTGCTATGCGGTGACCCGAGGCCTCCCGGGAGCGCGGTTACGAGCCGCGCGCGCGGGCGCCGCGCCGCCGATCGACGGGTTTCCCCGCAACCGGCCCTTTGACGGTGGCTCCATCATCGAAACGTCTCGCGACGACGCCCTCAACCGAGCCAGGCAAGGGGAATATAAGCATAGGTAAATAAGCTGGTCAAGGGCGATCTTTAAGGGCCGGCCACAGCATGTTATATGGTTTGCATGAGCAACAGCCGCACCTTTGCCGTCGTTCTGGAGCCCGAGGAAGAAGGCGGGTTCACCGTCCGCGTTCCGGCTTTCCCGGAGATCGTGACTTACGGCAAGGACGAGCGCGAGGCGCTGGCGATGGCGCAGGATGCCATTCGTTTGGTCATCGCAGACAGCGTCGCGCGCGGCGAGGCAAGACCATGACGAAAATGCTCCGGGATGCGATCAGCCAGGTCGAGAAACTGCCGGATGGCGAGCAGGACGCCGCAGCCGGCGCGTTGCTCGACTACCTTACGCACCGGCGCGATCTGCGCGTGTCCGATGAGCAGCTTGCCGAAATCCGCCGCCGCCGCGCCGATCCTAACCGCAAGCTGGTGTCGCACGAAGAGGCGCGCGCCCGTATCAAGCGGCTCGGTGCGTGAAGCTCATCTTCGACGAGACGGCGCTCGTCGATCTTGAAGGCATTTATAATTGGATCGCGAAGGATAACCCGACTGCCGCCAAGGCGGTGGTCGAGCGGCTATTCGCCAGCGCCGAACATCTCGCTTCATTTCCGCAGATGGGCCATGTCGGCCGCGATGAGGAAACTCTTGAATGGGTCGTCCCACGTCTGCCGTATATCGTCATTTATGAAGTCTATGCCGAGCGCGACGAGGTGATCGTCACCGCCGTGGTGCATGGCGCGCGAGATAGGGAGAGCGAATTGTAATGGTCGTCATGGCCGGGCTTGTCCCGGCCATCCACGACTTGTTTGGCGGCAAAGGAAGAAAGACGTGGATGCCCGGGCCAAACCCGGGCATGACGGATGGAGTAGGGCGCGTTAGCCAACGGGCCCGCGCAAAGCGCGGCCCGATGACAGGCTCCGCGCAACGCGCCGAAAAAAAGAAATGGCGGATTACGCTGCGCTGATCAGTTCTAGGCGCTGCAATGCTGCTATCTTGTAGCATACACAAGATACTTTCCATCAAGGCAATTACGAGCGTGGCGGAGGAAGGTTAGCGGCGCCGATTTTATAAAGCGTTCTAACAACCAAGCGTCCTTAGTTAAAAGCATATTCTCCAGCAAATCTGGCCTGTATCTAACTAAGGAACCTAAGAAGTACATGACTACATAAATGGCGTGCATTTCATTCATAGTCGAAACTTTTGGACCGCGTTTCGGACGGTTTAGGTAGAATAGGTGTTCGTCGGAAAATGGATTTTCCGAGATTAAATCATGAATGCCTGCGATAAATTTTGAAAGAGGATCTTGGACCGAAAACTGTCTTCCTTCAAAATACCTATACGAAGATTCTCTTTCGCTTGAAATGCCAAAAATCGTCTTAAGTTCATTCTGCCGAAGCGTGACCTCATCAAACGATAAAAGGATTTTCTTTTCGACGACGGAAAAAACTTTATTTTGAAAAGGTATAATCGCCATTACAGAAAATGCATGCGTCTTATTCTGATCAACGCAAATGGCAAATTTAGCGGGAAATGACGACGGATGCCCGTAGCCCAATTCCATATACTCATATCTCACGTCGCTCACATAGCTAAGTAAATCAACAATTCTAAGATTAGAATTTGGGGCGAATGTCTTTCCGGTGGTGGACAGATAAAATTTCTTAAACACTCCGTCATTTGTGACAACGACTCGCTGCATCCGCAGCCCACCAGCCCGTGATCGTGAGCTGATGCCGTGTGTTAAGTTTCTGTCGACAAACGTCGGCGTCTTAAGAAGCGAGATCGCTTTAGCCAAATTCATGAAGGAATAGTAATAGTTCAGCGGACTGGCGCGATGATGAAGCAGCTCGGCAGTTTCATAAAAAGTCTTTGCTTGGCGAATGTAAGCCCGAAATGCATTTAATGCTTTGGCGGGATGCGCATGTTGATTCTTCTTCAGTAACTCTTTGCCTAGGACCTTAATTTCTGCGTAGTAATCGAATGACGCAAGCAACTCCTCCTTCACGCTGCCACTACAGCCGAGAACGTATTTCGCGAAGGGGGCAGGAAAGGATTCGTTCCTCCAATATGGTATTGGACTCGCTGGTCGCATAATTCCCTCAAATATGAGCTTGCCACCGTAAAATCTTGGCCTAACGCCAAAACAACTCTATATTTACTTCGATCTTGAGCGATTAGAAACTAGGATTATGAGATTTAACCCCATGAACGCCCCCGTCACCCCGCCAACCGCCGTCCCGCCCTATAACCACACACCCTTATTCCCGTTGGGCAAGGACGAGACCCAATACCGCAAGATCACCTCGGAAGGGGTGCGCACCGAGACGGTGCTGGGCCGCGAGATGGTGGTGGTCAGCCACGAGGCCTTGCGGGCTCTGTCGGAGGCCGCGTTCAACGACATCAATCATCTGCTGCGGCCGGCGCATCTCAAGCAGCTGCGCAAGATTCTCGACGACCCGGAATCGACCGGCAATGACCGCTTCGTCGCCTATGACCTTCTGAAAAACGCCAACATCGCCGCCGGCGGCGTTTTGCCGATGTGCCAGGACACCGGCACGGCGATCATCATGGGCAAGAAGGGCCGCATGATCTTCTCCGACGGCTCCGACGAGGCGGCTTTGGCCGAGGGCGCGCGCGACGCATATCTCAGGCGCAATCTGCGCTATTCGCAGCTGGCGCCTCTGTCGATGTTCGAGGAGAAGAACACCAAGAACAACATGCCGGCGCAGGTGGAGATCTATGCCGAGGGCGAGGATGCCTACAAGTTCCTGTTCATCGCCAAGGGCGGCGGCTCGGCCAACAAGGCCTTTCTGTTTCAGGCGACGCCGTCGATCCTGACGCATGACCGCATGCTGGCGTTTCTCAAAGAAAAAATCATGACGCTCGGCACCGCGGCGTGCCCGCCCTATCATCTGTCCATCGTCATCGGCGGAACGTCAGCGGAGCTGACGATGAAGACGGTGAAGCTCGCCTCGACCAAATATCTCGACGCGCTGCCGACCAAGGGTTCGGAAGACGGCCACGCCTTCCGCGATCTCGAGATGGAAGCGGAAGTGCTGAAGATGACGCAGGCCTCCGGCGTCGGCGCGCAGTTCGGCGGCAAATATTTCTGCCACGACGTGCGCGTCATTCGCCTGCCGCGGCATGGCGCGTCATTGCCGATCGGTCTTGGCGTGTCGTGCTCGGCCGATCGCCAGGCGCTCGGCAAGATCACCAAGGACGGCGTCTTCCTCGAACAGCTCGAGGAACATCCGGCGCAATATCTGCCCGATCTCGATCAGGAGAAACTGGGCGGCGACGTCGTCAAGATCGACCTCAACAAGCCGATGAAGGAAATTCTGGCGCAGCTTTCCAAGTATCCGGTGAAGACGCGGCTGTCTTTGTCCGGGCCGATGATCGTGGCGCGCGATCTTGCGCATGCCAAATTGCGCGAGCGGCTGGAGAGCGGGCAGGGGCTTCCCGATTATTTCAAGAACCATCCGGTCTATTACGCGGGTCCTGCGAAGACGCCGGAAGGCTATGCCTCGGGCGCCTTCGGCCCGACCACGGCGGGACGCATGGACTCATTTGTCGATACGTTCCAGGCGGCCGGCGGTTCGATGGTGATGCTGGCCAAGGGCAACCGCTCGGCGGCGGTGCGCGACGCCTGCAAGAAATATGGCGGCTTCTATCTCGGCTCGATCGGCGGCTCGGCGGCCAATCTCGCCGAGCACTGCATCAAGAAAGTCGAGGTGCAGGAATATGCCGAGCTCGGCATGGAAGCGATCTGGCGCATCGAGGTCGTCGACTTCCCGGCCTTCATCGTCATGGACGACAAGGGCAACGACTTTTTCAAGGAATTAAATTTGGGCTGACACCCGCCACCGCGCGAGTCATAAACACAAAGAATAATTGTTGATTGCGCCGTGCATCGTGGCGCGCGCGAAATTGGTATGCGTGCAAGCAATTAAAAATCGTTATGAGCGGTATTCATGGCTTGGCGACTCGCGCGGTCGCATGTCACGGTTCGCGGATACCGTGGACGACAACGACAAGAAACGATAGCGCAGCAAATCGCGTGAAAACGCCAGCGCTTGACTGCTTGGGTGGGAATGCACATGCCGGACATACCTGTCGATTTCGAAGCGCCGGATCTGGCGGCGCGCGTCGAACGGCTCAGCCCATCGCAAATCGACCAACTTCCCTTCGGCGCTATTCTGCTCGATGGCGAGGGCGTCGTCCTGTTCTACAGCGCCGCCGAGCGGCGGCTGTCCGGCTATCCCGGGGTGGCGGTGGGTAAGAATTTTTTCGAGATCGCCCGCTGCTTCGGCAAAGTCGACCTGCGCGCCCAGATCATGCGCGCGCAGGAGGAAGGCGCGGTCGATCTCGAATTCGCGCTGGCCGGCGATTACGACGACGCAACCCGCGAGGTTCGCGCCCGCGTGCAGTCGGCGCATCAGGGTGGCGTCTGGCTGTTCCTGCAGCGCGACTGATTGTGTCTGCGCCGACAGGCACGCCTAGGCGGCGTCGTTGCGTTCGTCGGCCTGTTCGATCCGGCCCTTGACGCCTTGCTGGCGCATATATTCGAGCACGAAGACGCGCACCGCCGAGGACAGGTTGGCGGAGTCACGGCTCCGGTCGATTTCTTCCAGCAATTCCGACACGGTGATGGCGCGGGCCTGGGTGATGTCGCGCACCGCGCTCCAGAATTCGACCTCGAGGCTGATGCTGGTTTTATGGCCGCCGATGACAACGGAGCGTTTGGTGATGGGTTTCATTGTGCCTCGCCCCGATCGTCGCCTGTCGCCCGGGCCGCGTTCGCGGCTCCGCCTCGTCGAACAACCCCGCCGGTAACCGGTTATTCCCCGGATCGGGCAGAAAGCCGACCGCCGCGGCGCGCCATCAGGAACGCGCGGCCGGCTGATTGGATTGGGACTGCGGGCGCTCGGCATCGGACATCTCGTCGTCAGCCAGAATGCGATAATGGTTGAGCACATAGACACGGATGGCGGACGACAGATTGGCGCCCTCGCGCGCCCGGTCGATGGTTTGCAACAGGACCGGCAGCGAGATGTCCTTCAAAATAGCGATCTGGCGCAGCGACAACCAGAACTCGTCCTCAAGCGACACGCTGGTCTTGTGACCATTGAGTTCGATCGATCGTTTGACGATGGCCGATTTCAATTCCATCTCTTGACGCGCGGCGCCGGGCTTCGCGCCCTGCTCGCCGCTTTCCGCGGTGCGCAACAATTTACGGCTCTGGCTTGTCATTGGTTTGTCTCACAGTCTGCCATGGAACAAATATGGCAGCCTGTGAATGTGTAATCTTGAGCCATATCAATTCGCCGCGGTATTTCGGCGGCGTGGCGTCAGCGGCTGCTGGGATCGTCCGGCGCCGGTTTCGATTCGCTGATCGTGGTGTTGCAGGTCAGGCATTCGAACCGATCGAAGCGCGGCAGGTCCTCACGCGATTTTTTCGTCTGCATGGCGATGCCGCAGATCGGGCAGTGACGGAGCGGAGGACGCGGTCGTGAATGCAAAGCCAATGGCCGAAGATGAGACGTCGACGCGACGCCGGGGTGTCAGGAAATATAATTATCGCGCCCGCCGCGGCCGGACTATTTGATCCATATCAATTTACGGCCGCGCCCTCCGGGCTTGCCGCTTTTCCGGCCGCGGCGGCCGCTCCAACGCCGGACCGGGGCCGTCCGTCGAAAGTGTGCGGCGCATACTGATTTATCTCAATGCGGCATCCGTCTTAAGTCGACAACCTGACAAAATGTGGCACCCCATAGCGACCGCGCCTGTCGACCGCGATATCGAACTGGCCGTTCTCGATCAGGATGGGCCGCATGCTTTGGTATTTCCCTGCCGGCGTGTCGCCGCGGGCTGGATGAATGCGCTAAGCGGCGAGCGGCTGGATGTGCGCCCGACTCACTGGCGCGACTGGACGGGAGGCGACGCCGCTAGCGCCGGTCGCTGACCGCGCTCGTGACGCTCTCGGCGTGCGAGCGGCCGCTGAACTGATAAAGCGCGAGCGAGACCAGCGCGATGATGACGATGGCCATCCCGAGCCGCACGCATTGATCCACCAACAACATATATCCCCCGTACTTCTGGACGCATTGACCGATGACGCTAGGGCCCACCTGGCCCTTCGCCCATCGCGGCTTGGCAACGCAGTGAACCGATAGGGTTAAAACCGGGCCGGTTAACGACGTGTCTGGGGCGGTATCAAGGCAAAGCCTTTACCGAATCGTTAAAGCGTCGGCGAATGGGAACCTGTCATGCACGACGTCGCAGGCAGCGCCCGCCTTCGTCGCTTCCGGCGCGGGACAAGTTCCGGCGAGAATGCGGAATTTCGTGCGCGTCATGCGGGAAAATAAAAAATGAAAAATAAGTCCTGACTTAAGCAATTTGGACGTTATATTGCCGCCATGATTGACCATGAAGACTTTTCCGTCGTTGTGAAAAACCGCGCTCACCCGCCCAAGCCCTGGCGCTGGGAAATCTATCGCGCCGGGCGCACCTCGCCGATCGAGCACAGCCAGATCTATTTCGAGACGATGTCGGAAGCCAGCCGCGCCGGCAAAGCCGCGCTCAAGCTGATGCTCAGCGAAGTGCAGAGCTGATCCGTCGCCGCCGGTGCCTGGGCACCGGACTTCCAGAGCGTTTTCGAGCGAAGTGGGCACCGGTTCGCGTGAAGAAAACGCGACAAAACCAAAGGCCAGAGCCCCGGCTTTGATTCCATCAAAGCCGGCAAGGCTCTAGCGCACGATCCACCAGATCACCGCGATCCAGAACAGGGCGGCGGCGGCGAATAGACCGAACAGCAAGGTTTGTTCGAGCCAGGGCGGCAAGGCCGCCGCGTGCCGGATCGGCCGCGGAGGCTGGCGTTCGTCGCCGCGCGTGACTGCTTTTGATGGGGACATCGAACGGCTCTGTGGCCTTGCCACGGATTTCTTATCGGTTTTCCGATACCTCAGCGCGCGCCGATTCGGTATCGCTGCGCGCCGACTATCTTGACGCCAAAATGCCGCTTGGCGAGGCGCTTCAGCGGTGAACAAAAACGCGGGGATTTTTAAGTCCCTTACGCCAGTCTGCCGAGCGCGTCGCACAGAGCGAGATAGTCACGCGCGTCGCGTTCGCTTTTAAAGCGCTTGATCTTCAGCCCGACCGTGTCGAACACCACCCGGCCGCGCCAATAGGCTATGTACTTGCCGTCAAAGGACAGTACGACGTTGTTGTCGATATTCCGCGTTGTCTCGATGCTGTCGGGGCCGCCATCCATGGTCTTGTTCCGGGATGAGACGTCGTGCCGCTGTCATTTGCCGCTAGCAGTAATAGTATACCACCATGCCGGGCAAAGCACCATGCGACATTTCCGCGAAAAGAACATATTGCGAACTAAGAACAAATAGTGTACGGTGGCTTTATCGTCGATCACGGCCCGCGGCGATCCTGCCCGCGTTGTCGCGGGTCGAATCTAAGGCCATAAGGAGCGACTAACATGA
>CAIMEA010000047.1 GCA_903839845.1 uncultured Hyphomicrobiales bacterium
ACCTGCGCTGCCGCTTCGGCCAGGGCCTCACAGAGACGACGCCGCTGCACATCGTCATCATCGTCCAGATCGGTGGCCGTCAGGTTGGCCTGATCGGCGATCGCGTGCTCGACATCGTCTCGGTCGACGCCGCCCAGATCCAGAAGGTGCCGCGCACCGGCCACAGCGAGCAGACGGATTTCCTCTCCGGTCTGGTCACCCACGACAACGTCATGATCGCGCTGATCGATCTGCCGAATTTGCTGTCGGTCGACGGCGGCGTCAACGAACACTAAGCGCTCCCCCGCCGGCATCGTGCCGGCGACGAAAATCGCACGATTGATCGCGCATCCGCGCAGAACTTGAACCTTCAAAGGTGGCTCTCATGTTTAAACTTTCAAGTATCAGTATTGGCATAAAGCTCAGTCTCATGTCCGGTCTCGGCATTCTGCTGGTCGCAAGTTTACTCGGCGCGTCTCTGTACACGGGTTCGCAGGTAAAGTCCGCCAATGCGAACGCGGCAAAACAGCAATTGCTGGCACTCGAGTTTGCGCAAGCCAAAGCATCCGCCCGCGGCATGATGATAGGCGTCCGCGATCTACGTCTCGCAGAGACGACCGACGGCGTTACAAATGCCCTGAAATATTTCGAAGCTCGCCGCGTGAACGCGCTCAAATATATAGAGGCTGCGCTGCCAAAGGTTGGCGCGGAAAATCGAGCGCGTTTGGAGAGAACACAGGTCCTGATCGAGCAATATACCGCCGGGGTTAAGGATATCGCCAAGCTGCAAAACGAAGCGCTTGCTTTGATCGCTAAGAAAACGGACGCCAACTCAGCCGACATTTCGGCGCGAATTGAGAGCGTTCACCAACAGATCGCTCGTATCACCAAAGAGCAGACCCTTCCAGCTGGCGAGGAAATTCAGTCGCTGGCCGACAAGTCCGTCGAATACGCCGAACAGCACGCCGCGGAACAAGTCGCCGAGGCGGAGCATGAGATGGCAAGTGCCGAGTATCTGACCATCTGTATCTCCGTCATGGTCATACTCGTCTTGTTCGGCTCGGCCATCCTCGGCGCTTTTACAATCGCCAAACCGCTTAAAGCGCTGGTCAAACCGCTGGAGGAAGTCGCCGCCGGCAACTTCGCCATCACTGTGCCGGGCCTTGGCCGCAAGGACGAAGTCGGTCAGATCGCCAACGCCGTGCAATTGATGGCCGAGAAAGTCTCCTCGACCATCGGCGAGATCAAGGCCTCGGGCCGTGAGGTCACCAACGCCTCGGCGGAAATCTCGACCTCGACCTCCGACCTGTCGCAGCGGACGGAAGAACAGGCGGCCAGCCTGGAAGAAACCTCCGCCGCGATGGAAGAGCTTGCCGCGACCGTGAAGAAGAACGCGGAAAACGCCCAGCAGGCCAGCCAGTCGGCAACCGCGACGCATGGCGTTGCCGATCGCGGCGGCAAGGTCGTCGCCCAGGCCGTCGAGGCCATGGCGAAGATCGAGGACTCGTCACGCAAGATTTCCGACATCATCGGCGTCATCGATGAAATCGCTCGCCAGACCAACCTGCTGGCGCTCAATGCGGCGGTGGAAGCCGCGCGCGCCGGCGAAGCCGGCCGTGGCTTCGCGGTGGTCGCCTCGGAAGTGCGCAGCCTGGCCCAGCGCTCGTCGCAGGCGGCGAAAGA
>CAIMEA010000048.1 GCA_903839845.1 uncultured Hyphomicrobiales bacterium
AAGTAAAACTCCGTGACGATTCCGTTATTTTTTTATTGTTTTATATCAATAACTTAGATTTTATGACTTACTCCCACTCAATCGTCCCCGGCGGCTTGCTGGTCACATCATACACCACACGGTTGACGCCCTTGACCTCGTTGATGATGCGGGTCGCGACCATGCCGAGAAAGCGCATGTCGAACGGGAAGAAGTCCGCGGTCATGCCGTCGACCGAGGTCACCGCGCGCAAGCCGACGACATAATCATAGGTGCGGCCGTCGCCCATCACGCCGACGGTCTTGACCGGCAGCAGCACGGCGAAGGCCTGCCAGATCTGGTCGTACAATCCGCAGCGTCGGATTTCCTCGATGTAGATTTCATCGGCGAGCCGCAGGATATCGAGCTTCTCCGGCGTGATCGCGCCGGGAATGCGGATGGCGAGACCCGGTCCCGGAAACGGATGCCTTCCGACGAAGCTGTCCGGCAAGCCGAGTTCGCGGCCGAGCGCGCGCACCTCGTCCTTGAACAATTCGCGCAACGGCTCGACCAGCTTCATCTTCATGAAGTCCGGCAGGCCGCCGACATTGTGATGCGACTTGATGGTCACCGACGGCCCGCCGGTGAACGACACGCTTTCGATCACGTCCGGGTACAACGTCCCCTGCGCGAGAAACTCCGCGCCGCCGATCTTCTTCGCCTCGGCGTCGAACACGTCGATGAACAGTTTGCCGATGATCTTGCGCTTCTGCTCGGGATCGTCGACGCCGGCCAGCGCGCCGACGAATGTATCGGCGGCGTTCACATGCACCAGCGGAATGTTGTAGCTGTCGCGGAACATGGTGACGACGCGCTCGGCCTCGGCCAGACGCATCAGGCCGTGATCGACCAGCACGCAGGTCAGTTGATCGCCGATCGCTTCGTGAATGAGAACAGCGGCCACCGCCGAGTCGACGCCGCCGGACAATCCGCAAATCACCTTGCCTTTGCCGACCTGCGCGCGGATTTTCTCGATCGCCTCGTCCTTGAAGGCGCGCATGGTCCAGTCGCCGGTCAGTCCCGCAATGTTGCGCACGAAATTCCGCAGCAGTTGCGCGCCCTGCGGCGTGTGCATCACTTCGAGATGGAATTGCGTGGCGTAGAACTTGCGCGCGTCGTCGCCGATAATGGCGATCGGCGAATTCGGCGCCTTGCCCAAAACGCGAAAGCCGGGCGGCAGTTCGGTGACGCGGTCGCCGTGGCTCATCCACACCGGGTACTTCTCGCCCTTGACCCAGACGCCCTCGAAGATCGGACTGTCGGCAATCACCTCGACCTCGGCACGGCCGAATTCGCGGTGGTGGCCGCCCTCGACCTTGCCGCCGAGCTGCTGCGCCATCGCCTGCTCGCCGTAGCAGATGCCAAGGATCGGCACGCCGGCGTCATAGATCGCCTTCGGCGCCAAAGGCGCATTGGCGTCGAGCACGGAGGCCGGTCCGCCGGACAGGATCACGGCCTTGGGCTTCATCGCCCGGAAGGCCTCTTCGGCCTTCTGGTACGGCACGATCTCGCTATAGACCTTTTCCTCGCGCACCCGGCGGGCGATGAGCTGGGTCACCTGCGAGCCGAAATCGACGATCAGGACCTTGTCATGATCGGGCAAATGGCCGGGGTCGAGGGCGGTGGATTTCTGGGGGGTGTTCATGCCCTGAATTAAGCGAGTGCGCGCGCCACCGCAACAGGCAGGGCGCACCGTCCACGAATATCCGGCGAATAGGCGATTTTCCCCGGCCCGCCACCATTAACGCCGGCTTCACCTTGGAGATATCCAGCGAAATCCGGGGCACGGCCCTAACGCTCCGTTAGGGCTGCCATGGCAAAACCGCCGGATAACCAATGCCTTCCCGGAGCGCCGCTTTGGCCTTTCACGCCGACCGTCTCAGCCTGAGCCCCACCGCCGGTGCCTCGCGCCGCGAGACCCTGTTTCGCGAAAGCCCGCGCGACATCGCCGAACGCTGGGCGCTGGGGCTGGCCTGGGCGCTGATGCCGGCCCGCATCGGCGGCCTGCCGCCTCTCGCCCGCCTGTGTTTCGACGAATTGCTCGCACCCGATTATGCCCTGCCCGATCCCGAGCGCGCGCTTGAAAACCCGCGCGGCCTTGCCGGCATCGTCCATGATTTGTCGCTGCCGACCTTGCTCGCGGCGCACAAGCGCGGGCTTTATCCTTTCGCCCATGTCGGGCCGATCAAGTGGTGGTCGCCGCCCCAGCGCTCGCTGCTGTTCTTCAACGAATTGCACATCGCCAAGCGGCTGCGCCGGCAGATGCGCCAGAACCAGTACACCGTCACCTTCGACCGCGACTTCGATGGCGTCATCAAGGCCTGCGCCGGCACGCGCGACGGCCGCTGGCACGTCACCTGGATCACGCCGAAGATCATGCACGCCTACGCCGCCGCCTACGACGCCGGTCACGCGCATTCGTTCGAAGTGTGGAATGAAAAAGGCGAACTGGCCGGCGGCGGCTACGGCGTCGCGGTCGGCAATTCATTCGTCACCGAGTCGCAGTTCTCGCGCGAGCCGAACACATCGAAGATCGGCTTCACGGTTCTCAACTGGCATCTGGCGCAGTGGGGTTTTGCCTTCAACGACGGCAAGCTGCTGACGCCGACGACGCGCGACATGGGCTTTCGCGAAATCCCGCGCTGGGATTATCTGGCGCGGCTGCGCCAGGTCGAGAAAAATCCCGGCCGCGTCGGCCGCTGGCAGGCCGAAGCCGCCGTTGCAACCGTCGCCGATTGGCAGCCGCAATCCCCGTCCAAATAAAACGCGCTAGTCCAATCCCATCAGCACGGCGATCGTGGTCACGAACAGGACCGCCAGCGTCACCGCGACAATGGTCACGAGGCGTTCGCCGAGCCGGGCTTGCAGCGACGAGTTGCCGA
>CAIMEA010000049.1 GCA_903839845.1 uncultured Hyphomicrobiales bacterium
AATGTCGGCGATCGGATTTTCGGTCCACGCCTGCGTCACGAAATCCTGATGCGTGACGTCCGACGCCGCCGGCAGCAGCGCGACGCGGCCGCGCCACAATTGCTTGCCGATCTCGCCGCTGACCGGCACCTTCTGCTCACGCAGGAGGTCGGCGAGCGCCTGGTTCTGCCGGCGCGTCGACTGCGTAAAGGCGCTGACAAAGAAGATTTTCTTTGAACTCTTGATCCAGTTGACGAAGTGTTCGATCTCGCCGTAGAGGCCATCGAGCAGCACCAGCCCGTGCAGTCGGTTGCCGAGGCCGCCGACGCGAATGCTCCAGGCGGCGGGTAGATAGCCGCCGCTATAGGCGACGATGATCACCGGCATGTTGGCAAATTGCCGAGCCTTGGCCGGAGTGCCGCCGAGCGCCGCCAGTTTCTTCGCCGCTTCGCTGACGAAGCGGGCAAAGCCGCCGGGCTGCCAGAAGCGGCCGGCGCTTGAGTCGGCGGCATCGACGGCAAATTGCGGCGCGACCAGAACCGCGTTCTTGCCGGACAGCGAAATCTGCGCCGGCACGTTCTGCCGGTCCAGCACATCGCGGGTCAGATCGGCGCCGTGGCCATGAAAGTACACGACCATCACCGCGGGTTTGTTGATGTTGAAGCCGCCCGGAATATGCAGCAGCACACGGCTGTCATTGAATGTGTCGCTTTGCCAGAGCACCGTGCCGCGCGCCGTACGATGGCCTTTTTGACCGTCTTTGACGACGTCGAGAAAACGCCGCTCAGTGTCGGGTATCACGCCGTCATAGGGAAAGGGGGCGGTGGCGAATTTCACCAGCTCGGTCTTCGGCTCCGCGCGCGGCGGTACGGTGGCTTGCGACGGTAATCGCGGTTGCGGCGGGCGCGCGGCTTGCGGCGTCGTGCGGACCGTTGTGACATCTTGCGCCGGCGTGTTGGACGGCCAGCGGGCCGCGAAGACGTCACTGGCGAGTTGCGCCTGGAGATTGGGCGGCGACGATTGCGCGAGGGCGGCATCGCCGGTTGTGGCCGCCAGCATATATGCGAAAGCCGGCAACAAATGTCGGCGCCATCGCCTTGCAAAGGTTAAGCTCAGCTTCGGCACGATGCTTTTGTCTCCGGCGAAACGTCCGCTACGCATACGCTGAAGTTTAATCGCGCAAAGGGTAACCGGTTCGGACCAAGTTTGACGGTATATCGGGCATTTTTGAGGTTAACGGCCGGCGACATCGTTCGGCCGATTAACCTCACCCGCCGATTCCAATTCAACAGGAGCCCGCCCGTTTATAAATCCATACCAAGAAGCTCAATTTTGTATTAATTATCGGCTGTGGGGGACGGTTGGTGACACATTCGATTCCGGTCCGGGCGTCAGTCCCGGGGGTCAAGACGTTTGCGGCGACCGCCATTGTCATTGCCGACATGGTCGGCGTCGGCGTTTTCACCAGCCTGGGCTTTCAGGTTCAAACGCTGAGTTCCGGATTTTCGTTGATTCTTTTGTGGGTGGTCGGCGGCATCGTCGCTTTTTGCGGCGCGCAGGCCTACGCCGAACTCGCCGGCATGTTCCCGAGGTCGAGCGGCGAATATAATTTTCTGGCGCGAACCTATCAACCAATCTTTGGCTTTCTCGCCGGCTGGCTGTCCGCGACCGTCGGCTTTGCCGCGCCGGTGGCGCTCGCCGCCATGGCCTTCGGCGAATACGCCAGGCCCTTGCTGCCCGGTGTGCCGCCGCTTGCGCTCGGCCTTGGCGTCATCTGGCTGGTGACGGCGTTTCATCTGTCCGGCATCCGCTATGGCTCGGTGTTTCAGAACGTATCGACCGTCATCAAACTCGTCCTGATCGTCGCCTTCATCGCCGCCGGCATCGCCTTCAGCACGCCGCAACCGATATCGTTTGCGCCGTCGCGGGGCGACTTCGGCCAGATCCTCAGTTCCGCTTTCGCCATCAACCTGGCTTTCGTGATGTATGCCTATTCGGGCTGGAACGCCTCGACCTACATCATCGACGAACTGCACGAGCCGCACCGCACCTTGCCGCGCGCTTTGTTCACCGGCGTCGCCGTCGTCTCGCTGCTGTATGTCACTTTGAACATGGTGTTCCTCTACACCACGCCGGTGGCGAAATTCGCCGGGCAGATCCAGGTCGCGACCATTGTCGGCGACCATATTTTCGGGCCGCTTGGCGGCGGTCTTGTCGGTGCCTTGATCTGCCTCGGGCTGGTCTCGTCGGTCAGCGCGATGATGTGGATCGGGCCGCGCGTGACCATGGTGATGGGCGAGGATTTCCCGTTGCTGCGCTTATTCGCGCGAAAATCGAAACATGGCGCGCCGTCATTCGCCATCGTCTTTCAGCTTCTGGTCGCCAGTCTGTTGATGCTGACGCAGAGCTTCGAGGCGGTACTCGAATTCATCCAGTTCAGCCTGACGCTTTGCTCCTTCTTCACCGTGCTCGGCGTGATCGTGCTGCGCATCACCAAGCCGGCGCATCCGCGCCCGTATCGCGCCTGGGGTTATCCGGTAACGCCGCTGATCTTCCTGACGGTAACCGGCTTCATGCTGTATTACCTTTTGGTCAGCCGCCCGGTGGAATCGCTGGCTGGCGTCCTGCTGATGCTCGCCGGGCTCATTCTCTATGCGATTGCGCAAAACTATCCCGCCGATGTGGTCCATGAAAAAGTGACGGTCGTAAAATGATGCGCCTTGTTCCGGTTGCGGCCGCGGTCGCTGGCTATTTCGCTTTGGCTGTTTCCCCCGCGCTTTGTGCCGACGCTGCAAGCGTCAACGACACCGCGCGCTATCTTGCCGGCATGCCGCCATCGGCCAATTCGCCACTGACGCCGCTGACCAAGAGCGCTTACTGGCAGGAGCACGCCAGGACGATGGACCGGGCGTTCGCGCAGGTTGAGAAGACGACGTTGGCGCCGGCGCGCGAATGGTCGGCCGCTCATCTCACGTCGCCGCGGCCGGCCATGTTCTATATGTTCAGCGGACCGGATTTTCTGTTTGCCGACGCCTTGTTCCCGAAGGCGACCACCTATGTGCTCGCCGCGCTCGAACCGATCGGTGACATTCCCGATATCCTCAAAC
>CAIMEA010000050.1 GCA_903839845.1 uncultured Hyphomicrobiales bacterium
CGTTCTATCGCCGCGTCCATCCGACGGTGATGTGGGCGAAACTGGAAGCGCTGGCCGAAGGCGCGCGGATCGCCAGCAAGGAACTGTGGGCTTGAGCCTGACAAGCTTCGGGTCTTGAGCTAGGCTCCCGGCCAACGGCGCGCACGACGCCGAATGACCGGGAGCGATCTCATGAGCGTCAGCACGCAGCCTGTCAGCCGTCTCGCCATTCCCTTCGACCACCAGCGGCTCGACCGGCTGATGGACGAAGCCGGCATCGACGTCATTGTCGCCACGTCGAAGCACAATGCGCAGTATTTGACCGGCGGCCACCGCGCCGATTTCTTCGACGTCATGGATGCGACCGGCGTCAGCCGCTACATGCCGGTGCTGGTCTATCCCAAGGGTGCGCCGGAAAAGTCGGCCTATATCGGCCATCGGCTGGAAAAATTTCAGACCCAGAACAGACCGCTGTGGATGCCGGAGGTGCAGACCGCGTCGGCCGGTTCGGTCGACGCCATGCAGAAGGCTGTCGACTATATGCGCAAGGCGGGCCTTGCGCCGAAACGCATCGCCGCCGAATTCGGCTTTCTGCCGTTCGATGCCGCCAACACGTTGCGCGCGGCCTTTCCCGATGCCGTGTGGGTCGATGCCTTGTTCGTGCTGGAGCGCCAGCGTGCCGTGAAATCCGCCGACGAACTGGCGAAACTGAAGATAGCGTCGGAATCCGTGTTGGCCTCGATGCAGGCGGTGATCGAAGGACACGGGGCGGGCGCGACCAAGAACGACATCGTCGATGCGCTGCGTCTCGAAGAGGTCAAGCGCGGCATGACGTTTGAGTATTGCCTGATCACTGCCGGCACCAGTCTCAACCGCGCGCCGTCCGATCAGAAGCTTGAGCCGGGCGATATCATGTCGATCGACTCCGGCGGCAACTATAAAGGTTATATCGGCGACATCTGCCGCATGGCGATTTTGGGCGAGCCGGACGCCGAACTCACCGATTACCTCGGCGAGATCGAAACCATCCAGCGCGCGGCGATGAAGCCGATCAAGGCCGGTGCGATGGGGCGCGAGATCTACGCCGCCGGCGAGCCGCTGCGCGCCAAGTCGAAGCATCACAATCATCTCGATTTTCTTGCGCACGGCATGGGCATGGTCAGCCATGAGGCGCCGCGCCTGACCGACCACGGTCCGGTGCCTTATCCGAATGAATACGCCGATATGCCGCTCGAAGCCGGCATGGTGGTGTCGGTGGAGACCACGCTGCTGCATCAGGCGCGCGGCTTCATCAAGCTGGAGGATACCGTGGTCGTCACCGAGACCGGCCATGAGGTTTATGGCGAGGGCCTGCGCGGCTGGAACAGGATGGGGACGGCGCTCTAGCCTTCCCCGCGCGGCGCGGTACGAGGGAGAGCGAAGTGCTGCGGCGCAGAGCCGGGGGCGTTCCAAATGCGTAATGTGCGACGGTCCCGGTTCTGCAGCGCATCACCAAAGGTGCTGCGCTGCGCCCGGGACAGGGTCTTACCGCTTGGTGAGTTTGTCCGCCTCGGTGGCGAGCGACTTTAACGCGTCTCCTACCGCCACCGGATAATCGACGCCCTGCTGCAATTGCCGCAACGGCTCCGGTAGCCGCGTCAGATCGGCTGCCGCGCGTTCGCGGATTTGCGCCAAAGTCGGCGCCGGCGAAACACGTTTTCCCCCGCGCATGACCTCGGCGATCAACGGTTCGCCGCTCTGCTTGTCGCCTTCCAACGTCAGAATATCGCCGCTCATGCGCCCATCCGTGCCGTAGGTGCGCCAGACCTGCTTGCGGCCGGGCCAGGTCTGTTTGCCTTCCGACAATTTGCGCTTCGGCACGCCGCGGTATTCCTGCAATTTGTAGGCGCAGTCGAGCGAGGGCGCATCGATCGAGGCGGCGAGATTGACGCCGATGCCGAAGCCGTCGATCGGCGCGCCGTCTTTCATCATGCCTAGCAGCACGTCTTCGTTGATGCCGCCTGAGACCAGAATGATCGTGTCTTTCAGCCCGCCCGCGTCGAGAATGGCGCGCACCTTTTTCGACATGGCGATGAGATCGCCCGAGTCGATGCGCACGCCGCGAATGGCGATACCGTCTTTCTTCAAACGCGGCGCCAGCTCCACGACTTTGCGCGCGCCTTGCTCGGTGTCGTAGGTGTCGATCAACAGGACGACGCCCTCGGGCCGGGCGCGCGCGAAGGTCTCGAAGGCTGTCATCTCGTCGCCATGCACCTGCACGAAGGAGTGCGCCATGGTGCCGACGATCGGAATGCCATAGCGCTGCCCGGCCAGCACATTGGCGACGCTGGCGAAGCCGGCGATGTAGCTGGCGCGCGCCGAGAAGTTTCCGGCTTCGGCGCCATGCGCGGTGCGCAGACCAAAGTCCGAGAGAATTTTGCCGGGCGCGGCCAGCACCATGCGCGCCGCCTTGGATGCGATCAACGTCTGGAAATGCAGGATGTTGATCAGCCGCGATTCGACGAGCTGCGCCTGCGGCAGCGGCGCGGTGATGCGCAGCAGCGGTTCGTTGGGAAAGCACACGCTGCCTTCGGGAATAGCGTGCACGTCGCCGGTGAAGCGGAAGTCGCGTAAATAATCGAGCAGATTGTCGCGGAAGCGGCCAGTGCTTTTCAGCCAGTCGATCTCTTCCGCCGAGTAACGCATGGTCTCGAGAAACTGAAGCGCGTCTTCCAGCCCCGCCGCGAGCAAAAAGCCGCGCCGCGACGGAAGGCGCCGGACGAAGAATTCAAAGACGGCCTCGCCATCCTCGCCCTTGTCCAGATAGGCCTGGACCATGTTGAGTTCGTACAAATCGGTGAGGAGGGGACTGGTGGCGGGCATCTTACCTGGCGTTATTCTGGGCATTTGCGCAATTTGTTAGCTGAATAGCTGGTTTATCGGCGTTTTAAAAGTTCTTCGGCTGCGAGTGGCGGTCTTGTGACACCATGGGCAAGTAATCCTTAACCGTGTCGCGATTAGCTGAACAGGCGCACACTGGGATTCTTTGACATGTTCGGCATGCGGCAACTGCGGAAATCGACGTATCCAGAGACGGTGGTGGCTGCCCCGCCGTTGGCCCCGATAGTCGATCTGCCAAAACAATTCGTGCGAACGCTCCGGTTCACTAATTATTCGGAGCACGCTTTGGCGGACACCGATCTGACGATTGACGGCGCCGCGCCGTCTTTTGTCGTCGGCTTCGTCTCGCCGCACCTCGATTTCCCGGCCGTCGTCCGCCAGATCAAGACGCGCCTGGAGCCGGGCACCCGGTTCATCGCGGTCTCGACCGCCGGCGAACTGGCAGCCGATCCCGAGGGACCCAGCAATCCGCTTTACTGCGCCGCGCCATCGTCGTGGTCGACGGTCGTGCTGCAACTATTCTCAAGCGATCTTATCGCTGACGTTTCCGTGCATACGGTGCCGCTGCATAGTCGGGACATCCGCTCGTCCGGCGCGGTGCTTTCGCTTGACCAGCGCATCGACGCGATCCGCTCCGAACTGGCGCGGGTTCAGCCGTCCTTCAATATCAATGTTACGGACACTTTCGCGCTGACATTTATCGACGGCCTGTCGGCCAGCGAAAGTTTCCTCATGGAGGCGGTGTATCGCGACGGCAAATTCCCTTGCCTGTTCGTCGGCGGTTCGGCCGGCGGCAAGTTCGACTTCAAGAACACCTGGATGTTCGACGGCAACACGGTAGTCGAGAACGCCGCGGTCATCGCCTTTGTGCGCGTCGCCAAGGGCAAGCGTTTCGGTGTGTTCAAGACCCATAATTTCCGCTCGACCGCCACCAGTTTTCTGGTCTGCCAGTCCGATCCGATCCGCCGCACCGTCACCCAGGTGGCGGAAACCGATCAGTTCGAGCCGGCCAATTTCGTCGACGTCCTCACCCGGCATTTCAAATGCACGCGCGAGCAACTGGCGGAACGTCTTCAGAATCACGCCTTCGGCATCGAGATCGAAGGCGAGATATTCGTGCGCGCCATTGCCGGAATGGATCTGGTTCACGGCGTCATCAGTTTCTATTGCGACATCGCGCCGGGCGACCGCATGTTTCTGCTCGAGGCGGAAAACTTCATTCAAAAAACCAACTCTGATTTTGAAAAATTCCTGCAAGGCAAGCCGAAGCCGCTCGGCGCCATTCTGAATGATTGCATTTGCCGGCGGCTCTTCAACGGGCCATCGCTCGGGCAACTCGATACTTTCGCCAAAATTCCGGCGGCGGGCTTTTCGACCTTCGGCGAACTGCTCGGCATCAATATCAACCAGACGCTGTGCGCTGTCTTGTTTTTCGACGTTCCGGAGGGGACGGCCTTTCAGGATCGCTACGTCGACGATTTCGCCGTTCAATACGGCCGCTTCAAGAGCTATTTTCTGCACCGCCGTCTGGCACTGGCCGACTTTCAGACGCGCGCGCGCCAGCGCTTGATCGAAGTCTTTCGTTCCGAATTGAAAGCCTCCGACGGCCTGGCCGACCGAATGGACGGGCTGATCGAGAAAGTCGCGCAACTGGCCCAGTCGCTGCGCTCGACGCAAAGCCGGTTGCAGCAAGGCCTTGGGTCGAGTGTCGATCATGTGGCCGTGCAAAGCGGCCTGATGAGCGACTTCGAGCAACTCGACGAAGTGGGCCGTGCCATCGAGTCGATTCTGAAAATCATCGGCAGTATTGCGCAGCAGACCAATATGCTGTCGCTGAACGCCACCATCGAAGCGGCGCGCGCCGGCGACGCGGGCAGGGGTTTTGCCGTCGTCGCTCAGGAAATCCGCAAACTGGCCAACGACACGCGAAACGCCATCGAGAGCAAGAGCGACACGTCGGGCAGCAACAAGAATGCGCCGGCGCTCATGCGCACCGCCGTTCAATCGCTTGGCAAGCGGGTCGAGATGGTCACGCAGTCGCTCGAAGCCGCGCAGAAGACCAGCAGCGATATCGGCTTCGAGATCCAGCGCATGTTCGACGAGACCCACGCCAGCTTCATCGGGCTGGCCGACGAACTCGCCCGTTTCCGTTCGGATCGCGCCCATGCGGCGCGGTTCTCGTCGATTGCCGATGAGCTGGAGCGCCTGGACCGTGCCGGTTAGCGCATAAGCCCGAATAACTACCGCCGGCGTTCCGGTACGCGCATGTATATCAGTCTTTGCCGGCCCAGATGCGCAAGGTCGTCTTGCCGTGGCTGCCGTGCACGACGATATCGTCGCCCGGTTGCGCCACGCTGTCGTCGAAGAAGGGATAGAATTCGGCGTGCCAGCTCGAGCCCTCGCCGGTGCGCGGTACGTTCTCGTAATAGCTGTCGGCATCTGTGCGAATGCGCACCCACTGCACCACGCCATTGGCGGGCTCCTTGGCGCGCAGCGTCACTTGCGCGCGGCGCGGCGGAAATGGCCCGCCATCGGCGAATGTGAAGGCGAACAGATCGGCGGCAGCGCTGCTAAGACTGAGAAGCGGGTCTTCGATTGGCAAGGCATAGCTCGGCGCGATCAGCCGGTTGAACGCCGATACGTCGAAGCCATCGACCTTTCCCATGCGCATCGTCCCCGCAGCGGTGTAATTGGCGAGCGCGACGCGGACCGAGCCGCGATAGGGAATGACCGCTGCGCCGGGTTTGAGCAGCCGCGGCACGACATCCTCGGTGACCAGCAGCATGCCTTCGCCGATCAGCGCGTCGCTGATGATTTCAGAGACGAACACGTCGGCCGGGCCGCTCATGTCCTCGCCGATGCGCAGTTCGGATGAATGTTTGCCGATGATGCGCACCCGGTCGGCATAGCCATTGGCGGCGATGATCGCGCGGGCGCGTTCGGCGATGAGCGGGTTGGCCTCGCAGGTGATGACCTCGGCGGCGCCGGCGCGCGCCGCCATCATGGCGAGCAGGCCGGTGCCAGCGCCGACCTCAAGGACCCGCATGCCGGGCTTGACGGCCGCCTGCAGCGCCACGTCATAGGCCTCGTTGCGGGCCCGGTCCAAAATGATGGTTGCGTGCCATTGCGGCACGGTCTCGCTCAACAGGCTGGCGGCAATCGCCGAAATTTCCGGATCGTCGGGCGCGGCGGCGATAGCGCGGTAGCAGAGTGCGCGGGCTCTCTCGGTGGCGGCGTCGGCGGGGGCTTTTGGCAATTCGCCGTCGACCATGCGGGCGGCGAGGCGGGCGAGTTCATGCGGCTCGCCATCGGCTGCCGCGATCAGCGCATCCCAGTCCTCGGGATCCTGGCGCTGTGACATCTTGATCGGGGCCTTGCCGGCGTCACCGGAGCTTTTACGGGATTATTTCGGAAAAAGTGGCTCCCTGGGCTGGGATCGAACCAGCGACATTTCGATTAACAGTCGAACGCTCTACCGCTGAGCTACCAGGGAACAAACCGGTCACATAACGCACCGCGCCTATAACAAAGCAAACCGGCTTTGCAAAGTATCAAGCTCCGTCAAAAGTCCATCTTCGTGAAAAGGGCCTTTCGGCCTTTTCCCGCTCGCTACGCCAGCGAAGCTTGAGGTGAGTGGAGGCCACGCCCGGAATCGAACCGGGGTGCAAGGATTTGCAGTCCTCTGCGTAACCACTCCGCCACGTGGCCGTTGTAAATAGCGCCCGTTACCGTCTCGGGCGCTGTGGTTGGGCCCAGCCTATATATGACGAAAGCGCGGTCGACAACGTCGCATATCGGCTTCGGCTCGCTTGCCTTTTAGGGTGGCTTGCCGCACAAAAGTGTCCACTTCCGACACATCCGCCGAGGAAAGCGATGACCGATTTTGCCGCCGCGCGCCGTCATATGGTGGATGGCCAAGTCCGCCCCGCCGATGTGACCGACCTGCGTATCATTTCCGCCATGCAGGCGGTCGAGCGCGAGCGCTTCGTACCGCCTGAGGCCGCAGGCCTTGCCTATCTCGATCGGACGCTCTCGGTCGCCGGCACGCGCTGCCTGCTCAAGCCGGTGGTGCTGGCCAAGCTCATTCAGGCGCTCGAACTGGAACCGACCGACCGGGTTCTGGTGGTCGGTTGCGCCACCGGCTATGCCGCCGCGGTGCTGGGGCATATTGCCGGGCAGGTGGTCGCGCTCGAACAGGACGACGCGCTTATCCAGGCGGCGCGCGCGGCGCTGGCATCGCAGCCGAATGTAATCGTCGCCAAGGGGCCGCTGGCCGAGGGCTGGGAGCGGGGGGGCGCCTTTGACGCGATCTTTGTCGATGGCGCCATTGAGGTCCTGCCGGAGGCTTTCCGCCGTCAACTCAAGGACGGCGGCAGGCTGGTCTGCGTCCTGGGCGGCGCGCCGCAAGCCTCGGCCATGCTTTACCGGCGCAGCGGCACCGAATTGGCCGGTCGGGCCATCTTCGACGCGGCGGCGGCGCCGCTGCCGGGCTTCGCCAAAACCCCGGTTTTCGCGTTTTAGGGCCAGCTTTGGTCCGAGCGTGGCGAAAATACCCTAACCGGTAGCTTTGTAGGTATGGATTTTTTTGAGGGGTTTTAACGGCCTTCCGGTCCGTTTAAGGTTCAAATACCGTCGCGGGACGCCGAGGCGATTCGCGCGGGGGTGTGATCTTGGCTATTAACGACGTGATGCTGGTTGGGAATTGGGTTGGGATTGGGTCACGTTATGCGCGGTCTTAGGGACTTTCGGGCTGGTGGATTTGCAGTCGGGGCGATCGCTTGTCTGATGCTGCTGGTGGCGTCCGCAGGGGCGGAGACACTCGAGTCGGCCCTGATCCAAGCCTATCAGAATAACCCGACGCTGAATTCGCAACGCGCCGCGGTGCGTGCGATTGACGAAAACGTGCCGCAGGCTCTGTCCGGCTACCGGCCGCGCGTTACGGTCACCGCCTCGGGCGGCGAACAGTCGATATCGACCGTGACCAAAGTGACCACCACGACACCGAATTCTTACTCAACCCAAAGCGGCTATAACTCGCCGGCCACGACCGGCGTCACCGCGACGCAAACACTCTTCAATGGCTTCCAGACCGCCAACAAGACCCGCCAGGCCGAGGCGCAGGTGCAAGCGGCGCGCGAGACCTTGCGCGTGACCGAACAACAAGTGTTGCTCAACGCCGCCACCGCTTACATGAATCTTCTGCGCGATACCGCGATCTTCGATCTGCAAAAGCGCAACGTCGAGGTGCTGCAGGAGCAGTTGCGTCAGGTGCGCGACCGCTTCAACGTCGGCGAGGTGACACGCACGGACGTGGCGCAGTCCGAGTCGAGCCTCGCGTCCGGCCGCTCGCAGGTGCTGACCGCGGAATCCAATTACAAGACGTCGGGTGCGGTCTATCGTCAGGTGATCGGCACCAATCCTGGAAAACTCGTGGCGGCAACGCCGGTCGATCGCTTCTCGCCGCGCGATTTAGCCGGTGCGGTTGGCGTCGCGACGACGAGCCATCCGTCGGTGACCACGGCCCAGTACAATATCGACGTCGCGCAGTTGCAGGTGAAGGTCGCTGAAGGCGCGCTCCTGCCGACGTTGTCGTTGCAGGGCAACTACACCAAAAACTGGTTGGCGACTTCCTCGCTCAACACCATGGAAAGCTATAACGCCTCGGTTCTCGGACAGCTCAGCGTACCGCTCTATCAGGGTGGCGCGGAATATTCGTTGATCCGTCAGGCCAAGGAAACGCTGGGTCAGCGCCGTATCGATTTCGACACGGCGCGCGATCAGGCGCGCCAGGTGGTCGTGCAGGCCTGGGGCCAGCTCGAAGCCGCCAAGGGCAATATCGAAGCGACCCAGGCGCAGGTTCAGGCGTCCGAGATCGCGTTGAACGGCGTGCGCGAGGAGGCGAGGGTCGGCCAGCGCACTACGCTCGACGTGCTCAACGCGCAGCAGGCCTTGGTCAATGCGCGCGTCTCCTTGGTCACCGCGCAGCGCGACCGGGTGGTGGCGTCTTATACCTTGCTGTCCGGCGTTGGCCGGCTGACGCCGACGGTCCTGGGCTTGCGGGTTCCGGTCTACGAGGCCGAGACGCATTACGAGCAAGTGCGCGATAGCTGGGCCGGCGTGCGCACGCCGGACGGCCGCTAGCGGACGCGGCATTGCCGTGCGGGCAGCTGCGTGGCCGCCCGATCTGGCCGAAAACGGGCAGTATTGTGTCCACAGGTCATTGCCCGCCCTGCGCTTTTCAACTGCCACAGCCATATCGCTCTAGCGTATAAAAGAAGCATCGCGCCGATTCGTCTGGTCGCCGGTCGGTCAGCGCACGCCATGTCGTGTAGCGTGATTGACTTGAGGCGTGATTTGACCTGAGGCGTGATTTGGCTTGAAGGCGCGATTTGGGATGTGGGGCAGCGTTCGGGATTTGGCGCAATGAATCAACCGGCTAAGGCTCAAGAGCCTTCGATGGAGGAAATCCTAGCCTCCATCCGGCGTATCATTGCCGACGAGGATACTGGCAAGGCCGCCAAGCCGGCGGCGCCGGCGCCCAAGCCGCAGCCGGCGGTCGTCGCCGCGCGGCCAGCGCCACCGCCGCCACCAAAGCCGCCAGCGCCGCCCGCAGCCAACAATCAAAGCGACATCGATGCGATGCTCGCCGAAATCGAGCCGCCGAAGCCGGTGGCCGTGGCGCCGCCGCCGCCACCTCCCGCGCCTGTGCCGGATGTCCTCGATCTGACCGAAGCCATGGCGACACCGTCGCCGGCGCCGGCTGCGCCGCCGTTCCGCACCATCGACGCCGCGTCCGACGTGGTCTTTACCGACTCAGCCCCCGACACCGGGCCGATCGCGCGGCCGATGCCGGCGCCGCCTGCGTCCGACTATCAGGGGCTGATCTCGAACGCGACCGTGTCGGCGGTCGACAGCGCCTTCAACACGCTGGCGCACACTGTGCTCGGCAACAATGCGCGCACGCTGGAAGACCTGGTCAAGGAAATGCTGCGGCCGATGCTCAAAGGCTGGCTCGACGACAATCTGCCGACCATGGTCGAGCGCATCGTGCGCGCCGAGATCGAGCGCGTGTCGCGCGGCCGCACATAAGCGGCGCGCTGTCATCGACGCGCTAAATTCCTTCTTGCGCGCGCTCTTTGAGCAGGCGCGACAGCCACCAGCCCAGTCCCGCCAGAACAGCCGCCGCGCTGAGAAACACCGGCACGGCGGTGAAATGGTCGAAGATAAATCCGGCGCCGGCAACGCCCGCAGTCTGGCCGAGATACAGCGCCGAGGAGAATATCGCCACCGCGGTGCCGCGTGCCTGCGGCGACATCTGCGTGGCGTTCACCTGCAACGTATTGTGCAGCATGTAGAAGCCGAGGCCGGTGGCGGTGATGGCAAGCGGCGCGATCGCGTAGTGCGGTGAGAAGGCGAGCGCGACGAAAGCCGCCGCCAGCACCAGCCCGCCGCTGAAACTCAAGCCGATCTGGCCAAGCCAGGCCACCATGGTGCGCACCGACAGGCTGTAGATCAGCCCACCGACCGCGAAGAAGCCGACGAACAGCCCGACCAAAGTGAAACTGACACCGAAGCGCAGATGCAGATCGGCGCCGACATAGGTGAAAGCGCCGAACATGGCGCCGCTCTCGACGAAGGCCATCAGGATCAGGATGCGCGCCCAGGGCGAGCGCAGCACGGTGGTGTAGTCCGAGATGAAGCCGTGGCCTTGCTGCACCGGCGCGTTGCGCGCATGCGTGACCGGGTTGCGCAGCAGTTCGTAAAACAGGCCGACGGTGGCGATTGCCAGCAGCGCGGCCAAGATGAAGAACACATTGCGCCAGCCGAAATAATCGCCGAGCACGCCGCCGGCCGACTGGCCGAACATCTGGCCGAGGATCTGCCCGGACAGGAAGGTGCCGAGAACCTGCTGGCGGCGCTCGTAGGGGATCACGTCGCCGATGAAGGCCATGGCGAAGGGGATGATCCAGCCGGTGGCCAGACCGCAGAGCAGCCGCGCGGCGACCAGTGTCGGCAAATTCGGCGCCAGGCCGCAGGCGATCACCATCAGGGTCGAGAAGGCGGCGGCGATGCTGACGCAGAGATATTTGCCGAAACGGTCACCGATCGGGCCGATGATCAGCTGCACCGAGCCGTGCGCCAGCAGGTAAAAGGTAACAATGACCGAGGCGGCGCCCACCGTCGTCTGCAAATCGTTGGCGATCTGGGGCAGAAGCGAATCGGTCGAGCGCACCATGGCCTGGGCGGCGAAGGCGGCGCAGGCCAAAATGACGATGGCGCGGGTGGCGCTGCCGCGCGGGGGGGCTGGATTTTCCGGCAAAAGTTGACTCTCTGTGGCGTGGCGGGCTTTCTACCCCACCATTCACGCCCGTCAAAACGACCAAAACGATAGATAAGCGAACCGCATGATCGACAAGAATTACCAGCCGTCCGAGGTCGAAGGCCGCATCGCGCAAGCCTGGGAAGACGCGGGCGCCTTCAAGGCCGGCCGGCCCGAGCGGGCCGGCGCCCCCGCTTACTCCATCGTCATCCCGCCGCCAAACGTGACCGGCTCGCTGCATATGGGCCATGCGCTCAACAACACGCTGCAGGACGTGCTGTGCCGGTTCGAGCGCATGCGCGGCAAGGACGTGCTGTGGCAGCCGGGCACCGATCATGCCGGCATCGCGACGCAGATGGTGGTCGAGCGCCAGTTGATGGAACGGCAGTTGCCGTCGCGCCGGGAAATGGGCCGCGAGGCGTTTCTCAAGCGGGTGTGGGAATGGAAGGCCGAATCGGGCGGCACCATCGTCAACCAGCTCAAGCGGCTGGGCGCGTCATGCGACTGGTCGCGCGAGCGCTTCACCATGGACGAGGGCCTGTCCAAGGCGGTTCTTAAAGTTTTTGTGGAGCTTTACCGCGAAGGCCTGATCTATAAAGACAAGCGGCTAGTCAATTGGGATCCCAAGCTTTTGACGGCGATTTCCGATCTTGAAGTCGTTCCGGTCGAGGCGAAGGGCCAGATGTGGCACTTCCGCTATCCGCTCGACGGCGTGACCTTCAACCCGGAAGACCGATCGACCTTCATCGCGATCGCGACGACGCGGCCCGAGACCATGCTCGGCGACGGCGCGGTCGCGGTGCATCCGGACGACGAACGCTACAAGCATTTGGTAGGCAAACTCGTGCGGCTGCCGTTGGCCGAGCGCCTGATCCCGATCATCGCCGACGAATATCCCGATCCGGAAAAAGGCTCGGGTGCGGTCAAGATCACCGCGGCACACGACTTCAACGACTTTGAAGTCTGGTCGCGCCACCGCGACAAGGATTATTTCAAGAAGCAGATCAACGGCGGCTTGATCAATCTGTTCACGCCCGAAGCCAAGATGAATGATCACGTCCCGCCACAATATCGCGGGCTCGATCGTTACGAGGCGCGCAAGCGCATCATCGCCGATCTCGAAGCGGCCGGTCTCATCGATCAGATCGAGACCATCACCAATGCCGTGCCGCACGGCGACCGCTCCAATGTGGTGATCGAGCCGTATTTAACCGAGCAATGGTACGTCAACGCAGCAGAGCTGGCCAAGCCCGCGATTGCCGCCGTGCGCGATGGCAAGACCAACTTCGTGCCGAAGAACTGGGAGACCACCTATTTCAACTGGATGGAAAACATCCAGCCCTGGTGCATCTCGCGCCAGCTGTGGTGGGGCCACCAAATCCCGGCGTGGTATGGGTCGGACGACAAGGTGTTCGTTGCTTCCGACGAGGCCGAGGCGCAGGCGCAGGCCGACAAGCATTACGGCAAGAAGGTCGCTCTCAAGCGCGACGAGGACGTCCTCGATACCTGGTTCTCATCGGCGCTGTGGCCGTTCTCGACGCTCGGCTGGCCTGACAAGACCAAGGAGCTTGATAAATATTATCCGACCTCGGTGCTGGTCACCGGCTTCGACATCATCTTCTTCTGGGTCGCCCGCATGATGATGATGGGCCTGCACTTCATGAAGGATGGCAAGGGCGCGCCGGAAATTCCGTTCCACGATATCTACATCCACCGTCTGGTGCGCGATGCGTCTGGCGCCAAGATGTCGAAGTCGAAAGGCAATGTCGTCGATCCGCTCGGCGTCATCGATGAGTTCGGCGCCGACGCGCTGCGCTTTACTTTGATGCGCAACGTGCAGCCGGGCCACGATATTCGTCTCGGGCCGCAGGACGTCGAGAACAACCGCAACTTCGCAACGAAACTTTGGAACGCGGCGCGCTTCGTCGAGTTCAACGGCGCCGCCCGCGTCGCGGGCTTCGATCCGAAATCCGCCAAGGAAGCCCTCAACCGTTGGATCGCGCACGAGACCGCCAAGGCGGTTGCCGAGGTGACCAAGGCAATCGAGGACTACAAATTCAGCGAGGCGGCCGGCGCCGCCTATCGCTTTGTCTGGAACGTCTATTGCGACTGGTATGTCGAATTGTCGAAGCCCTTGCTCACCGGCCCCGATGGTCCGGCCAAGGACGAGACGCGGGCGATGGCGGCCTGGGCGCTCGACGAAATCGTCAAGCTGTTGCACCCGTTCATGCCGTTCATCACCGAAGAACTGTGGAAGGTGACGGCCGAGCAGGGACCCAAGCGCACGTCGCTGCTGGCCTTGGCGGAATGGTCCGATCTTGCCGGTCTCGCCGACGACAAGGCCGAAGCCGAGATCGGCTGGGTGATCGATCTCATCACCGCGATCCGCTCGATCAAGTCGGAGATGAACGTCAGCGTCAATATTCCGGTGGTGTTGGCCGGCGTCTCTGCGGAAACGCAGGCGCGCGCGCAGCGCTGGGCGGAGTTCATCAAGCGCCTCGCCCGCGTGTCGGAAATCTCCTCCGCGGCCGCCGCGCCGCAAGGCTCGGTGCAGCTTGTCGTGCGCGGCGAGGTCGCGGCGCTGCCTTTGGTCGGCGTCATCGATCTCGATGCCGAGCGGGCGCGTCTCGCCAAGGAAATGAAGAAAGCCGAGGACGATATCAAGCGCGTCGATGCCAAGCTGGGCAACGAGAAATTCGTCGCCAACGCGCCGGAAGAGATCATCGACGGCGAGAAGGAAAAGCGTGCCGAGGCCGAAGGCCGCCGCGTCAAGGTCGCCGCCGCGCTGGAGGCGCTGAAGGGGGCGTAAGGCACGCCCCCTTAGTTGACTTGTCATCACTGGGCTTGTCCCGGTGATCCCGCTTAGGCTCCGCGTCCCTAAGCGGGATGGCCGGGCCAAGCCCGGCCATGACAACCAAATTTGCGTGCCGTTTACTTGAACGGCTTGCTCAAAAACCGCGACCCTTTGAGGCCATAACGCCACGGCGCATCGACCGCCTTGGTGATGCCGATCCTTGGGCCGGTGATGATCTCGGGCTTCCCCACTCGCGCCCGCAGCTCGAAAGGCGGCCGGTCCAGCGCCAGCCCGTTATGCTTGATGGTCACGCCCAGCGCCTGCGCCAGTTTGCCCGGTCCCGAGCACAGCGCCCGGACGTCCGGCAGGTCCTTGCCGCGCCGCCGCCGCATTTTCGCCAGCCCCTCGGTCGGCTCAAGCGCCCGGATCAGCACGGCGCTGGCCGAGCCTGCCGCCTCGCAGACGAAATTCAGGCACCAGTGGATGCCGTAGGACCGGTAGACGTAAGCGTATCCGGGCGGCCCGAACATGACCGCGTTGCGTTCGGTCTGGCCGTTATAGGAATGCGCGGCCGGGTCGGTGTGGTGATAGGCCTCAACCTCGACGATCACGCCCCCGACGCCATCAACCGTCAGCGTCGCCCCGATCAACTCCGGCGCCACCTCATGAACCGAGCGGTCGAAGAACGAGCGTCTGATTTTGGCGGGGGCTTGCGCGGTCGTTGGCATTTCCCGGTCCGACTCTGTGACATCGGCGCAACAGGTGAGGAACAATTAAGCGATTGAGATGCATCATGGCTCGCCATGCCGCGATTTGGCCATACCCTGCGCCGACATCGAAGGCTTCCAAAGTGAGTTCGTGCAACGGCTCAAACCGTTGTGTGAATTCTGGTTTTCCGTTTTGCCAAAGGTCACCGCCGGAGGCATTTTTAAGGGAATCGGGCGGCCTTCGCTTTTTAACAAGCCGGCCGGGTTTTTCGAACGGCGCCGGGAATAGGGCGGGGGGCCCAAGAGTACGATGGACGCAAAGACCGATCTTAAATCCCGGCTGCCAAGCCGCCACGTGACCGAAGGCCCGTCACGCGCGCCGCACCGCTCCTATTATTATGCGATGGGCCTGACCAAAGAGCAGATCCATCAGCCCTTCGTCGGCGTTGCCTCCTGCTGGAACGAAGCCGCCCCCTGCAACATTTCGCTGATGCGCCAGGCGCAGGCCGTGAAAAAAGGTGTCGCCTCGGCCAACGGAACGCCGCGCGAATTCTGCACCATCAGCGTCACCGACGGCATCGCCATGGGCCATGCCGGCATGTACGCCTCGCTGCCGTCGCGCGAGGTCATTGCCGACTCGGTCGAGCTGACCATGCGTGGCCATGCCTATGACGCCATTGTTGGACTGGCCGGCTGCGACAAGTCGCTGCCGGGCATGATGATGGCGATGGTGCGGCTCAACGTGCCGTCGATCTTCATCTATGGCGGCTCGATCCTGCCCGGCACGTTCCGCGGCAAGCAGATCACCGTTCAGGACATGTTCGAGGCGGTCGGCCGCAATTCGGTCGGCGCTCTCTCCGACGAAGACCTCGACGAGATGGAACAGGTTGCCTGTCCGTCAGCCGGCGCCTGCGGCGCCCAGTTCACCGCCAACACGATGGCGACCGTGTCGGAAGCCATCGGCCTTGCCTTGCCCTATTCGGCCGGCGCGCCCGCGCCTTACGAGCTGCGCGACAAGTTCTGCATGCTGGCCGGCGAGAAGATCATGGAACTGATCGCCAAGAACATCCGCCCGCGCGACATCGTCACCCGCAAGGCGCTGGAAAACGCCGCCGCGGTTGTCGCCGCCTCGGGCGGCTCGACCAACGCCGCGCTGCATCTGCCGGCGATCGCCAATGAATGCGGCATCGAGTTCAATCTGTTCGACGTCGCCGAGATCTTCAAAAAGACACCGTATGTCGCAGATTTGAAGCCGGGTGGCCGTTATGTCGCCAAGGATATGTTCGAGGTTGGCGGCATTCCGCTTCTGATGAAGACGCTGCTCGACCATGGCTATCTGCACGGTGATTGCATGACGGTGACGGGACGCACGATTGCCGAGAATCTGAAGTCCGTGAAATGGAATCCGGACCAGGATGTCGTGCGCTCGGCCGCCGAGCCCTTGACCAAGACCGGCGGCGTCGTCGGCCTGAAAGGCAACCTCGCGCCGGATGGCGCCATCGTGAAGGTCGCCGGCATGGCCAACCAGAAATTCACCGGACCGGCGCGCTGTTTCGACGGCGAGGAAGCCTGTTTCGAGGCCGTGCGTAAGAAGGCTTACAAGGAAGGCGAGGTTCTCGTCATCCGCTACGAAGGACCGCGCGGCGGTCCCGGCATGCGCGAAATGCTGTCGACCACGGCCGCTCTCTATGGCCAGGGCATGGGCGACAAGGTCGCGTTGATCACCGACGGCCGCTTCTCCGGCGCCACCCGCGGCTTCTGCATCGGTCATGTCGGCCCGGAAGCGGCGGTCGGCGGCCCGATCGGTCTGGTCAAGGACGGCGACATCATCGCCATCGACGCCGTCAACGGGACGATCGACGTTCAGATTTCCGACGACGAATTCGCCAAGCGCAAGGCACAGTGGAAACCGCGCGAAAGCGACGTGACGTCGGGCTATCTTTGGAAATACGCGCAGCAGGTGGGTCCGGCCGTCGACGGCGCGGTGACCCATCCGGGCGGCGCGGCAGAGAAACACTGTTATGCGGACACCTGAGTCCTTTTTGCGTATGGCGTTGAACGGCGTGGCCTTCCTGGCCACGCCGGCGTTTGCCATCGGTGTGGCGCTGTTCGCCACGCCGTCTTTGGCTTTTGATGGTTCCAAATCGGAAGACGCGATGGCATCGGCCCCGGTGCTCACGCCGATGGAGGCGTTCCGCTCGGGCGCGCAATGGCTCAAGTCCGGCGAGAAGAACAAGGGCCTGCGCTCGCTCGAATACGCCGCCGAAAACGGCCATGCGCTGGCGCAGTGGAAGCTCGGCCGCATGTACGCGGCCGGCGATGGCGTCGCCCAGGACGATCTCAAAGCCTTCGATTACTTCCGCGGCATCGCCGATCGCCATGCCGAGGATAATCCGGACGCACCGCAAGCCCGCTTCGTCTCCAACGCTTTCGTCGCGCTCGGCCACTATTATCTCGAAGGCATTCCGAACACGCGCGTCAAGGCCGATCCCGAACGGGCGCGGGCGATGTTCGATTACGCCGCGTCCTATTTCCGCGATCCCGACGCACAATATTATCTGGCCAAGCTCTATCTCAGCGGCACCGGCGCGCCGCAGGACCCGCGCACGGCGTTGCGCTGGTTCGGCCTGTCGGCGCAGAAGGGCCAGTGTCAGGCGCAGGCGATGCTGGGCGCCATGCTGTTTGCCGGCGATCATGTGCCGCGCCAGGCCGCGCGCGGTCTGATGTGGCTGACGCTCGCCAAGGATTCGGCGCGCACCACCGACCAGGCCTGGGTCGAAAAGCTGTACGACAGCGCCTACCGGCAGTCGACCGAGGACGAGCGCGCGCTGGCGCTGGTCTATCTCAAGCGCTGGCTCGAGACGCGGCGGGAATAAACCTGTCGCTGGCGGCCGGTTCACGGCCAGCCGTTACGCCCCTTTTCACTTACGGTATTTTCTCCGCCTGCGCGCGCAAGCGGGCGCGGTGCATCATTCTTAATCCAGTTTATCATTCCATCCCGACAATTTAATTTGGCGGCGATTTAGAGCCAAAACTTAACAATACCTATTAGTTGTTGAGACGACCGAGATCGTTCGTCGAGAGCGGCTCCAGCGCATAAGCAGCGAGCCATCGATGCCGGGCGGATCGGTCGCGCGGAGCGATTCTCATGCGGCGGAGCCGGATCGGCTTCATGCCGTCTCAGACAGACACGAATTGGGACATGCAAATGGCGGGAAGCGGGCAGGCAACGAACACCTCATCATCAGGTCTTGCTGGTCTATTTGTCGATCGCAAAATCAGCACCAAGATCACAATCGGCTTCGCCTGCGTGCTCGCGGTCACGGCGGTGATTTCGGTCGGCGCCTATATGTCGTTCGGCAAGGCCGAGAGCGGGCTCGATCTTGTCGTTCGTTCAGCGACAAACCTGCGCATGGCCACCGAACTCGATCGCAATATCGGTAAGCTCGGCACGGCAGTCGATAGCTATTCGCAATTTGGCAGCGCGGCCGCGCGCGACAAGGTCAAGGCCGCCATCGTCGCTGCGGACATTTCGATTCAGGCCTTGGTGAATGACATCCTGAACCCGACGCGCAAGAAGGTCGCGCAGGAAATAGCGGCGCAGTTTGAAAGTTACGCCAAGACCTTCCCCAAAATTGTCGAACTTAAAGACGCACAGAGCGCTCTCACCGCGCAGGTGCTGTCGCCATCCGGCGACAAGTTGCGGGCAGGTCTGATAAAGCTGAGGGATGCCGCAGCCAAAGACGGCGATCTCGCGGTGGTTGCGCTGGCGAACGAGGGCAATGACTTGTTCAGTCAATTGCGTATGAACTCGATCAAATTCAATACGCGTCATGACAAGGAATCCGGCGATCTGGTCGAAAAATATTATGGCGAAACCGCCAAATTCGTCGCCGGCCTCGAGACGGCCATCAAGGCCGATAACCGCAAGGTCTATGACGAAGTCAGATCCGCTTTCGACCAATACCGCTCCGCTTTCCTGACGAACAAGCGAGCCTTCGATGAGCAGCGCGCCCTCGAAAGTGCTGTGACGAAAACCGCCGAACAAATCGGTGGGCAGCTGGACGTTCTCAAACAAGGGATTCTGGAAAACAACCAACGAACTGTCGCCACGACGCGCGATGTCATGGGTAGCACCGGCAATTTCATCGTGATTTTGGCTATCGGCGGCCTCGTCATCGGCGCGGTTCTGGCCTGGCTGATCGGCCGCGTCATCTCACGGCCAATTGTCGCGTTAGTGCCGGAGCTGGAAAAGCTCGCGCAAGGCGATTTCAACGTCCGTGTTCCCGGTCTCGGCCGCAAGGACGAGGTCGGCCAGATCGCCGGAGCTGTTGCCGAGATGGCGTCCAGGGTGAGCGCGACTATCGGCGAGATCAAGGCGTCCGGCCGTGAAGTGACCAACGCCTCAGCTGAGATTTCCACCGCGACCACCGATTTGTCGCAGCGCACGGAGGAGCAGGCGGCGAGTCTGGAAGAGACCTCCGCCGCGATGGAAGAATTGTCCGCGACGGTGCGTAAGAACGCCGAGAACGCCCAGCAGGCCAGCCAGTCGGCCACGGCGACGCGCGATGTCGCCGATCGTGGCGGTCAGGTCGTCGCCAAGGCGGTGGAAGCCATGGCCAAGATCGAGGATTCTTCGCGCAAGATTTCCGACATCATCGGCGTCATCGACGAAATCGCCCGGCAGACCAACTTGCTGGCGCTCAACGCGGCGGTCGAAGCCGCGCGCGCCGGCGAAGCCGGTCGCGGCTTCGCGGTTGTCGCCTCGGAAGTGCGCAGCCTGGCGCAACGTTCGTCGCAGGCGGCGAAAGACATCAAGGACCTGATCACAAATTCGAACGGTCAGGTGAAGGATGGCGTCGAACTGGTCAACCGGGCCGGCGCCTCGCTCACCGAAATCGTCGAATCGATCAAGGGCGTCGCGGCTATCGTCGGCGACATCGCCAATGCCTCGATCGAACAGGCGACGGGAATCGACCAGATCAACAAGGCGCTCACGCAAATGGACGAGGTGACGCAGCAGAACTCGGCCCTGGTCGAGGAGAATGCCGCCACCGCCAAGACGCTCGAACACCAGGCCAAGGCGATGGACGAGCAGGTCGCGTACTTCCAGATCGACAACGGGTCCGACTATCGTGCGCCGTCGACTTCGCGGGCCCGCGAGCAGGAGGAACGGCCGGCGCCGCGTCCTGTCGCTGCGCCGCCATCGCGCGGCCCAGCCGCCAAATCGCGGCCGCAACCGGTCGCGGCGCCGAAACGGGCCGCCGCCGCTGGCGCCCAAAGCGGTGCACGCGGGATGCAGACCGCACTCGCCACCGCGGTCAAAGCCGACAACGACTGGAAAGAGTTTTAACGCCGGCAATTTCTTCGGCCGCGTTTGAACAGACAAGCCGCCACGCCAAAAGCGTAGGCGGCTTGTTCGCATTCATGGCCGGCAGTGCCAAATTGACATTCGTCATCCGCCTGCGACGAAAATCATAATCAAGATTGTTATTCTGAATTGAATGCACAGATCAACGTGCTGATAAACGAAATTATCACGGCTGTCCGTTACTCCTTTTAATACTGAATTTATCAGGGAGGTTCGCTCAGGTTGAGCTTGTATTGCGCGCCGCGCGCAATCGAAATCGACCGTACAAGGCGGGTAATCATTTCATGAACCAGGTCGCAGTTTCGGACAATGTCGGCGCGGCTCCGCCGGTCAGCGGCGCTTATGAGAGCAGCGCGGCCGCCAATGTGGCGCCATCGGTTCAGTTCATCAGTTTTGCCATCGGCGACGAACAATACGGCGTCGACATCATGGCGGTGCGCGAGATCAAGGGCTGGGTCGACATCACCCATCTGCCCAAGCAGCCCGCTTATGTGCGCGGCGTGCTCAATCTTCGCGGCGCCATCGTGCCGATCATGGATCTGCGCTGCCGGTTCGGGCAGGGCCTGACCACGACCTCGCCGCTGCACATCATGATCATCGTGCAGATCGAAGGGCGTCAGATCGGCCTGATTGGCGATCGCGTCCTCGACATTGTGTCCGTTGAAGCCGACCAGATTCAAAAGGTGCCGCGCGCCTCCGCCGGCGCCGCCACCGACTTTCTCGCCGGCCTGGTGACGCACGACAACAGCATGATCGCGCTGATCGATCTGCCCGGCCTGTTGGCGATCGACAGCATCGGCGACGCGGCGCTGCCAAATGGCGCGACCGCGGGCCATTGATTGGGTCGGCGCAGCGCCGGCAACGGGAAGAACACCCGAATCAACAAAGGAGCAATGGAATGACGCATCTCAAAACAGTCGCGGCAATGGCGCTGCTGGTGAGCGCGGGTATGCCGGCCTTCGCCGGTGAATTCGCCACCAAGGATGAAGCCAAGGCAATGGTCGCCAAGGCCGTCGCCTTCGTCCAGGCCAATGGCGCGGAAAAGGCCTATGCCGAATTTACGGCTAAGAGCCCGGCCTTCATCGATCGCGATCTGTATGTCGTCGTCTATGGCCTGAACGGCACGGTGCTGGCGCATGGCGCCAACGTCAAGCTGGTCGGCAAGGACATGATGGACGCTCAGGACGTCGACGGCAAATACTACGTCAAGGAACGCATCGAACTCGCCGCCAAGAAGGCCGACTTCTGGCAGGACTACAAGTTCGTCAACCCGGTATCGAAAAAGATCGAGCCCAAGCAGATGTTCTGCCATCCGCTGGCAGACACCGCGGTCTGCGCCGGCGTCTACGCGCAATAAGAACTAAAGACAGGGTCGCTCACGCGGCCCTGTTTTGCATCTGCCGGGGTGGTAATTTTCTACCGAGTGGGACGACGCATTATGCTTTCCTGGTTCGCCAATCTTCGGCTGCGCAACAAAGTTCTGATCGCGCCGGGAATCATGATTCTGGTGTTGGTCGGTGTTGGCAGCTTCGCCCTGCACGATCAGGCCGTCAGTCAGGCATCGGTCAATGCGCTGATCGTCGGGCCGATCCGTCAGGCTGAGACGGTTGCCGAGTTTACCAACGCCGCCTGGACCTCGCAGGTCCATCTTTATCGGCTGATGGCGACTGCTGCCAACGAGACCGACCAGGGCAAGATCAAGACGCTCTCCAACATCGCGACCAAGTCGCTCGGGGAGATGGCGACCAAGCTGACGGCTTTTCAGGACGCGGTCGCCGAGGGCGGCGCCGGAGGCAAGAATATCGATCCGCTGAAAGCGGCCGTGGCGAAATATATCAAGCAGGCCAAGGGCGTCATCGACATGGCCGACGGCGATGCCGGTACCGCGCTGACCTTGATGATGGGCGCGACCCGCAGCTTCGAGTCGATCGACAAGATAACCGACGACCTCAACGGTTCCAGTAAGGAAATGCGTGACCGGCAGATTGCCGTCAACGATATGCGCCATGATCGGCAAAAGTCCCTGCTGATCGGCATTCTGCTGGTCTCGGTCGTGGTCGGGTTGCTGATATCCGTCCTGGTCGGTCGCGGCATTTCCAAGCCGATCGTCGATCTGGTGCCCGAGCTGCGCAAGCTCGCCGATGGCGACTTCAACATCTCGCTGCCGGCGCGCGGCCGCAAGGACGAGATCGGCCAGATATCGGCGGCCATCGACATGGTGGTCGACAAGGTCGGCTCGACCATCGGCGATATCAAGATATCCGCCAGCGAAGTGTCGAGTGCGTCGGCCGAGATATCGACCAGCACTACCGATCTATCGCAAAGCACCGAGGAGCAGGCGGCAAGCCTGGAGGAAACATCGGCGTCGATGGTGCAGATCGCCGGCACGGTCCGCCGGAACGCCGAGAACGCCCGTCAGGCCAACGACTTTACCAACGAGACCAATGCCGTCGCCGAACGCGGCGGCGCCGTGGTCAGCCAGGCGGTCAGCGCCATGGCGAAAATCGAAGAGTCTTCGCGCAAGATTTCCGATATCATCGGCGTCATCGATGAGATCGCGCGCCAGACCAATTTGCTCGCGCTCAATGCCGCGGTCGAGGCGGCGCGCGCCGGCGAAGCCGGCCGTGGCTTTGCCGTGGTCGCGGCGGAAGTACGCAGCCTGGCACAGCGGTCCGAGCAGGCGGCCAAGGACATCACCAATCTCATCAATAATTCAAACGCGCAGGTCAAAGACGGCGTCGAGCTCGTCAACCGCGCCGGCCTGTCGCTGAACGAGATTGTCGCTTCGATTCAGAAAGTGACGTCGATCGTCAGCGAAATCGCCAATGCCAGCAACGACCAGTCGGCCGGCATCGAGGAAATCAACAAGGCGCTGACGCATATGGACGAAACCACACAGCAGAACTCGGCGCTGGTGGAAGAAAACGCCGCCACTGCCAAGACGCTCGAGAACCAGGCGCGCTCAATGGATCAGCGGGTGGCGAGTTTCCGCCTGCGCGGCCGCGCCGCCGGTGGTTACGAACATGACGCTGCCGAGGTTCCGCGGCCGTCGGAAAATGCGGCTCCGTCCCGCCGCGCGGCGGCTGGATTGCGCGTCGCTTAACGCTGAGCCGTTCGCGGCGGCGCCGGGGTAGTCATAGGGGCGCCATGATCGTGGCGCCGTTTCTCGTTCATTGAATAATTTTATCGTTGCTGCGGCCCATCGCGCCAGCGCGTTCGGATGCCGGCGGCATCCATTCCATAAACTATATTACCAACTTGGATCGCCTGCTTTTTAAAGCAGATCATTACGACGTCACGGTATCACCTTTAGCGATAGGTAAACGCATACTCCGTCGAGTGGCTGTGGATTGACCGGCTTTTCAGGAAATTTGCAAATCATGATTCAAAACGCCGCTTCCCCCGATACCGCGCAGGCTTTGATCAATCCGAATAGCTGGACTGAATCGGCCGCCGCGCAAGCCGTGCCCGCGCAGACTCAGTTCATCAGTTTCGCCATCGGCAACGACCAGTACGGCGTTGACATCATGGCGGTGCGTGAGATCAAGGGCTGGACCGACATTACCTATCTGCCGAAGCAACCGAAGCATGTGCGCGGCGTCCTGAACCTGCGCGGCTCGATCGTGCCGATCGTCGACCTGCGCTGCCGCTTCGGCCAGGGCCTGACCGAAACCACCCCGTTGCACATTGTCATCATCGTCCAGATCGGCGGCCGTCAGGTCGGCCTGATCGGCGACCGCGTGCTCGACATCGTCTCGGTCGATGCCTCGCAAATTCAGAAAGTGCCGCGCACCGCGCCGGGCGAGACCACCGATTTCCTGGCCGGGCTCGCGACCCACGACAATACCATGATCGCGCTGATCGACCTGCCCAATCTGCTCGGGGCGCCTAACGGCGCGGCCGAATCGTAGCCGTGTAAACGTGTCCTGTCGCGCCCGACATTGGCGCGGCAATCCATCGATTCCCTTTGAATCACTTGAGAGATGAGATCCATGACCCTCAATCGACGCCATTTTCTGCGAACCGCGACTTTGGGCTGCGTCTGCTGTCTGGCGGCACGCTCCGTCGGCGCCTCCGAGCCGGCGCATTCCGCCGGGACGGCGACCGCATCGCCGCACTGGAGTTACGCCGGCAATACCGGCGCTGAACATTGGGGCGAACTGCAGCCGGACTTCAAGGTCTGCCAGCTCGGTCTCGAACAGACGCCGGTCGATCTCGGCAACGCCATCAACGGCGAAACGGGCGCCATCGCCCTGAACTACAAGCCGCTGCCGCTGCGCATCCTCAATAACGGCCATACCATCCAGGTGAATGCCGACGGCGGTTCATCTTGCACGATCGGCGGCGCCAAATACGAGCTGCTGCAGTTTCACTTCCATCATCCGAGCGAGCATCTGCTGGCCGGCAAACCTTTCGATCTGGAATGCCACTTCGTCCATAAGTCGAGCGCCGGCAATCTGGCGGTCGTCGGCGTGTTCGTCACGCCGGGAGCCAGGAACGCGGCCTTGCAATCGATCTTCGATGCCATGCCGAAAACCGAAGGTCCGGAACAGCGCGTCGCCGGATCGATCGATCCGGCCGGCCTGTTGCCGAAGTCGCCGGGTTACTTTCGCTACATGGGCTCGCTGACGACGCCGCCGTGTTCGGAAGGCCTGACCTGGACGGTGTTCAGAGAGCCGATCGAAGCGTCGGCCGAGCAGATCAAACAGTTTGCCCAGTTGTTTCCGAACAATGCGCGGCCGGTACAGAGCCGCAACAATCGCTTAATCATTCAATCGAATTAATCGACAAGGATCGGGATCATGTCTTACGAAGCAGCTCAAAGCAACGGTCTGACCGGCCTCTTTACCAACCGCAAGATCGCGACCAAGATCGCTGTCGGCTTCGCCTGCGTGCTTGCCATTACTGCGGTGATATCGGCGAGCGCCTATCTGGCCTTCGACAAGATCGATGGCGGCTTCCGAACCTTCGCGCGACAATCGGCAAACAGCGGCCGTGCGGCCGCCGTGGATCAGAACTTCCTGTTCGTGCGCTGGCAGGCGCGCGAGTATGGCCTTGCCGGCGAGCAGGTCTTTCTCGATGGGGCAAGGAAGGGACTTGTGACGCTGGCCGAATCGATCCAGGCCGCCGAGGCGGCGCTCACCAATCCTGCGCGCAAGCAGAAAATGGCCGAGGTCGGCAAGCAGGCCGAAACCTGGAAGCAGGCCTTTGAAAAGATGGTTGCC
>CAIMEA010000051.1 GCA_903839845.1 uncultured Hyphomicrobiales bacterium
CTCAAGAGGATGTCTATACGCCGGTCGATTACTCGTCAGATGAGTTAGATGTGTTCGTGTCGGATGTTGCAAAAGTCGTGGAGGCAATGTTGAGAACGAAGGGTCGCATCACATCGTCTGGCAGTTGACCATCTGGCCAATCATAGAGCAGTTGGTATTAATCGGTCTCGTAGTCGGCATGTAATCCCGCATTCGCCGGATGACGCAATAATTTGATGCGTTGGAGATGCGATTCAGCTATATTTTGCAGGCGCTTCTTCGCATTTTGAGGGCTCCCTGATGACACACCCGGCGGGTGAATCGAACGATGGGTCTCTCAGGGTCGATTTCGACCGCCGCTTGCTGCTTCAGTTCCGCGGATCGGTGGTGACCTCGGACGCCGGATTGCTCGCATATCGGGAACTCGACGACGCGCTCGGTCTTTCCGCGATGGCGGCCGAAGTTCTCGGCGATGCCCGCACTGGCAGGAATGGCCGCCATGCGCTGGTGGGAATGTTGCGGCAGTCCGTGTTCGGAAGGCTGGCCGGCTATGAGGACGTGAATGACGCCGAGCGGCTGCGCCATGATCCGGCGATGCGCTGGATTGTCGGCGGGAAAGCAACCCATGGGAGCGCGGCCTCGCCAAGCCAGATGGGGCGCTTCGAGACGAAGTGGCTGACAGCGGACAAAAACCTTTCGGCGCTCGCCGACCTTTCGGGCCAGTGGATCGACCGCGTTCACGCCCGGCGTCCGCCCAGGGGTATTTTGCTCGACATGGATTCGAGCGTCAGCCCCACGCATGGCGAACAGGAGAACAGCGTCTGGAATGGGCACTACGACTGTACCTGCTATCATCCGCTGTTCGTGTTCAATCAGTTCGGCGATCTGGAACGCTGCGCGCTTCGTCCCGGCAACGTCCACAGCGCCGACGGCTGGAGCGACGTATTGAAGCCCGTCGTGGCGCGCTATCATGGAAAAGTCTCGCGCATTTATTTTCGCGCCGACGCGGGCTTCGCCAATCCAGATGTCTACGAATTTCTCGAAGCCGAAGGGATCAAATACGCCATCCGGCTTCCGAAGAACCGGGTCTTACAGGAGCGCATCGGCTACCTGCTCAAACGCTCCGTGGGTCGTCCGTCCAATGACGTGCGCCGGTCATATGCGAACTTCACCTATCAGGCCGGAAGCTGGTCGAAACCCCGCCGGGTCGTCGCGAAGGTTGAATGGCATCCGGGCGAGCTTTATCCGCGCGTTGGCTTCATCGTCACCAACATGGCGCGGCCGTCGGAAAATGTCGTCGCCTTCTACAACAAGCGTGGCACGTGCGAGCAATGGATCAAAGAGGGCAAAGGCGCTATCAAATGGACGCGGCTTTCCTGCCGTTCCTTCGCCGCCAATGCGGTTCGCCTTCACCTTCATGCGCTGGCCTACAACCTCGGCAACTTCCTGCGCACTCTGGCGACGCCGGAGCCGATCAGGGATTGGTCGATGACGACGCTGCGCGAAAAACTGATCAAGATCGGCGCGAAGGTCGTCGGCCACGCGCGCTACGTCGCCTTCCAGATGGCCGAGGTTGCCATACCGCGCAACCTCTTCGCCGACATTCTGCAGATGATTGCGGAACTACGGCCACTGCCCATCACGTCAACTGCATAGTCCGTTTGGGTGTCGTGCGTCTGATTGAAAACGACGGGAAAGGTGTGTCTCGATGACAGGAACTTCGGGAATTTTCACGCTCGGCAATCCGGCAGCGCGTCCGCACCGTGGGCGCAGGCAGGCGGTATCGGCCCAAGCTTGCCAAAATCCAGCCGTTGGAGCAGACTTGGCCTCATATCGGCATGCCATATGGAGAATGCCGGTCAATAAGGCTGCCTACGCGGAAAAAAGTTTCTGTTTTTACAGGATAGAAACGAGGACGGCACTACAGAAGAAAATTTTCGAGCATGCGTCTTATTTTTGTCTAGATCATATTCGGCGCTTTTCTCTGAGAAGTGGTGCGGAACTACGCTTATACTCCAGCTGTCAGAAAGTCGGGGGGAGATGATTCGTATGCGTGAATTCTCACAGATTGCTACAATACTCACATGGCTCTTTCTGGGGATTGCCTCTGTCTCAGCAGATGTGATTGAAGATGC
>CAIMEA010000052.1 GCA_903839845.1 uncultured Hyphomicrobiales bacterium
CGCACGCGGCGCCCGCGCGCGCCGGCAAGGGCAGGTAGATCGTGACGCAGCCCTCGCACATTCCAGCAAGCAGGTTCCACCGATGAACGGCACTGTCGAGATTTCCACATTGCAACTGCCCGAGACGCTCGATATCGCGGCGTCGGAAGCCTTTCTCGAACAGGTTCGCAAAGCCGTCGTCGGCGACGCGCCGCTGCGCCTGGATGCGTCCGAGGTCAAGGTCCTGACGCTGCCCTGCGTGCAAGTCGTCATGGCGGCGATCCGCAGCGGCGATGCGATCAAAATCAGGAACCCGTCGGCGGCCTTCGCCGCCGCGTTCGAGGACTTCGGTCTCAATTGGATGCAGTACATCGACCACAGCGAATCGAGCGCCAACGATGCGACCGGCGACCCCGGCGCCAATACCGACATCGACGCCGATGGCGACGAGTCGGAACCATCGACCGAAACTGAACTTCAAACCACCAGCGAGAATGTCATGAGTAAGCGAATTCTTACAATCGACGATTCGAAGACGATGCGCGATATGCTCATGTTGACGCTCGCCGAGGCGGGCTTCGACGTCATCCAGGCCGTTGACGGTCAGGACGGACTCGACGTGCTCGGCAAGGAAACGGCGCCGATCGACGTCATCATCACCGACATCAACATGCCCCGTATGGACGGCTACGAAGTCATCCGCAGTCTCCGCCGCGATCCGGCCCACAAGTCGACGCCGATCCTGGTGCTGACCACCGAAAGCGACACCGACAAGAAGAATCTCGCGCGCGACGCCGGTGCGACCGGATGGATGGTCAAGCCATTCGATCCCGAGCGTCTGGTGGCGACGGTGCGTAAAGTCGCCCCTTAAGGCTACGAAACTATTTAAAGGCGCAAGCTCATGGCAAGTCTCGACGATCTGAAAAAGACATTCTTCGACGAATGCGACGAAGCTATGCAGCAGATCGAACTCGGCCTGACCGATATTCGGTCCGGGCAGGGCAATGACGAAACGATCAACGCCGTTTTCCGCGGCGTCCATTCGGTCAAAGGCGGCGCCGGCATCTTCGGCTTCGAGCAGTTGGTCGGCTTCGCGCATGTCTTCGAAACGGTGCTGGACGGTCTGCGTAATGGCAGCCTGACCGCGACATCGGAAAATCTTGACGTGCTGTTGACCGCGAGCGACGTGCTGACCGATCTGGTGTCGATGTCGCGCTCGGGTCAGGCCGCCGCGCCCGGTTTCGGCGGCGAATGCCGCGCCGCGCTCGAACAGATCATAGAACAGGGCGGCGCCGGTGGCGGCGACGGCGATGGTCCGGCGCCCGCCGAATTCGACGGCCTGGATTTCGTGCCGGTGTGCGTCGATATGGACGCGCCCGACGACGCGCCGGCCGACGTCGCCGCGCCTTTGGGCAACGGATTGAACCGCTTCACCATCACCTTCAAGCCGAAGCCGGAGATGCTGAAGAAGGCCAACGAGCCGCTCTATCTGCTGCGTGAACTGCGCAAGCTCGGCGAACTAGAACTCGTTTGCGAAACCGGTCTTTTGCCGGCCCTGTCCGAGATGGAAGCCGACTATCCCTATTTCTGGTGGAAGGGGACCCTGGAAACCGCGGCGACCCGCGCGCAGATCGATGAAGTGTTTGAATTTGTCGTTGGCGATTGCGACCTCGAGGTCGTCAACGTGACGCCGGCCGTGCTGCCGACCGTCTCGACCGAGGATGCCCCGTTGGCGGCCGCCGCGCCTGTGAACGCGCCGCCGGTTGCCAAGCCGGTTGCCGTCGCTGCGCCTGCCGCCGAATCCGCCGATGGCGGCGGCGGCCGCACCAAGCCAGCCGCGACCACCACGCGCATCGAGCTCGAGCGCATCGATCGCGTCGTCAACATGGTCGGCGAACTGGTGATCTCGCAGGCGATGCTCGGCCAGATCGTGCAGGATTTGCCGGAGGCAACCAGCGGCCGCCTCATTCAGATCCTCGAAGAGGTCGTGCATCATACGCGCGAGTTGAAAGACAGCGTCATGTCGATGCGCGCCCAGCCGGTCGGCTCGGTGTTCCAGCGCATGCCGCGCCTGGTGCGCGAACTGGCGACCAAGACCCACAAGAAGGTTCGCCTGGAAATGGCCGGTGAAACCACCGAGGTCGATCGTTCGATCATCGAACGCCTCGGCGATCCGCTCACTCATATCATCCGCAATTCGGTCGACCATGGCATCGAAACGCCGGCGGTTCGCGCCGCCGCTGGAAAGAACGAAGAAGGCGTGATCCGCCTGTCGGCTGAACATCGCGGCGGCCGCATCGTCATCGAGATCAAGGACGACGGCGCCGGCATCAATTCGGAGCGCGTGCTCAAGATCGCCAAGGAGAAGGGCCTGGTCGGCCCGGATGTTCAACTCAGCGAAGATGAAATCGGTAACCTTATCATGTTGCCCGGCTTCTCCACCGCCGAGACGGTATCCGACATTTCCGGCCGCGGCGTCGGCATGGACGTCGTTCGCTCGAATATTCAGGACCTCGGCGGCCGCATCTCGCTCAAATCGGTGCGCGGCCGCGGCATGACCATCCAGCTGGCGCTGCCGCTGACTTTGGCGGTCATGGACGGCATGGTTATCAAGGTCGGCCAGCAGACTTATGTCATGCCGCTGTCGGCGATCGTCGAATGCCTGCGGCCGCAAGCCAACGAGATCAGTAACCTTATCGGTACGCATGGCATGTTGCAGTTGCGCGGCGAATTCGTGCCGGTCGTTCTGCTGAGCAATCTGCTCGACATCAATTCGGCGCCC
>CAIMEA010000053.1 GCA_903839845.1 uncultured Hyphomicrobiales bacterium
AGCCAAGGGAGTGAGAATCCGGGAATCTCTCTGCGAGCTGTGTGCTAGTAATCAGCCCAAGTTTTAGATAGTCGCGAACAGCAGGTTGTAAGCGCCGGAGCAATAATCCCTCACTGAAGCGGCCGGGTTCCCGGTCGCGCCGGAGTAAAAATCCGGCAGCGGATAGCCTTTTTGCCTTGATTCGGCGGAGGGCGGGGGATGAAGAACGTGGACGACTATTTAAAGGTTCGGCATGCGGTTCGGATTGAGGGGCTGAGTGAGCGGGCGACGGCCCGACGGTTTGGGCTTGATCCTCGTACAGTTGCCAAGATGGTAAGGTTCTCGGTGCCGCCGGGTTATGTGCGCAAGAAGCCGCCGGCGAGGCCGAAGCTCGATCCATTTATTGCATTGATTGACAGCATTCTTCGGGACGACAAGTTGCGACCGAAGAAGCAGCGGCATACGGCGAAGCGGGTCTTCGAGCGGCTTTGGGACGAGTACGGCTTCACAGGCGGCATCACGATTGTGAAGGATTACGTGGCGGGTTGGCGGCAACGGACGCAGGAGATGTTCGTACCGCTGGTGCATCCGCCGGGGCATGCTCAGGCCGATTTTGGTGAAGCCATCGGCATCATTGGTGGCGTAGAGCGCAAGATCCACTTCTTCGCTTTTGATTTGCCGCATTCGGACGCCTGCTTCGTGGTGGGCTATCCGGCCGAGACGACGGAAGCCTTCTGCGATGGCCACGTTCGGGCATTCGCATTCTTCGGCGGCGTCCCGCAGTCGATCCTGTATGACAACACCAAGATCGCGGTGGCCCGCATTCTCGGTGACGGCAAGCGGCAACGCACGCGCGTGTTCACCGAGCTGCAATCGCACTACCTGTTCGAGGATCGGTTTGGCCGGCCTGGCAAGGGCAACGACAAGGGTAAAGTCGAAGGGCTCGTCGGCTATGCGCGCCGGAACTTCCTCGTACCAATCCCGGTGTTCGAGAGCTTCGAGGCTTTGAACGCCTATCTGCTGGAATGCTGCCGCCGTCGCATGGCTGACCGTTTGCGTGGCCGTGATGGGACGATCGGCGAACGGCTGGAGCGCGATCTGGCCGCCTTCCAGAGGCCGTTGCCTGCGCCTTACGATGCCTGCGAGAAGGTCGCCACGGGCGTCTCTTCGCTGTCGCTGGTGCGTTACCGGCTCAACGACTACTCAGTGCCGACGGCCTACGGTCATCGCGAGGTGTTGGTGCGCGGTTACGTCCATGAGGTGGCGATCTCATGCGGCGCGGAAGTGATCGCACGTCACCCGCGCTCTTACGAACGAGAAGACTTCGTATTCGATCCGCTGCACTACCTGGCGCTGATCGAGCAGAAGGTCAACGCGCTGGACCAGGCTGCGCCGCTCGCCGGCTGGCGGCTGCCGGAGGAGTTCGCCACGCTGCGACGCCTTCTGGAAGCCCGGATGGGCAAGCATGGAAAGCGCGAGTTCGTGCAGGTTCTTCGGCTGATGGAAGTATTCCGCGCCGATGAGGTTTCTGCCGCGGTGCGCGACGCCATCGCGCGTGGAGCAATCGGATTCGACGCAGTGAAGCATCTGGTGCTGTGCCGCATCGAACGGCGACCGCCGCGCCTCGACATGACGATCTATCCGTATCTACCGAAGGCCCATGTGGCGATGACGGCGGCCA
>CAIMEA010000054.1 GCA_903839845.1 uncultured Hyphomicrobiales bacterium
AGCTCGCGCCAGCGCAGCGACGGCGCGGCGACGTACGGTTGATCGGCGTTGGATGTAATGTTGCTCATGGGAAGACCTCTATTTCTGACCTGGCGAAACGGCGGGGGTGCCAAAAGTCCGCCGCTATCCGCACGATTAGAACATTATTCCCATTTTGAGCAATACGTGGCCAAAAATAAGAAATAGCACCCCATTTAGGTCCAAAATTGGAATGATATTTTCCAAACTCCGCCAGCCTCGCGGACGAAAATTCCGCCTCAGCGGTGTTTGCGCGCCGGCTTGAGTTCGATCCAGACCGGGGCGTGGTCGCTGGCGTTCGGCCGACCGCGCGCGGCGCGATCGATGCCCGCGCTGGTGAGCCGCCGTGCCAAATCCGGACTGAGCAGCAGGTGATCCAGCCGCAACCCGGCATCGCGCGGCCAGCGGTTGCGCATGTAATGCCAGAACGTGAACATCGGCTCGTCCGGATGCAAAGTCCGGATCGCGTCGGTCCAGCCTTGTTTGATCAGTTTGGCGTAGGCCGTGCGGCTGTCCGGCGCGATCAGTGCGTCGTCGTCCCAGGATTTGGTTTTGTAAATATCGAGTTCGGTCGGCGCGACATTATAATCGCCGGCGAGAACGACCGGGATATCCTGCGCCAAGAGTTTCTTGGCGTGCGCGGCAAGCCGTTTGAACCAGGCCAGTTTGTAATCGAATTTCGGTCCGGGCCGGGGATTGCCATTCGGCAGATAAAGACAGCCAACGAGCACACCGTCGACCGCCGCCTCGAGATAGCGGCTTTGCCTGTCCTTCGGATCCCCGGGTAAAGCATTGCGAGTGACGATCGGCTCGCCATTGCGCGACAGAATCGCAACGCCATTCCAGGTGCGCTCGCCGCGCCACACCGCGCGGTAGCCGGCTTTCTCGATGGCGCGCGCCGGGAAGTCCGCGTCGGCGGCTTTCAATTCCTGCAGGCAGACGATGTCCGGCTTTGCGCTTTTCAGCCAGCGCAGCAGGTTGGGAAGGCGCCGGTTGATGTTGTTGATATTGAAGGTGGCGATCTTCATCGCATGCCGTCAGCGGAAATCATGCGGCAGGCTGGCGTGGATGGCGGTCGCGGCGATGGCCGCATGGCCGGCGGCGACCGACAGTTGATGCAAGTCGGAAACCACATCGCCGGCCGCGAAGATATTTTCCACCGTGGTGCGCTGTTTGTCATCGACGACAACGCAGCCGACATTGTTGCAGTCGGCGCCGAGCGCTGTGACGAGATCGGAGCGCACATCGCAGCCGAGCACGGGGTAGAGCACGTCGAACCGCAGCGGCTCACCGCTTTGCAGATGCACGGCGATGCCGCCGTCGACGGGACGCAAGTCAACGGGCGACGATGCCAGCGTGACGCCGATGGCGGCGAGGCGGTCGCGCGCCTCTGTGTCGATGGTCGTGTCGGTCGGCAGCAAGGTGACGCGACTGGTGTAGGTGCGCATGAACGCGGCCTTCGCCTCGGTATCCTTGATGGAGCCGTAAACGGCGACATTCTTGTCCGTCGCCTCATAGGCGTCGCAAACCGGGCAATAGCGCACGCTCGTCTGTTCGACCGCTTGGCGCAGTCCCGGCATATCGGGCGCTTTATCCTTCAGGCCGGTGGCGAGCAGCACGCGCGGCGCGGTTATTGTGCGCTGGCCGACAGTGACGGCGAAGCCGTCGCCGCCGCGCGCCAGATCCGACGCTGTGCCCTTGACCATCTCGGCGCCGTATCGCTCGGCCTGCCGGCGTAATTCGCGCAACAGATCGGGGCCGGAAATGCCTTCGGCGAAGCCCGGATAATTATGGCTCTCCGGGATTTGTTGCGCGCGGCTGTCGCCCCCGTCGATCACCAGTACCTTGCGGCGAAAGCGGCCGAGATAGGTCGCCGCCGTCAGCCCGGCGGGGCCGCCGCCGATAATCAGACAATCGAAATCCATGGCGCGCCTTCAGCCAGGTGGAACCTGAGCAGGGTGAACAGCGCCCCGCCGCTAAAGTTCCATCGGCTGATCGGCGTCAGTCGCGCGTGAAATTCACGCTGACTTCGCCGATCGGATCGAGGGCGTGGCCGATCTCGGTCTCGTCGGCCTCGATCATGATCGGCGGTGTGATCGAACCGGTGATGATGACGTCGCCGGCCGAAAGCTTCTCGCCGAAGGCGGCCAAAGTATTGGCGACATGCGCGACGATGTCGGTGAGCTTGCCGGTCAGCGCTTCTGGATCGGTGGTGCTGCTCACCTCCTGGCCGCGCCTGAACAGGCGCGACGTCAGACCGGCAACGCCGCCGCCAAAGCGCGTGTTACCGCACAGCACGACATGCCGCTGATAGATGTCGCCTTCCAGCACGACGTCGAGATTGTCCGGCGTCGGCGGCGGGACGAAATCGGCCAGCTCGATCGCCGGAAGGATTTCCTTGATCGCGGCCAGCGCCGTCTCGGCCGTCGCGCCGCCGCGCAAATCGGTCGCCATGCGCACGCAGATTTCGGCTTCCGCCACCGGCGTGGTCCAGCCGGCAAACGACACGGTGCCGCCCGACAGCACCAGCGCGCGCTGCATCAGATAGCCGACGGCGGGGCCGGTAATGCCCAGGCGCGCCATCGCGGCCGGTGCGCCCAATCCGACTTTCCAGCCGAGCGGACGCTCGCCGGCGGCGATACGGGCGCGGCGCTTTTGAAGCTGAAGCGGCATGCCCTTCTTGATCAGCGGATGATCCCAGGCGTTCATGGGCGCGCTCTCTTCCGGTTTCGTCATGCCCGGTATAGCGCCGGGCATGACGAAGTCCATGGCTGACTTGTGACGATTTTACTTGTGATGCTCGGGATGCACTTCGTAGCCCGAATCGTCGATCGTACCGGCGCCCATCCAGCCCCAGACCAGCACGACATCTTCCTTCGAGGTGTTGTTGAAGCCGTGCCAGCAGTCGCGCGGCGAATAGACCACGTCGCCTTCGACCGAGGGCTCAAGGCCGTGTTCGGTGATGATGCTGCCGCTGCCCTTGAGGACGATGAAAAACTCGTCGCAGTTGTGGTGGCGATGGCTCTCGTGGCTGGCGCCCGGCTTGAGCACGGTCCAGCCGACGACGTGGTCGCAGCCGGCCGTCTTCTTGTCGATCAGGAACTGAACCTGCATGTCGACCCAGCCGTCCTCGCGCTTGAGGCCCTCGACCTTCGGAACGTCGCGCATGTTGGTGCGAAACATTTTCGGAGCGGATTTCTTGTCATTCATAACGTCTGCTGCGCCTTTCACTGCTTTACCCAGAGCACGACCGAACTTCTCGACCGGCGATGTCATATGGCTTCTCCTGAAACGGTGGAATTTTTACGATTGACCGCCGAGCTTGCGATAGACCTGATGCGCGACGACGAAGTCGTTGTGGTCGATGCCGAGCCCGCGGCAGGCGTTCATCATTTCGTTGGCGGCGGCGGCCAGAGGCACCGGCGAGCCGAGCTTGCGGCCGAGATTGAGCGCCAGCACCATGTCTTTTTGTTGCAGCGTCACATCGGCGAGCGGCACTTCCGGCATATTGCCCTCGAGGATGAACGGGCCGCGATAGCCGATCACCGGCGAGGCGGCAACGCTCTTGAGAATGGCATCGACCGCGGCCTCGCGCGACACGCCGCCGATCTCGGCCAGCGCCACGGCTTCGCCGAAGGCGATGATCTCGACCATCAAAAGGAGATTGACGGCGATCTTGGTCTGGCAGGCGTGACCGTTGGGGCCGATGCGCGTCACCTTCGGGCCGATCGCCAGCAGCACGGGCTTGGCCCGTTCGAAGGCCGCTTCGTCGCCACCGATCATCACCGAGGCGTTGCCGGCTTTCACCGTTACCGGCGAGCCGGACAGCGGGCCGTCGAGCATGACAGATCCGGCCTTGGCGAACTCGGCGGCAACGGCGCGGCTCTCGTCCGGCTCGATCGTGCTCATGTCGATATAGATGCCGCCCTTCTTCAGGCCGGAGACGATGCCGTCCGGACCGAGCGCGACCGACTTCACCGCTTTGGAATCGGTGACGATCGAGAACACGATGTCGGATTGTTCGGCGACCGCGCGCGGCGTATCGGCCCAGCCCATGCCGTCCTTGATCAGGGCTTCGGCCTTGTCCCGCGAGCGGTTCCAGCCGACGACTTTATGTCCCGCGGCCATCAGGCGCGGAACGATGAGGGCGCCCATCGCGCCCAATCCGACAAATCCGAGGTTCATGACGACTTTTCTTCTTTCGTTTCTCTTGAGTGATTTCGTGGCACGCCGTTCGTCTGCGCCAGCGAACCGGTAGAGGCGCGGACGATCAGTTCGACAGGCAAGACGATGTGGCGCGGCGTCTGGATGCCTTTCTCGACGGTATCGACGATCAGTTCCGCGGCTTCCGTGCCGGCCTTGTAATGCTGCACGCGAACCGTCGTCAGCGCGGGCGATAGCCGGTCAGCCAGTGGCATATCGTTGAAGCCGGTGATCGAAACGTCGCGCGGGCATTCGATACCATGGCGCCGGAACGCGGTGATCGCGCCGACCGCCAGACGGTCATTGGCGCAGGCGACGGCGGTGAAAGGCTGTTGCGCCATCAGAAGTTCCTCGGCGCAGCGCTCGCCCTCCATTTCGTTGAAGGCGCGCGCGAACGAGGCGATCGGCCGTTCCAGCAGACCGAACTCCTTGGTGAATCGCACGTAGCTCGAATAGCGGTTATAGCCAGTCGAAATCGTCTGCGGCCCGGCGATGGTGGCGATGGTGCGGTGGCCGAGCGACGCAAGATGAGTGAGCACGCGATGGAATCCATCGTCTTCGTCGTGCACGACCGATGAAATTGCGAGGTCGCCGCTGCGGCGGCTGACGGTGACGGCGGGAATGCCGGCAAGAAGGCGCGCCGCGTCGTCGTCGTGACGCATGACGCTGGCGAGAATGAGACCGTCGATGCCGCGCGGCAGCAAGGCATCGACCGCCTGCGCCTGGCGGCGCGGATCGCCGTCGGTATTGACCAGAATGGCGACGTAGCCGTGCCGCGCGAGAGCGTCCTCGATGCCGCGAATGATCGGCGGAAATACCGGATCGGTAATGTCGGGCACGACGACGCCGATGGTGCGCGAGCGATTGGTGCGCAGCAAATAGGCCGCGGCGTTCGGCTTGTAGCCGCGTTTTGCGCTGGCGCGCTTGATCCTGTCCATCAGGTCGATGGAGACGGCGTGGGTGGTGTTCGGGTTGAGTGCGCGCGAGATCGTCGATACGTGAACGCCGACCTCGCGGGCGATGTCCTTCAGGGTCGGCCGGGCGCCTTTTGATTTCGTCATGTCGCCCTCCATGTCCTGAGCGATGAGTTTAATCGGACGGCGCCCTGCGACGCCGTCCGACGATTGATCGTCGCTCTTATTCGAGCGGATAGACGAGTTTGCCGGATTTATACTGCGGCGGATAGACGACAACCTGCCGCGACCAATCCTGGAACTGGGCGATATCGCCGCCCGAGATGCCCTTGAACTGGATGCAGATGATGCGCGGCGTCGTCCACTCGCCGTTCTCGCCGAACTTCACCGGGCCGATAACGGTTTCGAAGTTGGTGTCACGGAGATAGGCGGCGAGTTTCTCGTCGTCGAGCGACTGCGTTTCGGTCACGGCCTTGGCGAGGATTTGGCCGGCGGCGTAGGCATAGGGCGGATAGGTGAAGCCGAGCGGATCGATGCCGGCGGCGGCCGCACGCGACTGATATTCTTTCATCATGCGGTTCGTGCCTTCGAACTGCAAGCTCGGCGCCGGAATGTAGAACTCGTTGCTGATGTAGCCGTTGATCTGTTCGCCGAGATTCTGCTTGATGCCGGTGACCAGCAGGCCGAGCATGGCGCCGCCGATCATCTTCGGCTTGAACTTCAGTTCGCTCGCCGCCTTGATGATGCCGACCGTGTCGACCGGCAGCGTGGCGCCGAAGACAACGTCCGGCTTGGTCGCAGCCATCGCGCGCACGATCGAGGTGTAGTCGGTGGTGCTCGGCGGATAGGTGCGGTCGTAAACAATCTCGAAGCCCATCTTCTTGGCATTCTCGCGCGCGCCATCGAGCGCGTTGCGGGAATATTCGACGTCGGCGCCGACCAGAGCGATGCGCGTCGGCTTGGGCGTCTGTTCGGCGGCGAGTTCGAAGACGCATTTCGAATAATTCGACGGCGACGGCCCCTGCGAATTCATCGAGAA
>CAIMEA010000055.1 GCA_903839845.1 uncultured Hyphomicrobiales bacterium
CCGCACGTCTGAATGTCCGCTATTGCCGGTATAGCGGAATCTCCCGGGCCGCCTGCGCGTTACCTGCTAAACTTCTTATACTTCAGCCGGTGCGGGATGATACTGTCCTGGCCGAGCCGGCGCATCTTGTCCTTCTCGTAGTCCTGGAAGTTGCCCTCGAACCATTCGACATGGCTGTCGCCTTCAAAGGCGAGGATGTGCGTGGCGATGCGGTCCAGGAACCAGCGGTCATGGCTGATGATGACGGCGCAGCCGGCGAAATCCTCCAGCGCCTCTTCCAGCGCGCGCAAGGTATCGACGTCGAGATCGTTTGTCGGCTCGTCGAGCAGCAACAGGTTGGCGCCGGCGCGCAGCATCTTGGCCAGATGCACGCGGTTGCGCTCGCCGCCTGAGAGTGTGCCGACCTTCTTCTGCTGGTCGGCGCCCTTGAAGTTGAACAGCGACACATAGGCGCGCGAGTTGACTTCCTTCTTGCCGACCATGATCAGGTCCTGGCCGTTGGAAATCTCCTCCCAGATATTCTTCTTCGGGTCGAGCGTGTCACGTGACTGGTCGACATAACCGAGCTGCACCGACTCGCCGATCTTGATGGTGCCTGAGTCCGGCTTGTCCTGGCCGGTGATCATGCGGAACAAGGTCGTCTTGCCGGCGCCGTTCGGGCCGATGACGCCGACGATGCCGCCGGGCGGCAGCTTGAACGTCAGATTGTCGATCAACAGATTGTCGCCGAAGCCTTTGCTCATGCCTTCGAAGTCGACGACGTTCTGACCGAGACGCTCGGCGACCGGAATGGTGATCTGCGCGACCGTGTTGGTCTTGGCGTTGGCGATCTTGAGCAGCTCGTCATAGCGCTCGTAGCGCGCCTTTGATTTTGCCTGACGCGCCTTGGGCGACGACGAAATCCACTCGCTCTCGCGCTGCAAGGTGCGCTGGCGGGTTTCGTCTTCGCGCGCTTCCTGCTCCAGCCGCTTCTGCTTCTGCTTGAGCCAGGAGGTGTAGTTGCCCTCGTAAGGGATTCCGCGGCCGTGATCGAGTTCGAGAATCCAGCCGGTGACGTTGTCGAGGAAGTAGCGGTCATGGGTGACGATCAGGATCGCGCCCGGATAATTGCGCAGATGGCCTTCGAGCCAGTTGACGCTTTCGGCGTCGAGATGGTTGGTCGGTTCGTCGAGCAGCAGCAGGTCCGGCTGGTCGAGCAAGAGCTTGCACAAAGCGACGCGGCGCTTTTCGCCGCCCGAGAGTTTGGAAATATCGGCGTCGTCCGGCGGGCAGCGCAGCGCGTCCATCGCCAGATCGACCTGGCTGTCGAGGTCCCACAGATTCTTGGCGTCGATCTCGTCCTGCAGCTTGGCCATCTCGTCGGCGGTCTCGTCCGAATAGTTGACGGCCAGCTCATTGTAGCGGTCGAGGATCGCCTTCTTGGCGGCGACGCCTTCCATGACGTTCTCGCGAACCGACTTGGTCTCGTCGAGCTTGGGTTCCTGTTCCAGGTAGCCGACGCGGGCGCCTTCGGCGACAAAGCCCTCGCCGACATATTCGGTGTCGAGCCCGGCCATGATGCGCAGCAGCGTCGACTTGCCCGAGCCGTTGACGCCGAGCACGCCGATCTTGGCGTCCGGGTAAAACGACAGGTGGACGTTATCCAGGACCTTCTTGCCGGCCGGATAGGTCTTCGACAGACCGCGCATATGGTAGATGAATTGACGACCGTTCATTGCCTGAAAACCCCTGATAGTCCGGGCCAAATAAGCCCCCGCGCGTGACGCGCGCCGCAGAACCCTTTGTCGGGAAATGTGCCGCTGATGTAGCGAGCGGAACCGCAAAGGGCAAGCAGGCGGGGAACCGGAGCGGGCGGTAAAACTCTGGAAAGGCTGTCTTTTGATATTAATCGCGATAGCCCCTTTACCCAACGCCGCTTTAACGGATCGCGCGCATCCTGAGCATGAACCAGGCCGCCAAGAATGGCAGCCAAGGGGAAGCGAGCCAACGGTGCCCGCAGGCTTTCAGGGGCGTCACTTTTAGGGACAGGTCATGGGTCGAGCGATCGCAGCGATTTTAGGTTCCTCGGAAACAGCGCAGTACAGGTCGTTTGGGCGGCCCTTTGCCGCGATCGGCGACACGATTGCCGCTTTCTGGCAGGAGCTGATCCGCGACGCCGTGCGGCCCTACCGGCCGGAAAAACATTACATGCGCGGGCCGGGTCCGGCCTGGCAGGCCAAATACGGCCACTTGCCCACCCGGCTGGGCTGAGGACGGGCGAGCCGACACCCCCCTTTCCTTTCGTTGCTCCATCCTTAAGGTGGCGCCGTCCGGCGCGTGCCTTAAGGTGGCGCCGTCCGGCGTTTGGCCGGTGCAGCGATAAGGGTTCGACACAATGCTCAAGGCCGCTATTCTCGACGACTACCAGGGCGTCGCGCTGAAACTCGCCGACTGGTCGGCGATCGGCAAGGACGTCGAGGTCAAGGTCTTCGATAAACCCTTCGCCAGCCAGGCCGAAGCGATCAAGGCGCTGCAAGGTTTCACCATTATCGCCGGCATGCGCGAGCGCACGCCGTTCCCGCGTGCCGTGCTCGAGGCGCTGCCCGATCTCAAGCTGCTGATCACCACCGGCGCCAAGAATAATTCGTTCGACGTGAAGGCGGCGGCCGAACGCGGTATCACCGTCTGCGGCACCGGCGCGGTCGGCAATCCGACCGCCGGCATCGTCTTCGGTTTGATGCTCGAACTGACCCGTCATCTTGGCTTTGAAAACGCGCGGATGAAAGCAGGCGAGCCGTGGCAGACGACCATCGGCCTCGACCTCGAAGGCCTCACTCTCGGTATTGTCGGCTTGGGCAAGCTCGGCCAACGCGTGGCCGGTATCGGCAAGGCCTTCGGCATGAAGGTGATGGCGTGGAGCCAGAATCTGACGCCGGAGAAAGCGAAGGAGGCGGGCGTCGATTACGCAAGCCGCGAGGATTTGTTCACCAAATCGGATTTCGTCTCGATCCATTATCAGTTGAGCGAGCGCTCGCGCGGACTGATCACCGCCGCCGATCTCGGCCGCATGAAGAAGAGCGCCTATCTCATCAATACCGCGCGCGCGCCGATTGTCGATCAGGCGGCGCTGCTGAAGGTCCTCCAGGACAGGAAGATCGCCGGCGCCGGCCTCGACGTTTTCGAGGTCGAGCCGCTGCCGCTCGATCACCCTTATCGCAAGCTCGACAATGTCGTGCTGACGCCGCATCTCGGCTATGTCAGCGAGCAGAACTACCGCAAATATTTTCCCGACATCGTCGAGGACATCCGCGCCTTTCTCGACGGCAAGCCGGTGCGGGTGATCGCGCCGTAAAGCAATTATCCGTTCGTCCCCGCGAAGGCGGGGACCCAGCCGTTAAAGCAAGAACTGGATTCCCGCCTTCGCGGGAATGAGCGGAGTGTGTCGCACGATTTGAAATTTATAGCCCCAACAACCTCGCCGCGTTGTTGTAGCCGACATCGGCGCGCAGGCTTTCCTCGAGCGACACCGTATCGAGGAAGTGGCCGGCCTCTTCCATCGCCTCGAACGGATAATCGGCGCCGAACATCACGCGGTCGCGGCCGAGCGCGTCGAGCGAGCATTTCAGCGGTTCGGCCGACAGCATGCCGGAGATCGTGACCCAGATATTTTCCTTGATGTATTGCGACGGCGGCTTCCTCAGCGACAGGCCCTGAAATTTGGCGCGGCTGTCGAAACGCCACAGCAGGAACGGCAGCGTCTCGCCGAGATGGCCGAGCGCCAGCCGCGCTTTCGGAAACCGGTCAAATAATCCGCCGACGACCATGCGCAGCGCATGCGAACCGGTCTCCACGCCCCAGCCCCACATCGGCCGGGCCAGAGCCGGGTAACCATCAAGCACCGACAAAGGCGCCACCGGATCGGCCGGATGCAAATAGATCAGCGCGCCGAGCGCCTCAGCGCGTTCCCAGAACGGCGCCAGCGACGGATGGTCGAGATAGAGGCCGTTGGTGTGGCCGTTGATCATGGCGCCGCAGAACTTGAGGTCGCGCACGCAGCGCTCCAGCTCGTCGGCGGCAGCTTTCGGGTCTTGCACCGCGATGTGGGCAAAACCCGCATAGCGGTCCGGCCGCTTCTGGATTTCCACAGCGAGGTGATCGTTCGCCTCTTTCGCCTTCTTCGTCGCCACAGCGGCGTCGCGCTCGGCCTGAACGCCGGGGCCGGCCACCGACAGCACCGCGCGGGCAATGCCGGATTTGTCCATGGTTTCAAGGCGAACGTCGCCGAAATCGGTCAGCCGCTTGAACAGGTCGGCAGTGAGAGCCGGCGGCACCGTCGTCATCGTCGGCCGCCAATAATCGATCAGGCCCGGCGTCAGGACGTGCTCTTCCAGCGCGATTTTCTTGACCATGGCGTTTCTCCCGAATTTTTCCCTTTTCTCTGTATCGTATATTGGGCTAAGATAACCCACGATGCAAGGCGGCTAAGAAAGCCATCGCGTTACGGGTAGAAGCGTCAAGGATCATGCGTTCGATGGATCGCCACGTCGCCAACGACAAGAGTCAGGTGCAGGTGATCGCGCGCGCCGCCGCGATTTTGCGCGCGCTCGAAGACGAAAACTCAGGCCTCAGCCTCGGACAAATTGCGCAGCGGGTAAATCTCGCGCGATCCACCGTGCAGCGCATCGTCGCCGCGCTGGAGACCGAAAAGCTGGTGATCGCCGCGACGCCGAACGGCCGCGTCCGCCTCGGCCCCACCATCATGCGGCTCGCCGCGTCGGTGCGCAGCGACTTCATCTCGCTGGCGCGTCCGCTGCTCGAGCGGCTATCGGCCGAGTTGGAAGAGACGGTCGATCTGTCGACAGTGAAAAAAGATCATCTGGTCTTCATCGACCAGGTGGTCGGCTCGCATCGCCTGCGTACCGTCTCCGCCGTCGGCGAGACCTTTCCGCTGTATTGCACCGCCAACGGCAAGGCCTATCTGGCGCAATTGTCCGACACCGCGGTCACCGCGCTGATTGGCGACACCTATGCGCCGCGCACGCCGAAGACGCATGCCAAATTCGACACGCTGCTTGCCAATCTCAAAACCATCCGCAAGAGCGGCGTCGCCTTCGACTGCGAGGAACACACGCTCGGCATCTGCGCTGCCGGCGTCGCCTTGCAGGACCCGCTCGGCAATTCCGTCGCCATTTCGGTGCCGGTGCCGACCCATCGCTTCCAGGCGCGGCAGACCTTGATCGCTGAAAAACTGCTGGCCACCAAGCACGAGCTGGAACACCGGATGAAATCCGCCATTGGCTGATCGCCACAGCGATTAAATATTAAAAGGGAGAAAGCTATGAAAAAGATTCGCGGCGTCGATTTCGAGGAGAACTTGAATAACAGTATGGGGCTGGAATTCGTCAACCTGTCCCACCGCTTCGGCTTTCAATCGCCGAACTGGCCGTACTTCGAGGACGTCAAGATCGAGCGCATCCATTACATGGCGAAGTCGGGCGTGCTGTCGCAGCGCATCACCACGTCGATGCACAACACCACGCATATCGACGCGCCGGCGCACGTCATTCAGGGCACGCCTTTCATCGACGAAGTGCCGCTGCCGCACTTCTTCGGCTCCGGCATCGTCGTGTCGATCCCGAAGAAGAAGTGGGAAATGATCACCTATGACGATCTGGAAAAGGCCGCCGGCAAAATCGTCCGCCCGCGCGACGTCGTCATCGTCAACACCGGCTGGCATCACCAGTACGAGGACTCGGAAGACTATTTCTGCAAGTGCCCGGGTTTCGTGCCGTCGGCCGGCAAATGGTTCGTCGAGAAGAATGTGAAGGTGGTCGGCCACGACACCCAGGCCAACGACCATCCGCTCGCCACCGCCATCGGCCCGCACCGCAACGGCCCCTTACATCCGCATCTGGCCGCCGAATACAAGGAATGGTCGGGCGGCCGCGACTGGAAGGACGACTTCCCGGAATGGGAGCCGGTGCATCGCATCCTGTTCCAGAACGGCATCATGGGCATCGAGAATGTCGGCGGCGACCTCGACAAGGTCACCGGCAAGCGCGTGACCTTCGCTTACTTCCCGTGGAACTGGGATCGCGGCGACGGCTGTATCATCCGCCTGGTCGCGATCACCGACCCGAAGGGCGAGTACCGCATCGAACGCGGGGAGAAGTTCTAGCGAACGATCCCGAAAAGTGGGAATCGGTTTTCGGAAAAGATCGTTCGCAAACAAAAATGTCAGAGAAACTCTGGCTTAGATTCACAGGAGTAACTCCGATGCATGTCAAACGTTTCAAGGACGCCAAGCCTTACGACGCGCCCAACCACCGCGGTTATACTTCGCTGCGTCTGTTCGGCGCGGAAGCCGGCGGCACCAAGGGTCTGGTGTTCGGCTACTCGCACTTCCTGCCTGGCGGCGGCGCAGGCCCCGACGCTTCGCCGCCGGAGAAGGTCTATTTCGTCCTGTCCGGCGAACTGACCATCATCGTCGACGGCAAGGAAACCGTGCTGAAGGCGAACGATTCGTGCGTGATCGAACCGAACGAAACGCGTGAGATCATCAATCGCGGCAACGAGGTCTGTTCCATCGTCGTCGCGGTGGCGATGCCGCCGGCGAAATAACGAAATGCTGTCGTCCCCGCGCAGGCGGGGACCCAGCCCTTAGACAGGCAAGCGCTGGATGCCCGCTTTCGCGGGCATGACGGCCGAGAAACGATTGAGGGAGCATCCCATGTCCGAAGCCTTCTTGAAGAATCCGCTCGGCCTGTTCGACATCAAGGGCAAGGTCGCGATCATCACCGGCGCGTCCGGCGCTTTCGGCGCCCTATCGGCCAAGGTGCTGGCCGGCGCGGGCGCCCACGTCGTGCTCGCCGCGAGCAAGCAGGACGAACTGGAAAAGGTCGCCGCCGAATGCGAGGCGTTGGGTGCCAAGGCGCACATCGTCGCGCTGCGGCCGTCGTCGGAAGACAACTGCGAAAAGATCGTCAAGGCCGCGGTCGACACATTCGGCCGGCTCGACATTCTGGTGGTCGCTTCGGGCCTCAACAAAGTGGCCAAGATCGTCGACCAGAAGCCTGAGGACTTTCTCGACGTCATGGACGCCAACGTCACCCAGTCCTGGCTGATGGCGCGCGCCGCCGGCAAGCAGATGCTCAAGCAAGGTGAAGGCGGCAAGGTCATCCTCACTTCCTCCGCGCGCGGCCTGCTCGGGCATCCGGCCGGCTACAGCGCCTACTGCGCCTCGAAGTCAGCGGTCGACGGCATCACCAAGGCGCTCGGCTGCGAATGGGGCGACACCGGCATTACCGTCAATGCGCTTGGACCGACGGTATTCCGCTCGCCGCTCACGGCCTGGATGTATGAGGACACCGAGCGGGCGCAGACGGTACGCAGGGGCTTCCTCGCCCGCGTGCCGAAGGGCCGCCTCGGCGAACCGGCCGATCTCGCCGGCCCGTTGCTGTTCCTCGCCTCGAAGGCATCTGATTTCTACACCGGTCACATTCTCTATGCCGACGGCGGCTACACAGCGGGATAAAACATGAGCAAAGCGCGGATCGCCGTCATCGGCGCCGGCCTGATGGGCCACGGCATTGCGCAGGTGTTCGCGCTTGCCGGCCATGACGTCACCATCTATGACGCCTTTCCGGGCTCGCTCGACACCGTCAAAACGCGCATCCTCGCCAACCTCAAGGATCTCGGCGACGATCAAGGCGCGGTTGAGCGCGTCACACCGCAAGCCGATCTCGCACTCGCGGTGAAAGATGCCGACTACGTCGTCGAGGCCGTGCTGGAAGACCTGGCGCTCAAGCAGAAGCTGTTTGCCGAGATTGAGCCTTTGGTGCAGGCGAACACCATCCTCGCCAGCAACACATCGGTCATTCCGATTACCGCGATCATGCAGGGGCTACAGCGCCGCGAGCGCGCGCTCGGCACGCACTGGTGGAATCCACCGTTTCTGGTGCCCTTGGTCGAAGTCATCGAAACGCAATGGACGTCGCCGGTCGCCGTCGACTTCACGATGAAACTGCATGCCGATGCCGGCAAGAAGCCCGCGCATGTCAAAAAGGACGTGCCCGGCTTCATTGGCAATCGTCTGCAACATGCGCTGTGGCGCGAGGCGATTTCGCTGGTCGAGCATGGCATTTGCGACGCCGAGACCGTCGATGAAGTGATCAAGTCCGCCTTCGGCCGCAGGCTCGCCGTGCTCGGGCCTCTGGAAAATGCGGATATGGTCGGCACCGATCTGACTTTGGCAATTCACCAGAATGTTCTCGGTGATATCGACAGCCGGGCCGGCCCTTCGCCTTATCTCGACAAGCTCGTCAAGGCCGGTAAACTCGGCTTCAAGACGGGCGAAGGCTTCCGCAAGTGGAGTCCCGAAGAACAAACGGCACTTCGCGCCAAGGTTCTGCAACATCTCAAGAAAGCGCGCGCCCAGGATAACTGAGACGCGTGCATAAAACAGGGAGACGACCATGATCGCCAAGACAATCTCTCGCCGCACGCTCGTCAAAACAGGTATCGGCGCCATCGCCGCGCCTGCGCTGTTCGCCATGCCAACGCAAGCGCAGACTGCCGTCATCAAGATCGGCCATGTCAGTCCGCGCACCGGCCCGCTCGCCGGTTTCGGCGAAGCCGACAGCTTCATCCTCGAACAGGTCCGCGGCATTCTCAGCAAAGGCCTGAGCAATGGCGGCAAGAGCTACAAGGTCGAGATCATCTCCAAGGATAGTCAGTCGAGCGGCAGCCGCGCGGCCGAGGTCGCCTCCGAACTGATCCTCGGCGACAAGGTCCATCTGCTGGTCGGCTCCGGCACGCCGGACACCACCAACCCGATTTCCGATCAGGCCGAAGTCAACGAAGTGCCCTGCATCACCACCAATTGCCCGTGGCAGCCGTATTTCTTTGGCCGCAAGGGCGACCCGGCCAAAGGCTTTACCTGGACCTATCATTTCTTCTGGGGCCTTGAGGACGTCATCGGTTCGTTCCTGGCGCTGTGGGACTCGGTGCCGAACAACAAGGTCATCGGCGGCCTGTTCCCGAACGACGCCGACGGCAATGCCTGGGGCGATCCGGTGCGCGGCGTGCCGCCGGCCTACGCCAAGGCCGGCTACAAGCTCGTCGATCCGGGCCGCTACCAGCCGATGAACAACGATTTCACCTCGCAGATTTCCGCCTTCAAGGCGGCGGGCGCCGAGATCGTCACCGGCGTGATGATCCCGCCGGACTTCGCCACCTTCTGGTCGCAGGCGGCGCAGCAGGGCTTCAAGCCGAAGATCGTCACCATCGGCAAGGCGTTGCTCTTCCCCTCGGTCATTGACTCGCTCGGCGCGCGCGGCAACGGACTGTCCAGCGAGATCTGGTGGTCGCCGAACCATCCGTTCAAATCCGGACTGACCGGCCAAAGCTGCGCGGCGCTGGCCGAGTCCTATAGCAAGGCGGCTGGCAAGCCGTGGACGCAGCCAATCGGATTTCAGCACGCGCTGTTTGAAGTGGCGATCGACGTTCTCAAGCGCGCCAAGAACCCGACCGATGCCAAGTCGATTCTCGATGCCATTGTCGCGACCAACTACGAATCGATCGTCGGCAAGGTGCAGTGGACCGGTCAGCCGGTGAAAAATGTCACCAAGACGCCGCTGGTCGGCGGCCAGTGGCAGAAGAAGGGCGACAAGTTCGAACTGGTCATCACCGAGAACAAGACCGCGCCGGCCATTCCGGTCGGCGGCAAGCTGCAGCCGTTGGGCTAGGCCACACGGATAACGCCATCGGCCCGCGCGGGCCGATGGCGGACATTCATGACCATCCGGGGAGGCGGTGCGATGACTACGGCAGCGGAGGCTCTACAGAAGTCCAAGGAAGAATTCGCCCGGAAGCCGGAGACGACCGGCACGATGAAAGTGTCGCGGCCGCAGAACGGCGCGGAATATCTGGAATCGCTGCGCGACGACCGCGAGGTCTACATCTACGGCGAGCGCGTCAAAGACGTCACCACGCACCCGGCTTTTCGCAATACCGCGCGCATGGTGGCCCGTCTCTACGACGCGGTGCACGATCCCAAACTGGCCGGCAAGTTGACGGTGCCGACCGACACCGGCAATGGCGGCGTCACCCATCCCTTCTTCAAGGCGCCGAAATCGCAGGCCGACCTTATCGCTGGCCGCGACGCCATCGCCGAATGGGCCAGGCTCACTTATGGCTGGATGGGCCGCGCGCCGGACTACAAGGCGGCCTTCCTCGCCACGCTCGGCGCCAATGCCGATTTTTACGCGCCCTATCAGGACAACGCGAAGCGCTGGTACAAATTCAGCCAGGAACGCCTGCCCTTCATCAACCACGCCATTATTCACCCGCCGATCGATCGCGACCGGCCGCCGAACGAAGCCGGCGACGTCTGCATGCATGTCGAGAAGGAAACCGACGCCGGCATCATCGTCTCCGGCGCCAAGGTGGTCGCGACCGGTTCGGTCCTGACCAACTACACCTTCGTCGCGCATCACGGGCTGATCCCGGTGCAGGACAAGGCCTTCGCCGCCATCTTCATGGTGCCGACAAATACGCCGGGCGTGAAGTTCATCTGCCGCACGTCGTATGAAATGGCGTCGACGGTGATGGGCTCGCCCTTCGACTATCCGTTGTCGAGCCGGCTCGACGAAAACGACGCCGTGTTCATCATGGATAAGGTGCTGGTGCCGTGGGAAAACGTCTTCGTCTACGGCGATACGGACAAGGCGAATAATTTTTTCCCGCGCACCGGCTTTCTGCCGCGTTTCGTCGTGCATGGCTGCACGCGGCTCGCGGTCAAGCTGGACTTCATCTCCGGACTGCTGCTCAAGGCGACCGAAGCCGCCGGCACCAAGGATTATCGCGGCGTTCAGGCCAATGTCGGCGAGGTCATCGCCTGGCGTAACCTATTCTGGGGATTGTCGGACGCGATGGTCAAGGACGCCAAGCCGTGGATCGGCGACTACGTGTTGCCGAACATGGACCCGGGCAATGCCTATCAGATCATCGCGACGATGGCCTATACCCGCGTCAAATATCTCATCGAGCAGACGGTGGCGTCGGGGCTGATCTACCTCAATAGCCATTCGAGCGACTTCAAGAATCCGGAAATCCGTCCCTATCTCGATCAGTATCTGCGCGGCTCCAACGGCTACAAGGCCGAGGAGCGCGTCAAGCTGCTCAAGCTGTTGTGGGACGCGCTCGGCACCGAATTCGCCGGCCGGCATGAACTTTACGAGATCAACTATGGCGGTTCGACCGAGGAAATCCGCCGCTACTGCCTGTTCGGCGCCATCGGTTCCGGCAATGCCGACAAGTTCAAGGGCTTCGCCGAACAATGCATGGGCGAATACGATCTCGACGGCTGGAAGGTGCCCGATCTTACCAATCCGGGTGAGTTCAGCTATCACGCCTTGCGCGGAGACAAGTAACGAATGGCCCCGATCCTCGCTCTCGAAAATATCTCGAAGCGCTTCGGGGCCGTTGTCGTCGCTGATGGAATCGACCTCTCGCTCAATGAGGGCGAGGCGCTTGGGATTATCGGACCCAATGGCGCCGGCAAGACCACCTTGTTCGGCATGGCCACCGGCACGGTGACGCCGGACGCCGGGCGGGTCCTGTTCGACGGCAACGATATCACCCGGCTGGCGCCGGAAGGCCGATGCCGCCTCGGCCTGGCGCGTTCGTTTCAAATTCCGCAGCCCTTTTCCGGCATGACCGTGTTCGAGAACGTCGTGGTCGCCGCCGCCTTCGGCAACAACGAGCGCGAAGCGGCCGTTTATGATCGCTGCGCCAAGCTGCTCGAACGTTGCGGGCTCGCCGAAAAGGCCAACAAACGGGCCGGCGGGCTGACGCTTCTCGACCGCAAACGGCTGGAACTGGCGCGTGCGCTGGCCACCAAGCCGCGCGTGCTGCTGCTCGACGAGGTCGCCGGCGGCCTGACCGAGCATGAATGCGCGACGCTGATCGCGCTGATCAAGGATGTGCGCGCCGAGGGCGTCACCATCGTCTGGATCGAGCATGTCGTGCATGCGCTGCTGGCCACGGTCGATCGCCTCGCGGTGCTGCATGGCGGCCGCTTCATCGCCTCTGGCGATCCGCATAAAGTGATCCGCAGCGCGGAGGTTGCGGAAATCTATATGGGGATCGATGCCGATGCGTGACGCGCCGCTGCTCCAGGTCGATGCCATCGACGTCTTCTACGGCGACTTCCAGGCGCTGTTCGGCGTCTCGCTGACGGTGGAACGCGGCCAGGTCGTCGCCGTGATCGGCGCCAATGGCGCCGGCAAGAGCACGCTGTTGCGCGCCATCGCTGGGCTGATGCAGCCGCGCCGCGGCGGCATTCATTTCAATGGCGCGGCGATCGACAATGCGCCGGCCTTTGCCGTCGTCAAACGCGGCATCGCTTTGGTGCCGGAAGGCCGCCGCCTGTTTCCGTCGCTGTCGGTCGAAGAAAACCTCCGGATCGGCGGTCAGTCCGCCCGCCCCGGCCCGTGGACCCTGCCGCGAATTTACAAACTGTTTCCGGTGCTGTCGGAACGGCGTCATCTACCGGCGACCGCGCTGTCGGGCGGGCAACAGCAAATGTGCGCCATTGGGCGCGCGCTGATGTCGAACCCGGATTTGTTGCTGTGCGACGAAATCAGCCTTGGACTTGCGCCAATCATCGTGCGCGATATCTACGCGCAATTGCCGGCCATCGTCGGCGACGGCATGTCGCTGGTCATTGTCGAGCAGGATATCGCCCAGGCGCTCAAGGCGGCGGCCCAGGTCTATTGTTTGCAGGAAGGCCGCATCGCCCTGCAAGGAGCCGCGCACGACCTGACGCGCGACGCCATTTCCGCCGCCTACTTCGGGGTGTAGCGATGACCGAATGGCTCAACGTCATCCTGCAAGGCGTACTGATCGGCGGGCTCTACGCCATGTTCGCCGCCGGCCTGTCGCTGATCTTCGGCGTCATGCGGCTGGTCAACATCGCCCATGGCGACCTGATTGTGCTCGCCGCCTACGTCGCGCTGATGGTGACGCAGACGCTCGGTCTCGATCCGCTGACCTCGCTGCTGCTGGTCGTGCCGGCCATGGCGATCATCGGCTATGCCTTGCAACGCTTGTTGCTCAACCGCACGCTCGGCGACGACCTGTTGCCGCCGCTGCTGGTGACTTTCGGCCTGTCGATCATCATCCAGAACGGATTGCTTGAGCTGTTCACCGCCGATAGCCGCAAACTGCAGGCCGGCGCCGTCGAGACCATGACTTATCAGATCGGTCCCGGCATCTGGCTCGGCCTGCTGCCGCTCATCCAGTTCGTCGTCGCTGTCGCGGTGATCGCAGCGCTGCAAGTGCTGTTCTACCGCACCTCGCTCGGCCGCGCCTTCCGCGCCACTTCCGACGATCCATCGGTCGCGCAATTGATGGGCCTCGACACCCGCCATGTCTTTGCCATGGCGATGGCGCTATCGCTGGCCGTCGTCGCCATAGCCGGCGTCTTTCTGGCGGTGCGTTCGAATTTCGATCCGGCCATCGGACCGGCGCGGCTGATCTTCGGCTTCGAGGCCGTCATCATCGGCGGGCTCGGCAGCATGTGGGGCACGCTCGCCGGCGGCGTCATTCTCGGCGTGTCGCAGGCGATCGGCGCGCAGATCGATCCGGGCTGGCAATTGCTCGCCGGCCATATTGTGTTCCTCGTCATCCTGGCGGTGCGGCCGCAAGGTCTGTTTCCAAAGGTGTCGGGATGAGCGAACAAGGCCGCAACCGCGTCGAGCACGCCACCCGCTCCAGCCGCATCGGCGTCGGCATCATCGGCATCGTCTTGCTGGTGCTGGTCCTTGCGCCGTTCTGGGGCGACCGGCAGATGCTGCGGCTGCTGGCCGAACTGTCGACCTTCGTGGCGCTGGCCAGCCTGTGGAATCTGCTCGCCGGCTATGCCGGACTGGTCTCGGTCGGCCAGCAGGCTTTTGTCGGGCTTGGCGGCTATTTGTTGTTCGCCATGGTGATCCTGGGTGGCGTTCATCCAATCGCCGCGATTTTCATTGCTGGACCGATCGCGGCCGCGGTGTCGATCCCGGTCGCGGCACTGACGTTCCGCCTGCGCGGCGCCTACTTCGCCATCGGCACCTGGGTGGTGGCGGAGGTTTTCCGCCTGCTCGCCTCGCAGGTCTCGGTGCTGGGCGGTGGCTCCGGCATCAGTCTGCCGGCCGCCGCAGTGATCGCCATGGCGCCGACACGGCAGGCGCGCGAATTCGAGATTTACTGGCTGGCGCTGGCGCTGACCGTGCTGGTGCTCGCGGCCATCGTCACCCTGCTGCGCTCGCGCCACGGCCTGGCGTTGACGGCGATCCGCGATAACGAATTAGCGGCGCAGAGCAATGGCATCGGCGTCACCCGCGTCAAGCTGATCGTCTATGTGCTGACCGCGTTCGGCACGGCCATGATCGGCGCGCTGATTTTCCTGATGAAACTGCGGATCTCGCCGGACACCGCCTTCAGCGTCAACGATTGGACCGCCTTCGTCATTTTTATCACCGTCATCGGCGGCATCGGCCGCATCGAAGGGCCGATCATCGGCACCATCATCTTCTTCCTTATGCGCCAGACTTTGTCCGATCTCGGCAGCCTGTACCTCTTGATCATGGGCGCCGTCGCCATCGTGGTCATGCTGTGGGCGCCGAAGGGATTGTGGGGGCTCATCGCCGATCGCTATGGCTGGCAGGCGCTGCCCTTGCAACGGCATCTTGTATTCGACGACGCCAGACGCGCCGGCGACACATAACATTAAAAATGCCCGGCAAAACGCCGGGCATTTTCAACTGGTCCCGCGATAAAAGGACTAGTGCTTTTTCTTTTTCACATCGCCGGCGCCGGTGATGCCGGGATTGAAAGAGGGCGGATCGGACGCCGGAAAGCTCTCGTCGGAATTGACGGTGACCTTGTCTTCTTGCTCCTCGATGCGCTCGCGTTCTTTTTCCGCGTGCTGCTTCGGTTTTTCAGCGACTTTTTCAGTCATGGCCTACCCCTTGATCATGGTGGCGGCTGGCAGCCGGCCTGTCCAATATAACGGGTAGCGCCAAGATAGGTTCCTGCCGCCGGAACCGCTACAAATCCTGCTTGATCCAGGCTTCCTGCACATCGGCGCACCAATTGCCGACGTTCCACTGACCCCAGGCGCCGAGACCGGCCCGTTCATCCGCGCCGGCATAGACGGGGACATGCACGACCGAAAGGCCATCATGCGAATAAGCCGCATTGAGCGCAGCGCGCAGACTGCCGGCGCTGTCGCCGCCCGACACGGCCATGACCCCCGACACCGACGACGCCATCTGGACGTAATCGACAGCGACGCGGTCATTCGTCTTGAATTCGATACCGTATTGCGCAATTTGCAGACCGGTAATCGCCGCCATGCGGCGGTTGTCGAAAATCACGATCATGCCGCGCACTTTGTGCTCAACCGCGTCGATCAGAACCTGCGGGTTCATCATGAAGGAGCCGTCGCCGGTGAAGGCAATCGAATAGCGCGGCCGCTCAACGAGAGCCGAAGCAAGCAGTGCGCTGGTGGCAAATCCCATATAGGACGCGCCGGTTTCGGTGAACGTGTCGCCGCTGCGGTCGTCCTCAACGATCTGGAAGCCGTTGGCTTGGACGTCGCCGGCGTCGAAGAACTTGGCGGCGCCAATCGACCTGGCGAAGTCGGCAACGGTCTTGATCGCCGCCGGCTGCGCCAAGACCGGCTTGCACCAGACGTCGTCGTGCAGCGGCGGACATTCGAAGCGCTGCTTTTTGTAGGCGGCCCATTCGGCCTTCTTCGCCGCGCAGGCGGCAAGCCATAGGCCCTTGTTCTTTTTCGTATCCAGCGCTTTGAGCTTTTCCGCCAGGCGCTCGGCGATCACGCCGATATCGCCGGTCAGAGCCAGCGTGTTGTTGTAATGCAAGGCGTCGGCCAGATCGCCGTTGATATTGATCACGGCCCGCGCATTCCTGTAACCGATGCCGGAGCAGTCGGCCTGGCAGACCGCGCGCGTGCCGATGGCGATCAGCAGTTCGGCCTCGGCCATCGCATAATTGCCGCTGATCGAGCCTTTTGAGCCGCCGACATGCATGTTTTGCAAGTGCCCGTCGGGAAGGACCCCGGTCGAGCCCGGCGACAGCACCACCACGGCACCCGACGCTTCCGCCAGATGCCGCAGGGCCGCGTCATGCCCGCGCGTGCCGCCACCAGCCTTGATGACCACTTTACTGGCCCGAACGATCGTCGCCGCCGCATCGTCGAGAGCTGCGTCATCGGCTGGCGCCATTTTCGCCAGAGCAGGCCGCTCCGGCAGACCGGCTAGATTAACCGTCAGCCGCGCCGGCTGCGTGTTGAGCGGCAGCAGCAGATAAAACGGCCCGGCGCGATAAGGATGATTAACGGCGAGCGCGCCGCGGCGCAGCGCGTCGCGGATCGCTTCCGGCGTGTGCAGGATGTAGGAGCCGCCGAGAATCGCGGTCATGCGGCCGAAGGCGCCCTGCTCCTCCTTCGGCACCTGCTGCATGTTGTAGCCTTCGCCGTAAGTCGTCTCGTCGCCGTAGATATGATAAACGCCGACGCCGTTCGACGCCGCCGCCAGCGAGCCGGCGAAGGCCTGCATTGCGCCGGGCCCGATCGACGTGACCACGGCGGACAGTTCGTCATATTGCCAGCGCAGCGCGGTGGCCGCATGCGCCATCTCGACTTCGTTGCGGCAATTGATCGTGCGGGTCGCGCCCTCCTCCTCATAGATGCGCAAGATATTGCCGAGATCGGTCGAGCCATGGCCGAATATGGCGAAATATTTAGCGACCCCCTGCTTCAGCAAGCCAAGCACCAACGCTTCCGACAACGTAGTCTCGATCATTTTTGGCACGGCGCCCTTGGCCAGCGCTTCCGCGACGCCGCCGGCGTCGCGGATGGCGCGGGCACGCGAGCGCACCTGGCGGTCGTTATCGTTGTCGAGTCGCGTCAGCATTTCAGTTGGTCTTCTCGTTCGCGGCCTTCAGGATCGGGTTCCAGCTGGCAATATCCGCCTTGAGCTGGATGGCGAGGAAGTCCGGTCCGCGGTCGCTCACGGGAGGCACAGTGCCGCCAAGTTCGACTAGCCGCTTGGCCACGGCCGGATCGTTGAGCGTTGTATTGAGCGCCTCGCTCAATTTCGCGACGATGGCCTTCGGTGTGTTCTTCGGCGCGAAGATGCCGCTCCAGATATTGATCTTGAAGGCCGGCACGCCGGCCTCGCTGGCATTTGGCACATCGGGCAAAGCCGGCGAGCGGGCATTGCCGGAGACGACGATCCCCTTGACGCTGCCCCCCTTGATCGCGCCCTGCACGCTGACCACCTGCTCGCAGAAGAAATCGACGTGGCCGCCGATGACGTCGTTCAGCGCCGGCCCGGTGCCACGATAGGCGACCAAGGTCGGCTTGGCTCCAAGTTCGGCGGTCAACAGCAGGCAGGCCATATGCGACGACGAGCCGATGCCGCCATGCGCCTGCTTCACGCTCTCGCCCTCCTTTTTCAGATAGGCGGTGAATTCCTTGAGGTCCTTGGCCGGGAAATCCTTGCGCGCAACGACCGCGGCCGGCGCATTCGACGTCAGGCCGATCGGCTCGAAGTCCTTGGTCGAATCGTAACGCAGGTTGGGAAACAGCGCTGGCGCTGAAACATGAGAACCCATGCTGGCGCCAAGCAGCGTATAGCCGTCCGGCTCCGCCGCCGCGACCCGCGCCGTGCCGATGGTGCCGCCGGCGCCGCCGAGATTCTCGATGACAATGCTCTGGCCGAGCGCCTTGCCCATGCCGTCGGCCATGATGCGGGCGACGACATCGCTCGGACCGCCGGGCGGAAACGGCACGACCATGGTGATCGGGCGGCTCGGATAATTCTGCGCCATTGCCGGCAGACTCAGTGCGGCGAATGCAAAGGCGGCCAACAGGCCCTGGATGCGCGCTTTCGTCATAAGCTAACCCTCCCTGGAGTATTTTTTATGTTTCATTTCAGTTCATCGCCGATCGTGCCATTCTTGATCGCGGCATCGATCAGCGCGTCGTCGTGCGTCACTAGCAACGAGATGTTGCGTTCGGTAAGAAGAATGGTGTTGAGCCAGCGCAACTGGCCGAGCACCGCGCCCTTGTCTTCTTTGACCCAGGGCGCCGCCTTGCCTTTGACTTGAGCGATGTTCTCAAGCACCCAGCCGACATCGACGCTATGCAATATCTCGCGGCCGGATTGCAGCGCGATATAGACCATCTGATGATCGGTCGAATGCCCGGCCGCCTTGATCAGGACAATGCCCGGCGCGATCGGGTAGTAGTCGCCGTAGTCGAAAATGATGAACTGGTTGATCTTCTCGGCGCTCATCGCCAGATGCGGCTTGTGCGGCGTGTTGAGCAGGCAGCGCGCGGTCTCGACCGAAACAAAAGTCTTCTTCGCCAAATCGCTGAAGTTCGCGGCTTGCGTCACGCCGGCGGCGTGGTCGGCATGGAAATGCGTCAGCACGATCATGCGCGCGTCATCGAGCGCCTTCTGCAACCTTGCAAACGCCTCGGGAAAATACGGCTCACGCTTGTCCGGCGTCGAAAATGAATCGTGCGTTTCGCGATCCATTCCGGAATCGATCATCACCGTCGAGTCGGGATAAACCACCTGGAACGCCGTGCGCGGCATGGTGATCGGAGTATCATCGCCGCCTTCGATGACGACACGGTTCGGCCGTACGCTGGCGGCGATGCGCACGGCATTGACCGATACCGGCCATGCGCCCGGCAACAGCCCGGCAAGACGGCGGATCGCCGACAGGTCCGCCGTGAACGGAACCTCCCGCACCTCAGCAACATCCGTTACGCCCGCGACACTCATCTTATCTCGCTACTCAGCGGCTTGCATCGCCATTGTTGCTTCGCGCCGCGCTTTCTCGCGCATCGCCAGCAATATTTTTTCCGGCGTCGCCGGCAGATCAAACACGCGCACGCCGACGGCGTCGTAGATCGCGTTCATCACGGCGGGGATCGTCGGCACCATCGCCGGCTCGCCAATGCCCTTGACGCCGAGCGGCCCGATCGGATCTGGGTCCTCGATGATGATCGAATTGACGCGCGGCACGTCGAGCGACGTCGGCAGGATGTATTTGGCAAAGCCCGACGTCGAAGTGTGGCCGTCGTTGAGCTGATAGTCTTCCATCAGCGCCTGGCCGATCGCCTGCACGATGCCGCCTTCGATCTGGCCCTCGACGCCCTGCGGATTAACGGCGCGGCCGACGTCATGCGCCGCCCAAACCGCCAGCACCTGCACTTCGCCGGTGATCGTATCGACCTCAACTTCGGCAACCTGGCACCCGAAGACATAAGCTTGCCACGGCCGGCCGGACCCGTCGCCGCCTTTGCCATCCATGATGCCAGTGGTGTCGGTGCCGAACGTCGCGGAGCCGATCGGCACCACGCCACGATTTTTGGCGCAGGCCACCGCCTCGCCCATACTGATGCGGTGGTTGGTATTCTCGGCCCAGATCTCACCATTGCCGGTGCGGATCGTTTCGGCGGACACGTCCCACATCTCGGCCATGACATCGACCAGACGTTGGCGCGCTTCGCGCGAGGCCAGCGCCACGACGTTGCCGACCATGTAAGTCTGACGGCTAGCGCCGGCATGCGCGGCTTCCGGCGCACGCGCGGTATCGTTGTCGCCGATAACAACATGCTCAGGCTTGACGCCGATCTCGTGCGCCGCGATTTGCGCCAACACGGTGAGAATGCCCTCGCCGATTTCGGTCACGCCGGTGACGATCTTGGCCGAACCGCCATCGTCGATCTCCGCCCAGGCGGCGGCGCGATCGATGGTCGCCGTGCGGGCGATCCCATACCAGCAGGCCGCCATGCCGCGTCCGCGTTTACGCGCCATCTTCTACTCCGCCGCTTCTTGCGTGTCGTCGGCACCAAAGCGCGCGCCAAGCGTGACCGAAGGCCGCACGTCATCGTGAGCGAGATCGCCGCGCGTCGGCCCGCGCACCGCCGGTGCACCCGCTTCCCAGCCGGAGGCCTGCTCGGCGGCGTCCAGCGCGCGCATCAGGCTGACCGAGCCGAGCTTCTGCTTGGTGTGCGTCGTCGCGCCATCGCGCATGGCGTTGATGCGGCGAATCTCAAACGGGTCGAGGCCGAGCCGCTCGGCAATGATGTCGAGATGGCTTTCGGTCGCGAACTGCGTTTGCAAGGCGCCGAAGGAACGGAAGGCGCCGGACGGGGTGTTGTTGGTATAGATGCCGAAGGTGTCGATGCGCACGTTGGGAATATTGTAAGGTCCGGCGGCAAGGATCGCCGCCTTGCGCATCACCCCTTCCGTCGACAATCCATACGCGCCGCCGTCGCAGACCATGCGCATGGCCAAAGCGCGAATGCGGCCATCCCGCATCACGCCCATGCGCAACGTCGTACGCGAGGGATGGCGCTTGGCCGTCGAGATGATCGATTCCTCGCGGGTATAGACAAGGCGAACCGGCCGCATGGTCTTCATCGCCAGGAGCGCCAGCATGCCCTGATAGATCATGTCCTCTTTGCCGCCGAAGCCGCCGCCGACAGGCGACATGATAAAACGCACCTTGCTGATCGGCCTGGCGATAATGCGCGCCAACATGTGCCGGTGATGGGTGATGTTCTGGCTTGGCGACACTACCGTCACGACATCGTCGTGATCGACATAAGCCAGCCCCGCCTCGGGCTCCAGATAAGCGTGCTCGATCGCCTGCGTCGAATAATTCTCCTCGATGACCAGATCAGATTCGGCGAAACCGGCCTCGACATCGCCAACGCGGATCGGAATGTGCTTGGTGATATTGTCCGGCGCATAGTCGTGGACGACGGCTGCGCCGACGCGCATGGCTTCGTCCGGATCGAAAACCGGCACCAGTCGTTCGTAGACGACCTTGATCGCGGCGACCGCGCGCTTGGCGGTCAACGCATCTTCGGCCGCGACCGCCGCGATGGCCTCACCGACATAGCGCACCTTGTCGCGCGCCATGATCGGCTGGTCGTGCACGAACACGCCGAATCCATCCTTGCCAGGCACATCCGCCGACGTGATGACGCTTTCGACGCCTTCCATCGCCAGCGCCGCCGATGTATCGATCGAGACAATGCGCGCATGGGCGTGCGGCGAGCGCAGCACCTGCACATACAGCATGCCCGGCATTGTCATGTCGCCGGCATATTTCAGGCGGCCGGAGACTTTGCTCGGCGCGTCGATGCGGCGCACACTCTTGCCGATGACTTCGCCGTCGGCGGTATCGGTCTCCAGCAGGGCTGTTGCCGGCAGGCGGCCGTTCTGCACGTCACGCGCCAGTTCGACGGCGTCGAAAATCTTCTGGTAGCCGGTGCAGCGGCAGATATTGCCGCCGAGCCGTTCCTTGATCTCTTCGCGGTCGGCGAAGGGATTGGCGCGCAAAGCGGCGGTCGCCGCCATCACCATGCCGGGAATGCAATAGCCGCACTGGCTGGCGCCGGCCTTGTGAAAAGCTTTTTGCAGCACGCTTAATTCGCCGGACTTGGCCAGCGATTCAATCGTGTCGATCTGCGCCCCTTGCGCCTTGGCCACCGGCATCAGGCAGGATTTCATCAGCACGCCATCGACGAACACCGAACAGGTGCCGCATTCGCCGGCGCCGCAGCCTTCCTTGTTCCCGGTCAGGTTCAAGTCATCGCGCAGGAAGTCAAGCAGCCGCAGATGGGGCTTCGCGTCGCGCGACACCTTGCGGCCATTGATCGTGGCGTTGAGGCGGATATCAACCATAGGCGGCTTCCAGCTCTTGCGTCAGCGCGTCCGGCGAAGCGCCGGCGCGCTTGGCCGCCGCGATTAACCCGCGCACGAGAAAACCGCGCACGACGTCGCGGCGATAGTCCTGCCGTGTGCGCGACTGCACCAGATCGAGCGGCATGTCGGCCGCTTCTTCCAGCAACGCGCCGCTGAGTTTCTTGCCGCGCAAAAGTTCCTCGATCTCGCGCAGGCGGCGCGGCACCGGCCGGATGCCGGCGATCGCCAGTCGCGTATCATCAATCGTGCGGCCTTCGCGATCGAGTTTCACCATGACAGCAAGGCAGACCACGGAAATCACCAGCGAGCGGCGATGGCCGACTTTCTCGAAGCTGCCGCCGTAACCGGGGAAAGCGTCGCATTCAAAGCCGGTGACCAGTTCGCCGTCGGCGAGCTGGGTCTTGCCCGGCCCGGTAATGAAGTCGCGGAGCGCCATACTGCGCTTGCCCTTGGCCGAGGACAGTTCGACGACAGCGTCATGCGCTTCGAGGCAGGGCGTGGCATCGGCCGCCGGCGAAGCATTGACGACATTGCCGCCGAGCGTTGCCTGCGCACGAATCTGATCGTCGGCGAACCACACGGCGCAACGCGGCATTGCCGGCATGGCGCAGCCAAGCGCCGCGTCGTCAAGGAAACGCTGGATCGGCGTCGCCGCGCCGAGACGCACGCGATGGTCGCCGACCTCGCGCTCATTGAGTTCCGGAATTTTCGTAACGTCAATCAGCACAGGGATTTCGACATCGCCGGCGCGGCCCTCGCGCGCCCACGGCAACGTGTCGGTGCAGCCGGCGACGACGCGATAGTGCCCGCGATGCGTCTCCATCGCGGCGAAGGCCTCGGCAAGCGAAGCAGGCGTGATGTATTCGTCGCAGATGAGCATGCTTGCTCCGTAACGCACTCATCCTTCGAGACGCCCGCCTTCGGCGGGCTCCTCAGGATGAGGTCCTAAAATCCGCCTCATGGTGAGGAGCCGCGCGAAGCGCGGCGTCTCGAACCATAGGCGGCCAGTTACTCCGCCGCTTGCTTGGCCGCGGCGTCGAACTTCGCCTTGACCACCACCTTGATCGCGTCTTCGACGCGATCCTTGGCGTAGCGGATCGCGGTCGGCAGATCGTCGAGCGGGAAAGTGTGCGTGTGGATCAAGGTCGCGTCGAAACGCTTCTGCTTCATGAAGGCCTCGGCGCGATGCGTCGCGCTTTTTCCCTCGCCGCGGATGCCGTACATGTAGATGTTGTTGCGCACGATATGCGCGACATCGACCGGCACTTCCTCATGCGCGAAGGCGGCGAGGCAGACGCGGCCGCCGCGATTGACCATGCGCACGGCATCGTTGACCGCAGTGGTGGCGGCCGAGCATTCGACCACGTAGTCGACGCCCTTGCCACCGTTGAGCTTCTTCACTTCGGCGACGACGTCCGGCGTCTTGCGGATGTTGATGACCGCGTCGGCGCCGAGCTGGCGGCCGATCTCGAGCCGGTTGTCGCGGGTGCCGGTGAGAATGACCGGTTGCGCGCCGAGCGCCTTGGCGACCGCGACCGCCATCAGGCCGATGGGGCCCGGGCCGGTGACGACGACGCTTTCGCCGGCGACCAGGCCGCCGAGTTCGGTCAGCGCATACATCGCGGTGCCGGCGGTGACGACCAGCGTACCTTCTTCATCGGTCATCTCGTCCGGAATCGCGACCAGCGTGTTGATGTGGTTGACCTGATATTCGCAGAAGCCGCCGTCGGTGGTGAAGCCGTTGGCGCGATGGTTCTTGTCGACGTCGCCGTAGTTCATGCCGTAGTTGTGGCACGACGTGTACATGCCCTCGCGGCAGCGCTTGCACTGGCCGCAGCCGGCGTGAATTTCCACCGCGACGCGCTGGCCGAGTTTGTACTCGTCGACGCCGTGCCCCAGCGCGACAACCGTGCCCATATACTCGTGGCCCGGCGTGAAACCCTTGTTAAACGGCAGGCCGCCCTGAATTGACGCCGGCGGGCCGTGATAGATGATCTCGAGGTCGGTGGCGCAGATCGCCACCGCGTCGATGCGCACCAGCACCTCGGCCTTCTTCGGCACCGGCGTGGTTTTTTCCGTCATGCTGAGCTGACCCGGATCGCCGAGCACCCAGGCGCGCATCGTGTCGGGAATCGGAAATTCATTATGGTTCGTCTTAACGCCGGCGGGTGCGTACATCGTTCCTCCAGTAATATTTTGATTAGCTTTTATTGACGTCCCGATCAGCTGGCGGCGGCCTGTGCCTGATCGGATGTGCCCTGGCTCGCGGGCGCGCCGAATTGCGCCGAGAGCGCGCGGCTCGCCGCGACGATTTCCTTGCGCATCAGTGTGAGATGTTCGTCGCTCGCCCGCATGGTCGGCGTCGAGGCGCTGATGGCGCCGATCACGGTGCCGGCCTGATCGCGGATGGCGGCCCCAATGCAGATGACACCGGGCAGGATTTCCTCGCGGTCCATCGAATAGCCGTTGCGGCGAACGTGCCGCAGATCCTCGATCAAAGCCGAAAAATCCGTGATGGTGTTCGGCGTGTAGCGCTTCATGCCGTGCGCGACCAGCCGCTTCATTTCGTCTTCCGGCAGCCAGGCCATGATCGCCTTGCCGAGCGAGGTGGCATGCGGCGCATCGACCCTGCCGATCCGGCCGGAGTCGACCCGCACGGCGTGGCGGGCTTCGCGCCGCGCGACGGTGACGACATTGTCGCCCTGCAGCGAGGCGAGGTGAACGGTCTCGCCGGTGGCGGCGTTGACCGTCTCGAGATAGGGCTGCGCGCGGCGGGGCAGATCGACCTGCAGGCAGGCATGACCGAGATAAAGAATACGCGCGCCGAGAGCATAGAGGCGGCGGCCGGGAACCTTGGCGGCAAAGCCGCGCTGGATCAGGGTCGCCAGCAAATGATGGCAGGTCGAGATATTGAGGCCGGTGCGCACCGACAGGTCGGTCAGCGTGGCCTCGCCGCCTGCTTCGGCGATGGTTTCCAGCAGAAACAGCGCGCGATCGACAGATTGAATGCTGTGGCGCTCGCCTTCGGTGCGTGCGCGCGGCGGACGGGCCTTTAGACCGGGCCCTGGCAGGATCGTTGCGTCCATTGTTTGTTTTCTCCCTGCGCCAAGGGAAAACTTATGCGGCATAAGAGTCAAGGTCATTTCAGCATGCCGGACGAGCGTTTCGTATTATGAAATTGATACATAAAGGCCCGCAGGTTTTGGCCATGCGGGCTATTGGACTTAATCCATGTGCGGTGGTCAGCCGGGCGGAACCAGTCCCAGTTCGATCTCGAGGGCGCCGCACAGCATCTGACCGAGAAGTATGTGCATTTCCTGAATGCGCGCCGTTGTGCCGGACGGCACCACCAGCAGATGGTCGGCCAGGCCCACCATGTCGCCGCCGCCTTTGCCGCCAAAAGCCGCGGTTACCAGCTTCATCGCCCTCGCCTGCTTCAGGCCGGCAATGATGTTGGCGCTTTTGCCGGATGTCGATATCGCGATGACGACATCGCCCGGACGGCCGAGCGCGGCGATCTGGCGGGCAAATATCTGGTCGAAACCAAGATCGTTGCCGGCGGCGGTGATAGTGGACGTATCGGTGGTGAGCGCAATCGCCGCGATCGGCGCGCGGTCGGTCTTGTAGCGGATGGTCAATTCGGTCGCGAGATGCTGCGCGTCGCCGGCGCTGCCGCCATTGCCGAACAGCATGATCTTGCCGCCGCCGCGAATGCAGGTCACGCAGGCCGCCAGCAGTCCCGCGAAGGCCGGCTGCAATGCCGTCTCTGTCGCGCGCGCCACCGCATGGTGCTCGGCAAACTCCGCTTTGAAAAATCCGGGCACGTCCACTTTAAAGTCCCTCACAATCGCGCACGATAGAATTCACGCCGCGAGATTTGGCGGCGATCGTAATTTCACGCTGCCGGCCGGCCGGCGCAAAAAAGTCGTCGCGAAGGCGTAACTGAACCAGCGCAAGTAAGCCGGCAACCAGCTGATCACGCGAAAGCGGCTGGCGCCTTTGGTGCGTTCGAACCACCGGGCCGGCACTTCCGCCACCGGCCAACCCAGCCGATGGCACTTCACCAGAAGCTCGATGCTGTAGCAGAAACCGCTGTCGGATTCGACCGCGATGCCGTCGATCACGCGCCGTGAAAACAGGCGAAAGCCGCTGGTCGGGTCATGCGTCGGCAAGCGCGCCACATTATAAAGTATGAATGCCGCCGTGCGCACCAGCAACGCCTTAAGCCACGGGCAGCCGACCATGCAGCCGCCGGGAATGAAGCGGCTGGCGCAGACGATGTCGGCGCCGGCTTCGGCCTTGCCGACCATGGCATCGACGATGGCGCCGTTGAAATCATCGTCGGCCGGATAGACCATGACGAAAGGCGCACGGCTGGCGGCGAAACCGGCCATGATCGCGCCATGCGCGCCGCGTCCCGGATTGCGGACGAACTCGATATCGAGCCCCTCGACGCGACCGGGATTTTCCCTGATCGTCGTCAGTGTATCGTCATCCGGACGGTCGTAGCAGATGAGAATGCGCGCCGGCGTCCGCATGTGTTCGCGCAGCGCGCCGAGCGTCGCCAGAATATTGCGGCCTTCGTTGTAAACCGGGACGACGATGTCCAACCGCGCCGTCATGCTATTTCCGGTTCCGGCTGTTTTCGATCATGCGCCAGTAGTGATTTAGCGAACGTCAAATCCGCTCCACTAGTAGACAACGTTGGCATTCTTGAGGAAGCCCCAGATATCGACCACCGGCTTGCCGGCGAAGTCGGCATCGCGATAGGCGGAATGCGGCGTGCACAGAATCAAAATATCGCTGTCGGCGACCACGCGGTCGAGCGGCTGGATCGTCGGATCGGTGGTGACGAAAGGATCGGTGGTCAGCACGGCGCGCGCCGCCGTCAGCAGCGTGCGCTTGAGTTTGTAGCTCAGGGAGGCGCGCGTATCGTCGATCTCGGCCTTGAACGCCATGCCCAGGAGCCCGACCGTCATTTTATCCAGGTCGTAGCTGCGCTTGAGGTCGTCGACCAGTTGCAGCGCCAGCCCCTCGTTCACCTGCATTGCGGCGTGACCGATATTGAACTGATTGCGCGCGAAAGCGGCGAGCTGCATCGTATCCTTGAACAGGCAAGGGCCGGCGGCGAAGCCAGGGCCCGGCAGCGTGCGTGCGCGCGGATAATTATGCTTCATCGCCTTCATGATCGCCGTGTAATCGGCGCCGGCCGATTTCGCGATCATGTAGAACTGGTTGGTGGCGGCGAATTCGATGTAGCGATAGGCATTATTGAACAGCTTGGCGAGTTCGGCCTCGATCGGCGCAACGACCACGACTTCCGGCGCGATCCGGTTGAATAAGGCCACCGCTTCCTCGACCGCTTCCGGCGAGGTGCCGCTGACGATCTGCGGCATTTCGCGCAGTTCCTTGATGCCGTAACCTTGCACGACCCGCTCCGGGCAGAAGGCGATTTTGTTTTTGCGGCCGAGGCGGGCCAGATACGTATGCAGCCAGTCGGTCGTTCCCGGGAATACTGTCGAGCGCAGCACGATCAGTTGCTCGTCCGCGATGTGCGGCAACAAATCGTCCATGCAGCGCTGCACCGCGGCCGTCACCGGATTGAGAAACTCGTCGACCGGGGTGCCGATGGTGACGACGACCGGGCCGGAGCCGCGAATCTGGGTCGGCGACGAGGTGAAAATCAGCCGGTTGTCCGCCAGCGCCTTGACCAGCAGCGGCGCCGCGCCGTGCTCGATGAACGGCAGCTTGCCGGACCGGAGCGTGGCCAACGTCGCCTCATTGAGGTCGTTGATATTGACGGTCATGCCCGCTTCGGCGAAGGCCAGCACAAGCGGAATTCCGACATGGCCGGCCCCGCCGACAACGGTGATATCCGCGACCGGGCTGCTGCCTTTGGCCACCATTTCCGGGCTTTTCGAGGGAGAGTTCAATGGACACCTTTTTCGTAAATGCCGGACCGATATAGCAGATAACCCAATGAGTTGCGCCATAGACATTTGCCATGACCGGCGGGCGACACCGCAGGCTGATGGCATAGGCTGCGGCCAGCCCTCCCCGCAATCGATTCTTTAGTGTTTCTATAGGGTTTTTGCAGTTTTGGGTCGTTGAGCCGTTCCCCACCTGTTTCTGGCAAATCCTTAATATATAAGGTGACGTTGCGCCGCATATCACCGTGACCACGAGTGCATCCGGCAGCAGTTGAAAATGCGAGGAATTATACGTCTATGCGACGCCTACTATTGTTGTTGCTCAAAATAGTCATCTCACTTTTGCTCCTTTACGTTTCACTGCGTGCGGTCAATCTTGCCGCGCTTGGAGAACGGCTTAGCCGGCTCAATGTCAGCTGGATTATCGCCGCTCTTTCGCTACAGGCGATGCAAGTGGTTTTGCAGGCACTGCGGTGGCGAGCGATTGCACTTGGATGCGGCGCGAAGCTGACACAGCGCGCGGCGGTACGGATCAATTTCATCGCTGCCTTCTTCAACCAGGTTTTGCCTTCGACCATCGGCGGCGATGCTGCGCGCGTGATTTTTCTTGCGCGCGCGGGCGGTGGTTGGGCGAGCGCTGCTTATTCGGTCATGATCGACCGCGTCGCAGGAATTGCTGCGCTTGCCATTATCGTTATTGGATGCCTGCCGTGGACGCTAACTTTGCTGCAGGACCCCATTGCTCGGGTGATCCTGTTATTAATAGGCGCGGGGGCTATTGCTGGCGCATTCATCTTCATCATTATTGGCGTTCTTCGACTACCCCTGCTGGAGCTTTGGGCGCCGACGCGTCATCTGGTCGAAGTGTCGCGCACGGCGCGACAATTGATGCAATCACCGCAGCAAGCGATTTCAATTGCTACTATCTCTTTTGCTATTCATCTGCTGACGATCACATCAATCTGGTGCATTGCCCAGTCTGTCACAGCATCAGCTAGCTTTACATTATTGCTGTATATGATCCCGCCGGTAATCCTCATTTCTACGATCCCGATTTCAATTGCAGGATGGGGTGTACGTGAAAGCAGCATGATCGTTGCCTTTACTTATGCCGGACTTGCCGCAGGCGACGGCCTGATCGTCTCGATTCTTTTTGGACTCACTGCCTTCGCTATCGGCGCTGTCGGCGGCGCCGTCTGGATCACTGGCGACATAACCATGTCGAAGGTAAGAACCAGGTCCATGCCGTCGACCGACTAGTATGAGAAGTGGTGGAATTGCCTATTTTGCTGGCTTAGAATTCATGGCGGGAGGCACCCCAGTCACAACCTGCTCAGCTTCAAGCGCAGCGGCCTCAAGCCGGTAGACTAACGAGTCTAAACCAACTTCTCGCGACTTCGCCAACATAAGCCGTATACCAGTGATGATATCTTCCAACACTTCTACTTTTGGGTTTTCTGCCATTTCAATGGGTCCAATAAGATACTCGTTAAGGTTGTATTTTGAATTTATTACCCTTATGGGGGTATATAACATTTGGTGGTTTCTGCAACTCCGGTTGACAGACATTTAAACCTATGTATATCCTCCTATCGCTCGCCTGATGAGGGGCGCTTCTAGAGGCGTTCTTGGAGTGGGGTGAGCAACGGCGCCCGCGGGCGGAAGAGTACGCTCCTTCCGCACCCGGGCGGTGCCGGGGCTCCGCCCGGGGACACTAGGATCTCCCGCCAGGAGCTGGCTGATGGTGCGAAGCCCTTGGCTTTGCCCGATGCTCGGACTGATCCCCCTCAAAAGGGGTTGGGTCACTGGGTTCTTCGGGAAGGTCAACAGCCGCCAGAAGCGCGGCCCGGCTGCCGGAAGACGCCGCTTGTGGAGCGCCGAGAGGCGCCCGCGCATCGAAAGATGCGCGGCACGAGACTAAACGGACGCGCCTCGCGGCGCTCCACACCCCTCATTTCAAGAGGGGCAAAACAGTAGACGGCGTACCCGGCGCCGGTAAAAAACACGGGCGATTTTTGTTGCCCGCTGTTTGACAGTTTAAAAGTTCGACCGCCCGCGATTGCCTCGCGGATAGCCTATCAGATTTTCAGGAAGCGGTGCCCGTCTCCATCCAGCACCACGCAAGTCAATTGGCCGGTGATGAAGGCGCCGGTATCGATGTTGATCCGGTTCGGCCGCACGTCCGGCGCTTCGACCGGCGTATGCCCGTGCACGACGATCTTGCCAAAATCCATGGTGCTGCCGAGGAAATCCTCGCGAATCCATAAGAGGTCGGTTTCGCTTTGCTGCGCCAGAGCAACGCCCGGCCGCACGCCGGCATGGCAGAAAAAATAGCCGCCATGCGTATAGGACGTTCGCAAAGACGCCAGAAAAGCCCGATGCGTGTCAGGCAGCACAGCGCGCAGCCGTTCCGCCGCCACATCGAAGTTGCGCCCCAGCATCACATCGGCGACCGGCACGCCTTAGGAATGCAGCGTTTCGAGACCGCCGAATTTGCGCCAATGATCGCCACCGGCGCCGGCTTTCAGAAAGCCCTCGAAAACGGCCTCATGGTTGCCCTTGAGCGCGACATGCGGCGTCGGAAAAGGATTGCCGGCAAGAAGGTCGAGCACCTCGCGCGAGGCCGGGCCGCGATCGATGTAATCGCCCAGCGTCACCGTAACGGCGTCCGGGCCGCGCTCTTGCGTGTCGAGATGAATGGCGTCGATCGCCCGCTGCAAAAGATCGAGCCGGCCGTGAATATCGCCGATCGCGTAAGCCCTGGTATTCGCGAATGATGATTGGTCCATCGCCGCAGTCTATGTTAATCCGCGTCCCTGACACCAATAAGAAAAGACAGTGGAAATGCCGGGAACATCGGATTTGACGGCCGGCGGCGCCTCGCCGCGGGAACGGTTTTTGACATCGCTTTTGTTGCTATGGCTCGCCGGCAATGCGCTGCGCCTGACCGTGCTGGCGGTGCCGCCGGTCATCCCGCTGATCCACGA
>CAIMEA010000056.1 GCA_903839845.1 uncultured Hyphomicrobiales bacterium
CCACTAGCCTCTGCGCCTTAGAGAAGGCCCCCGCGCCTCCGATTTCGTTCGCGATAGATCGTATCGCGGCTTGGCGTGTGTCGGCATTGACCAGCGTATTGAATGCCCGCTTGACCAATTCGCGGGGCCATTCAAGGAGGTCATAGGGATCGCCGTGCATGGGCTTTCCTGCCTCGGCGTACATCAAGGTCGGGTGCAGACGGGGATAATCCATCTCTACTGTTTGGCCGCCGTTGATCGTAATGTCATTGCGAAGTTCTGACGGAATGTTCTGCCACCACGTCCCGTAGAAGCGGCCCCCTTTAGCGAAACTGCCCTGGTTGAATACGCGATGGAGTTGGTTGGAGGCTGCACCAATGCAGACACCACCAACCACGACGGGATCGCCTTCACAAATTGTGCCGTCCTTTATTCCAATCGCCGTCGCCAAGATCGCTTCATTGATCTCTTGGACATTGCGGCGCAGGCGGGCCGACCGATGAGTCTCATTGTAATCAATCAGATTGCCATCTTTGTCGCGCAGGATAACGACCTCGCGCGGATCATGGATGATGGTGACCGGCGCTTGATTTAATAGCGCGATGAGTGCGCCAGAGGCTTTGAAGCGCGACTGCTCTCCGCGATGCCCCGGCGGCATCTTCTGGTGGTCAAGAAGACCGCTGGCAGCTAATTGATCTACGGCTGGCACCACCGTGCTGTACGTATATGTAGTTGGCCAATACCGTCCTATACGAGCCGCGTAGAACGCCTGTCTGCGGCTATATGAAATCCAGCTGTCGATGTCGGCGCGGCCGACCACGTAAGCTTCCGTGATAATCTGGGCGCGAGCGATGGCCGCTGCCCTAGATTTCGCTGGGGGCAAGCCTAAAGCCAGATACACATCAGGTGCGACTGGTCGCCAATGGCAACTTAGCGGATGATCGCGGCGATCAGCTTCCCAGCTTGTCATTGCACTGGCCGGGGGGCGGCGCAATCGACTGAAATATCGGTCTTGAGCGCAGCGAACGCTACGGGAACACGCGAGCACCGCCCGGGACTTTCCCCGGGACTTTGCGCCGGGTTTCCCGGGATTTTGCCATATTTTGAGCGGTTTTCGTTCGCGGTCCCGGTCGGGCTAGTTTGCAAAAAGCCTAACAGAACATGGGGGTTCGGCTGGGCCCGCCCCCACAAGTAAAGACCGCCTCCCGGCTCTGGAAACTCGGATGCACGACCGCCTGCGGCGCCAGCAGCAGCACACCGATCGCGGCGGCTGTGAGTGTGCGGAAGGTGATAGCGGCGCGGTCGATCATGACGCCGATGAGCACGATCGCGATCATGATGTAGGAGCGCTGCGTCGCCACTTCCGAACCCGACAGCAACAGATAGAACGTGGCGGCAAACAGCGCGGCACCGGCCGCCCATTTCTTGATTGGCCGGCGGCTGGCCAGCGCCGGCACAAGTGCAAGCCCGGCGCGGACAAAAAAGAAGACGATGCCCGCGACAACGGCCATGTGATAGCCGGAAATCGACAGCACATGCGCCAAGCTTGAAATATACATGGCGTCGTTGACCGGCGTTGAAATAGCGTCGCGCTTGCCGGTGATCAATGCCGACGCGATCGAACCGCGGTCGCCGGGAATGATTGCGCGAATGCGCCGGTCCATCGCCTCGCGCAAGGTGTCGAAGAAGGCGGCGTAGCGCAGCCAGGCGCCGCCTTCGACCGGCGGCGCCTCGGTGCGAATTTTGCCAAGCACGTAGCCCGACGCACCGATCTGCTGGAAATACATGTCGCGGGCAAAATCGTAGCCGCCGGGCCGCAACGGTGCGAGCGGTGGCGACAAATGCGCCTTGAAGGCAACATAGGCGCCAACCGCGGGCGCCGACCCTTTGCGGACCGAGACGCGCACCCGTTCCGGCTTCTCATTAATGCGCGCGGCGTCGAAGCGGTGCACGCGCACGACAATGCGGTCGCTCTTCTCGCGCTCCTCGCGGGTTTCGACGAAGCCGGCAAGCTGCGCGGTCCAGGTCGAGACCGGCAGCACCGGGTGGGCGATGCGCAAGCTGTGCAAGGTGACGAGACAAAAGCCGCAGACAATCGCCGCCAGACCAAGCGCCAGCGGAAAGCCGACCGGCCGTCGGTGTGCGGCAACGGCGATAGCGGTCGTGGCAAGCGCCAGTGCGACGGCCGCCCACCAAGCTGGTTCGCGGTCGGCGGCGAAATACAGCGCGATGCCGGCGCCGAAGGCGACCGGCAGCCACGGCAACAATCGTCCGGGCGCAACTTCCGCCGCCAGCCATTGCGATAAGGCCTGGCGCAGGCCATTGGCCCGCTCGGTCAGCCCGTCCGGCAGCCAGACGGCGGCGCGGCGGCGCGCACCATCGACGCCCGCCGCCCACGCTTTGGCCCGGATTTTCGGCTGCTCCGCCACGCCACGCCCCAAAGAGACACAACCGAAGCGAACGCTATCGCATCCATGGGTTGCATCTAGGGGAACGGTTGTGAACGGACGAAATTACCCGGCCGCTTTATCCTTCGCCACGTCCTTGGCGTAAGTGTCACGCAAGCCGATGGTGCGATTGAAGACGAGCTTGCCGGGCGCCGAATCCCTGTCGAGACAGAAATAGCCCTGGCGCTCGAACTGCACCGGCACTTCGACCTTGGCGTCGCTCAGCGACGGCTCAAGCCGCGCGTCCGTCAAGACTTCGAGCGACTGCGGATTGATACCGGCGGCGAACGTGTCGGCGTCGGCGCTCGGGTTGGGATCGTTGAACAGCGGATTATAGATCCGCACTTCAGCCGCAATGGCATGCGCGGCCGAGACCCAGTGAATGGTCGCCTTGACCTTGCGGCCGTCCGGCGAATTGCCGCCTTTGCTCGCCGGGTCGTAGGTGCAGCGCAGTTCGGTGACCTCGCCGGCGGCGTTCTTCACCACGTCCTTGCAGGTGACGAAGTAAGCGTAGCGCAAGCGCACTTCGCGGCCCGGCGCCATGCGGAAAAACTTCTTCTCCGGCACTTCCATGAAGTCGTCGCGCTCGATGTAGAGTTCGCGGGTGAATTTGATCTTGCGCGAGCCGGCGGCTGGGTCGTCGGGATGATTGACGGCTTCCAGTTCCTCGCCCTCACCTTCCGGATAATTCTCGATCACGACCTTGATCGGCTTCAACACCGCCATGCGCCGCCACGCCGTCTTGTTGAGCGCCTCGCGCACCGAGAAATCCAGCGCACCGAGATCGACCTGGCTGTTGGCCTTGGCGACGCCGATGCGCTTGATAAAATCGCGGATCGCCTCGGGCGGCACGCCGCGCCGGCGATAACCGGCGATCGTCGGCATGCGCGGATCGTCCCAGCCATTGACGTGACCGCCGCGCACCAGCCCGGTGAGCACGCGCTTCGACAGCAAAGTGTGCGTGAGGTTGAGCCGCGCCATTTCATACTGATGCGGCTTTGACGGCACGCTCAGGTTCGCGATGAACCAGTCGTAGAGCGGCCGGTGATCCTCAAATTCGAGCGTGCAGATCGAATGCGTGATGCCCTCGATGGCGTCGGATTGGCCGTGCGCGAAATCGTAACTCGGATAGATCTTCCACGCCGTGCCGGTGCGCGGATGCGAGGCTTCGACGATGCGGTACAGCACCGGGTCGCGCAAATTGACGTTGCCGGAGGCCATGTCGATCTTGGCGCGCAGCGCGCATTTACCGGCGGCGAATTTGCCGTCCTTCATCGCGGCAAACAGCGAGAGATTTTCCTCGACCGAGCGGGCACGGTACGGCGAGTTCTTGCCTGGCTCGGTCAGAGTGCCGCGGTTTGCCCGCATCTCGTCGGCGCTCTGGTCGTCGACGTAAGCCAGTTCCTTCTTGATCAGTTCGACCGCCCAGCCATAGAGGCGGTCGAAATAATCGGAGGCGTATTTAACCTCGCCCGACCATTTGAAGCCGAGCCAGGTGACGTCGCGCTCGATGGCGTCGATGAACTCCTGCTCTTCCTTGGCCGGGTTGGTGTCGTCGAAGCGCAGATTGCAGCGGCCGCCGAACTCCTCGGCAATGCCGAAATTCAGGCAGATCGACTTGGCGTGGCCGATGTGCAGATAGCCGTTCGGCTCCGGCGGAAAGCGGGTGACCACCTCTTTGGCGCGCCCGGCAGCAAGGTCGGCCGCCACGATCTCGCGGATGAAGTCGCGCGCGGCTTCCCCGTTCTGTGCCTTGTCGTCGGTCGTCATGCGGTTTCCGGACCTCGTGGTCGAACAGGACTATCCAATGCCGTGCCGGTCGTCCTTATGTCAAATGTACTGTCTTCTTTGCCGTTTATTGTGGTACAGGGCGCGCAATGAGCGAACCTGTCGTCACCCGATTTGCGCCTTCCCCCACCGGCTTCCTCCATATAGGCGGCGGGCGAACGGCTTTATTCAACTGGCTTTACGCGCGCCGCTTCGGCGGCAAGATGCTGCTGCGAATCGAGGACACCGACCGCGAGCGCTCCACCGAAGCCGCCATTGCCGCCATTATCGACGGGCTGAATTGGCTCGGCCTCTCCTGGGACGGCGACATCGTCTACCAGTTTACCCGCGCCGCCCGGCACCGCGAGATCGCCGAGCAACTTCTCGCCGAGGGCAAGGCCTACCGCTGCTACGCGTCTCCTGAGGAACTTACCGCCATGCGCGAGGCGGCGCGCAAGGAAGGCCGCGGCAAACTCTACGACGGCCGCTGGCGCGACCGCGACCCGTCCGAAGCCCCTGCCGACGTCAAGCCGGTGATTCGGCTCAAAGCCCCGCAGACCGGCGAGACGGTGATCGAAGACCAGGTGCAGGGCCGCGTGGTCTGGCAGAATTCCGACCTGGACGATCTGGTGCTGCTGCGCTCCGACGGCAACCCGACCTATATGCTGGCCGTGGTGGTCGACGACCACGACATGGGCGTCACCCATATCATCCGCGGCGATGACCACCTGACCAACGGCGCCCGGCAGAAGCATATCTACGAGGCACTCGGCTGGAACGTGCCGGTCATGGCGCATATCCCGCTGATCCACGGACCGGATGGCGCCAAACTGTCGAAGCGGCACGGCGCGCTGGGCATCGAAGCCTATCGGGCCATGGGCTACCTGCCGGCGGCGATGCGGAATTATCTGGTGCGGCTGGGCTGGGCGCATGGCGACCAGGAAACATTTTCGACCGAGGAAATGATCGCCGCTTTCGATTTGCCCGCCATCGGCCGCGCGCCGGCGCGCCTCGATCTCGCCAAGCTGGACAACCTCAACGGCCACTACATTCGCAGCACCGGCGACGCCGAACTCATCGGCATGCTCGAAGACCTGCTGCCGCACATCGCCGGTGGCGACGAACTGGCCGGCAAGCTGACGCCGGAACTGCGCGCCAAACTGCTGACCGCCATGCCCGGCCTGAAAGAGCGCGCCAAGACCCTGATCGAATTGTTTGAAGCCTCGCGCTTTCTGTGGGCCAGCCGGCCGCTCGAGATCAACGCCGCCGCCAAGGTCCTTCTGACCGACGAGGCCAAGGCCGTCGTCGTAGCCCTGCTGCCGAACCTGGACGCGATCACGGACTGGGACGCGCCCGGCGTCGAGGCGGTGGTGCGCGGTTTTGCCGAAGCCTCCGGCGTCAAGCTCGGCGCGGTGGCGCAGCCGTTGCGGGCAGCGCTGACCGGAAAAACCACCTCACCGCCGATCTTCGACGTGCTGGCGGTGCTCGGCCGCGAGGAGAGCTTGGCCCGGCTGCGCGACGTCGTCGCCGCCCCCTAGCTCGGGCGGCCCGCCGATTTGTCGCAATCTTAACGCCCCGCAAACCTTGGGCCAGCTAGAGCCATGCTTATATAGCGGGCAGATCTACTGACTGCTCTATCTTGCAGCGCACACAAGGATGGGCTACCCAAATTAAGGCTGGAAGCCCGGTTTGCCGCCCCCGCGGCACGCTTCCCGCCGCTGATTTTCACAAGCGCGCTGCCCGCTGCCAATCCCGAGGGCTCGACCATGGACGCCAAAACCGCCACCAATACCAACGGTTCGATTACCGTCGGAAACAAGAACTGGGACTTCCCGGTCTACAAGGGCACGATCGGCCCTGACGTGCTCGACATCGCCAAGCTCTATGGCGAGAGCGGCATGTTCACTTACGATCCCGGCTTCACCTCGACCGCGAGCTGTGAATCCAAGATCACCTACATCGACGGCGATGAAGGCATCCTGCTCTATCGCGGCTATCCGATCGAGCAACTCGCCGAGCACGGCGACTTCCTCGAGACCTGTTACCTGCTGCTCTATGGCGAACTGCCGACGCCATCGCAGAAAGCCGACTTCGACTACCGCGTCACGCGCCACACCATGGTGCATGAGCAGATGAGCCGCTTCTTCCAGGGCTTCCGCCGCGACGCGCATCCAATGGCGGTTATGACCGGCTCGATCGGCGCGCTGTCGGCCTTCTATCATGACTCGACCGACATCGCCGATCCGACCCAGCGCATGATCGCTTCCCTGCGCATGATCGCCAAGGTGCCGACGCTCGCGGCGATGGCCTACAAATATTCGGTCGGGCAACCCTTCGTCTATCCGAAGAACGATCTCGACTACGCCTCGAACTTCCTGCGCATGTGCTACGCGGTGCCGACGGAAGAGTATAAGCCGAACCCGGTGCTGGCGCGCGCCATGGACCGCATTTTCATCCTGCATGCGGACCATGAGCAGAACGCCTCGACCTCGACGGTGCGCCTTGCCGGTTCGTCCGGCGCCAATCCGTTCGCCTGCATCGCCGCCGGCTGTGCTTGTCTGTGGGGCCCCGCGCATGGCGGCGCCAACGAAGCCGCGCTCAACATGCTGGCCGAGATCGGCACTGTCGATCGTATTCCGGAATTCGTCCGTCGCGCCAAGGACAAGAACGACAGCTACCGTCTGATGGGCTTTGGCCACCGCGTCTACAAGAACTACGATCCGCGCGCCAAGATCATGCAGAAGACCTGCCATGAAGTGCTGGCCGAGCTCGGCATCAAGGACGATCCGCTGCTCGACGTCGCCATGGAACTGGAAAAGATCGCGCTGCACGACGAATATTTCATCGAGAAGAAGCTGTACCCGAACATCGATTTCTATTCAGGCATCACCCTCAAGGCGATGGGCTTCCCGACGACGATGTTCACCGTGCTGTTCGCCGTCGCCCGCACCGTCGGCTGGATCGCGCAATGGAAGGAAATGATCGAGGACCCGAAGCAGAAGATCGGCCGTCCGCGCCAGCTTTACACCGGCGCGACGCAGCGCGACTACACGCCAATTTCGCGGCGCAAGTAGGCTTCGACAAATTGATAGTAAAAGGGCGGCTCAAACGAGCCGCCCTTTTTTATGTTTGGACACTCGCCCTCGCGCGAATGGTCGAGCAATCAGGCGTTGCCGATTGGCGTCGAACTACCGTTCGCTTTGCCATTGAGCTTCGGCGCGGTCGCGCCGTCATAGGCCCACTGCACGTAAGCGCCGGCCCAGGTGAAGCCGCCGCCGAAGGCTGCCAACAATAATTTATTGCCCGGCTTGAGCTTTGCTTCGTAGTCCCAGAGACAGAGCGGGATCGTCGCATTGGTGGTGTTGCCGTATTTGTGGATGGTCACCATGACCTTGTCCATCGGCAGCTTCATTTTCTCGGCGGTCGACTCGATGATGCGATTATTGGCCTGGTGCGGCACCAGCCAGTCGATCATGTCGCCGCGCAGATTGTTGCGCGTGAGAATTTCGCCAGCGACCTCGGCCATCTTGGCGATGGCGAATTTGTAAACCGCCGCGCCTTCCTGATGGACGTAATGCTGACGCAAGGCGACGCTCTCGGCCGAGGCCGGGATGCGGCTGCCGCCGGCCTTCTGATGCAGATGCACCCAGCCGGCGCCATCGGAACGCACCAGCGAGTCCATGATGCCATAGCCGGTCGTGTCCGGCTCAAGCAGCACGGCGCCCGCGCCGTCGCCGAACAGCACGCAGGTCGCGCGGTCGGTGTAGTCGATGATCGACGACATCTTGTCGGCGCCGACGACGATGATCTTGCGCGCGCTGCCATTGGCGATGAACTGCGAGGCGATGTTGAGCGAATAGAGAAAGCCCGAGCAGGCCGCCTGCACGTCGAACGAACCGATATCCTTGATGCCGACCATGTCGCAGATCAGGTTGGCGGTGGACGGAAACTGCATGTCCGGCGTGGTGGTCGCGCAAATCAGGAGATCGATTTCGGATGGGCTGGTGCCGGTCTTTTCCAAAAGGCCGCGCACGGCCTGCGCCGCCATATGCGAGGTGCCGAGGCCCTCACCTTTGAGGATGTGACGCTCCTTGATGCCGGTGCGCTCGGTAATCCAGGCGTCCGTGGTATCGACCAGTTTCGCCAGATCGGCGTTGGTCAGCAGGTCCGGCGGCACATAACCATGCACGGCGGTGATCGATGCTCGGGCGGGAACGGGCACAGGGGAAATCCAGGGTTCTGTCATATATGACGGCCAGCTGGCCGAGCGGTCGCCAAATTACGCCTTCGACGGCGGCGGCGCCACCGCCTGCTGCGCATGTTGGTTAAAAGCCGCCAGATGTTGCAAAACAAGCGCGGCGGCGCGGTCGCTGGGGGCGGAGCCGCCAATATCCATTATTTGATTGAGTGTTTCGAACGAATCTACCTGTAGTTGTCTTGGCGGTGTGTCCGACAGCAGCGGCAGCAGCGCGGCGGTCATGCTTTCGGCCGTGCAGTCGCGCTGCAAGAACTCCGGCACCGCGTTTTCGCCGAGCACAAGATTGGCCAGGATAGCGCTCGGTGCTGTAATCAGCGCCCGCGCGACCAGTTCTTCCAGAAGCGACACCTTGTAAGCGGCGACCATCGGGATGCCGGCCAGCGCCAGTTCCAGCGTCGAGGTGCCCGATTTGGTCAAAGCCGCCCGCGCCCGCCGGAACGCCTGGTGCTTCTCATTTGCGTCGGTGACGATCCGCACCGGCACCGGCCAGGCGGCGGTGGCCTCACGCACAGCCGCGGCCAGGCGGGGAACGGCCGGGACCACGACCTCGATCGCGCCAAACCGTTTAGCGACCTCGCCCAACGTCGCACCGAACACCGGCGCCATGCGGCGGATCTCGCCGCCGCGGCTTCCCGGCAGCACCAGGATCAATGGCGGGTCGGATATCCGTCGCGCCGCCTCCTCAGCATTCGGCCGCAGTTCGCCGACCCGCTCGCCGAGCGGATGACCGACAAAATCGGTCGGCGGTCCGCCGAGCCGCTGCATCGCCGCCGGCTCGAACGGCAGCAGCGCCAGCACCCGATCAACATACGATCGCATGGCGCGCGCCCGGCCGGGCCGCCAGGCCCAGACCGACGGGCAGACGTAGTCGACAATGACGATGTGCGGCGCGCGTGCGCGCACGCGGCGCGCCACCCGGTGGGTGAATTCCGGGCTGTCGATAATCACCAGCACGTCGGGATTGGCGGCGATCACCGCGTCGGCCGCCTCGGCAATGCGGCGGAGAATTTTCGGCAGGCTCATGGCGATGGCGGCAAAGCCGATGATCGCGAGATCGCCGAGCGGAAACAGGCTCGGCACGCCCTCAGTCGCCATATGACTGCCGCCGACGGCGGAAAAGCGCAATCCGTCGCGCGCGCGCCGCAACGCCGCGATCAAAGCCGCGCCAAGCAAGTCGCCGGACTCTTCGCCCGCCACCAGATAGATATGCGACGCAGCGCTCGATCGAGTCATGGCCTTAACCGGGTAATTCCGCCGGCACGCCGACGACAAAAATTCCGGCGCGGTCGGCGGCCTCGATCAACCGTTCCGGCTCGGCCATGATGGTGGCGCCGGCAATGACCGCGATGCCCGCAAGACCGGCAGATGCCGCGCGTTCCGCCGTGACAGGCCCGATCGATGGCAAATCGAAGCGGCGATCCTGGGTGGGCTTGGGCGCCTTCACCAGCACGCCGCTGCCGGCGCGCGCCCGCATGCGGCCGCTGGCGCGCATGGCCGCGATCCGCGCCAGCATTTCGTCGGTACCCTCGATCGCTTCGACCGCCACGATATGGCGGCCGGCGACAACGACAGCTTGGCCGATATCAAAGGGACCTGCGGCCTTGAGATAATCGAGACCGAGTGCGATATCGGCGCGGTCCTGCTCCGAGGGTTGCACGCGGCTGATCGCATTTTCCGGCGCCAGGATTTCCGGCGCGACTTCATGCGCGCCGAGCAGACGAAACCCGTCCTGCTCGAGCAGCCGCCCCATGCCCGACAGCAAGTGATTGTCGCCGCCGCGAAACGCCGCCAGGATACGCGGCATCAACATCAACGCTTTGAAGTCCGGGCGGGTCTGCCATATGGAAGGCCGGATCAGCGCGCCAATCAACACGACGTCGCGGCATCCTTCCGCGCGCGCCAGCCGCATGAATTTGCCGATCTGGCCGATGTGCAGCCAGTGATGCGGAAAGCGTTCGACCGCGGTGCCTTCGGCGGCGCCGCGCAGAGGAAATAAAACGACACGCCTTCCGGACGATGCGACCTTGTCGGCGACCGCTAGCGGCAGGCTGCCGCCACCGCAAATCATGGCGAGCGGGCCTTGCTGGCTCACGGCGCTGGTCATGCGTCGGTGTCCGCCTCGCCGCGATTGATCGCCATGGTCAGCGGCCGTTTTCCGGCGCGGATGAATTCAAACATCCGGTTGACCAACGCATTCGACGCATGCACGGCCGCGACCTTTTCGATCCGCGCGCGGAATTCGCCGTCGCCGAAGAACAGCTCGCGATAGGCGTCGCGCACGCCATGAATATCGGCCTTCGACAGGCCGCGCCGGCGCATGCCGACCACATTCAGCCCGACGAGGAACGCCAAAGGGCCCTGCGCCATGCCGAACGGGATCACGTCGGCACGCACGCCACTCATGCCGACAATCATGGCGCCCTCGCCGATGCGCACGAACTGGCGCACCGCAACATTGCCACCGAATACGACCTTGTCGCCGACGCTGACATGGCCGCCAAGCATCGTATTATTGGCGAACACCACATTGTTGCCGACCGTGCAATCGTGGCCGATATGCGTACCGACCATCAGGAAACAATTATTGCCGACCTGGGTGAGGCCATGATCGTCCTCGGTGCCGGTATTCATGGTGACGTTTTCGCGAATATCGCAATCGGCGCCGACCGTGAGCCGGGTCGGGCCGCCGCGATAGCTGAAGGATTGCGGCGGCGAACCGAGCGACGCGAACGGATGGATGACCGTGCGCGGACCGATCGTCGTGTGGCCGGTGACGTTGACATGCGCAACGAGGCGGCAACCGTCGCCAATCGCGACATGCGGCCCGATCGTGCAATAGGGCCCGATCTGCGCGCCCTCACCGATGACGGCGCCGGTCTCGATCCGCGCCGTCGGATCGATCCGGGTCTCGGAACTGGCTTGCGTCATGGCGCCGCTCATCGGTCGGAGATCATCGCGCCGAGATCGGCCTCGGCGACGACCACGCCGTTCACCTTGGCCTCGCCGTGATACCACCACATGTTCTTGCGGCGATTGGTGCGGGTCATGTGAAATTCGACGGTGTCGCCGGGCACGACGGGCTTGCGAAACTTCGCGTTGTCGATGGTCAGAAAGAACACCGATTTCGGCTGGCTTGACGACGTCGCGGCGATGCACAGGACGCCGGCGGTCTGCGCCATGCCCTCGATCAGCAGCACGCCGGGAAAGATCGGGTTGCCGGGAAAGTGTCCCTGGAACTGCGGCTCGTTGATGGTGACGTTTTTGATGCCGATGCCGAACTCGTCGCCGCGAATCCCGATCACGCGATCGACCAGCAGGAACGGATAGCGATGCGGCAGCATTTGCATGACGATGCCGATATCGGCGGATTCCAGTTTTTTGACGGGCTCATCCATGGGCGGAGTTCTCATTCGTTGGGCGCGGAAGCAGCGCCGTCCTTTGCGCGCGCGAGCCGTTCAATCGCCATGATCTCGCGGAACCATTGCTTGATCGGCTTGGCCGGCGTGCCGCCCCAACGCGCGCCGGGTGGAACATTGCCATTCACATTGCTGATCGCTGCGATCTGCGCGCCTTCGCCGACCGTAACGTCGTTATTGATGCCGACGCGCGCGCCGAGAACGACATAATCCTCCAGCGTCGAACTGCCGGAAATACCGGTATGCGCCACGACGATGCAATGCCGGCCGATGCTGACGTTGTGACCGATCTGGACCAGATTGTCGATCTTGGTGCCTTCGCCGATCACGGTGTCGCGGATGCCGCCGCGGTCGATGGTGGTATTGGCGCCGATCTCGACGTCGTCCTGGATAATGACCCGGCCGACCTGGGGTACCTTGAGATGGCCGCCGGCGCCCATCACAAAGCCGAAGCCATCCTGGCCGATCTTGCAGCCGGGATGAATGATGACGCGATCGCCAATCAGCGTGTTGGTCAGGACAGCCCCGGCGCTGATCGAGCAGTCGCGGCCGATCCGCACGTCCGCGCCAATGACGCAGGCCGCACCAATGATTGAACCGCCGCCGATTTCGGTACGCGGCCCGATCACCGCGCCGGGCTCGACGGTGACGCCATTTTCCAGCCGCGCGCTGGCGTCGATATGAGCGCCGGCCACGGCTCCCGGCTGCGCCAGCGATGACGGCCGCAGCGATTGTGGGAACAGAACGCGCGCCACCTTGACGAAAGCGCGGAACGGTTCGCGCACCACCAGCACGGTGACACGCGATGGCAGTTCTTTGGCCAGCGCCGCGCTGGTCAAACAGATGCCGGCATGGGTCCGGGCGGCCGCTCCGCTGAACCGCTTGGCGTCGAAAAACGCGATATCCGATGGCGAAGCACGGTCCAGCGGCGCGACGTTGACGATATGGCGCGCACGCTCCACGCCTTCCGGCGCCGAAGCGCCGGTCAGGGCAACGATCTCGTCAAGCGACAGACCGCGCGTGTCGCGTAGGAATACCGGCTCGCTCATCCCGCAAGTGCCGCTCCGCTCAACGCGGTGACGATCAAAACTTCGTGCCGCCGCCGAACCGGAAGATCTGAGTCCGGTCGCACACTTCGCTGCCGCCGGCTGTCGGTGTCGCACAGTACTTCTTGAGCGGATACGCCAGATCGAAACGCAGTGGTCCAAGCGGCGAATCCCAGATCAGACCGACACCGACCGACGAGCGGATCATGTTAGCGCCGCCAAGGCCGACATCCAGCGACTCCGGTGTGGTGGTCTGCGTATAAGTCGTCGGTCCCTTGTAGGCCCAAACCGAACCGGCGTCGGCGAAAGTCGCAATCTTGATGCCGATATCCTTTGGCAGGAAATACAACGGCGTCTGGAATTCGAGGCTGGTGCCCCAGAACATGGTGCCGCCGAGTGCGTCATTGGTGGTCCCAGGCGTCAAGTCGCGCGGACCTAAACCACCGGGCGCGAAGCCGCGGACCAGATTCGGGCCCATCTGGAAATGATCCAGCATGCGCAGGTCTTTGCTGCCCCAGCCGGCGACGTTGCCGCCTTGCACCTTAACCACGCCAACCACGTCCGGCAGCACTTCGTAATAGTTGCGCACTTCGGCGGTCGAGCGGATGAAATTCACGTCGCCGCCGACACCGGCGACATCCTGGGTCAATGACGCGAACAGACCGCTGGTCGGCGATTTGTTGTTGTCGAGAGTGTTGTAGTTCGCCGTATAGCCAAGCATCGACACGACAACCGGGCCGGCGGCGAGTTCCTTGCGGATCGGCAAGGCGGCCGGCTGACAGACACCCGTTACCGCCGGATAACAATTATAGAGCGGATTCAGACCGATCTCCTGGCGGTACAGCGAATAGTGCGGCTGCAACGACAGTTCTTCGGTCAGCGCAAAACCGAGGCGCAAATTGGTGCCAATGGTCGAGGTTTCATAGGACACCGTCGATGACGCCAGGTTCTTCTTGGCGAACAGATCGATGCCGCCGGCCATGCGATAGCCCATCAGATAGGGTTCGACGAACGACAGTTCGAAACCGCGGGTCCGCTGACCGTAGCTCACCGTCGCCTTGGCGAGTTGGCCCCGGCCCATCAGGTTGCGGTCGGCCACGCTGGCTTCGGCGATGAAACCGTCAGCGGTCGAAAAGCCGCCGGAGACCGAGAATTCACCAGTCGGCTTTTCCTCGAGCTCGACGTTAATAACGACGCGGTCCGGCGCCGAGCCGGGCTCGTTGGTGATCTTGACGGTCTTGAAGAATTCGAGGTTCTTCAGCCGGCGCTCGGCGCGATCGACCAGCGCGCGGTTATAAGCGTCGCCTTCGCTGAGATCGAATTCGCGACGAACGACATAGTCGCGGGTGCGGACGTTGCCGCGAATATTGATGCGCTCGATATAGGCGCGCATGCCTTCATCGATCACGAACACCAGATTGATCGTGCGTGCTTCCGGATTGCGGTCGCCGCGCGGCCGCACATTGGCGAAGGCGTAGCCGCGCTTGGCGGCTTCAATCGTCATCGCCTCGACGCTCTTTTCGAGCTGGTCGGCATTGTAGACGCTGCCGGGGCTGACCTTCAGCACGCCGCGCAACGTGTTCGAATCGACCGACTTCACGTTCGACACCACATCGACGGTGCCGACGCGATATTGATTGCCTTCTTCGATATTGAAGGTGATGACGAAGCCCTTCTTGGCCGGGTCGTATTCACCGACCGCCGAGACGATGCGCACGTCGGCGTAGCCGTTCTTGAGATAGAAGCGGCGCAACAGATCGCGGTCGGCTTCGATGCGGTCCGGATCGTAAATGTCGGTCGACTGCAGGAAGCTGAGGAAGCCGCTCTCCGACGTCTTGATGACTTCTTTCAGGCGGCCATGCGAAAACGCCTTGGCGCCGACAAACTCGATGTCCTTGACGCCGGTTTTGTCGCCTTCCTTGATTTCAAAAACCAGGTCGACGCGATTGTTCGGCAATTCGATAATTTTGGGTTCGACGGAAACGTCGAAGCGGCCGCTGCGATTATAGATTTCGATGATGCGCTGCACGTCCGCCTGCACGGTCGGCTTCGACAAAGTGCCGCGCGGCTTGGACTGAACTTCCGTCTTGAGCTGGTCGTCCTTGGCCTTTTTGTTGCCTTCAAAGGCAACGCGGTTGAGCACCGGGTTTTCGACCACGGTCACGACAATACGATTGCCGCTATGATTGATGCGAACGTCGGAAAACAGGCCGGTCGCGTAAAGCGCCTTCAGGCCCTCATCGACTTCCTGCGGACCGAGACGGCCACCAGGGCCGGGACGGAAATACGAGCGCACGGTATCGACTTCGACACGCCGATTGCCTTCGACCACGATCGAGCCAACGGTCTGCGCCATAGCCGAACCGCTCGACGCAATAGTCGCTACCCCGGCACCGACAAGGATACCACCGAGGACCAAAATGCTAAGGGCAAGTCCCCGAACCACCCGCACACTAAGTCTCATGCGCTACGCGCCCTTTATCCTTGCGGAATAACCGCGACCCCTGCGGCAATACCGTCGCTTCCTTACGGCCGAAGCCGCCGCGCACCCGAGAATCTCAGGCCGACATTCGTTAGCTTTGTACAGCGTTTTGGACGCACTGCAAACGAAACCGCCGGGCCGAGTTTCCCTTTCCTCTCATAAAGTTGCCCAGAGGCAACGATAGTGTCCACCCCTCAGGATGTGGCCAGGTGCAGGATGTCATTAAAGGTTGCAAAAAGCATCAACATTACGACGATTGCCAGCCCAATCCGGAACCCGACCTCCTGGGCCCGCTCCGACAGGGGCCGGCCGCGGGCAGCCTCAATTCCATAGAACAAAAGGTGACCGCCGTCGAGCAAGGGGATCGGAAACAGGTTCAACAGCCCAATGGATACCGAAAGCACCGCGGTCAGGTGCACCAAAGCGGTAAATCCGGCCGTGGCCACCTGTCCCGACACCTGGGCAATCCGGATGGGACCGCCCAATTGGTCGGCGGCTTCGCGGCCGGCGAAGATGCCGCCGATATAGGACAAGGTGCGGTCGACGACGAACCAGGTCTCCTGCGCGCCGGCCGCGATCGCGGTCAGCGGCCCCATTTTCTCGGTTTTGATGTCGCCGGCCGCCATCGACCGGCTGATGCCGAGCACGCCCAGTTTGTGGACATTACCGAAATTGTCCTTCAGCTCGCGCATCTGCGGCACGGCCTTGAGGGTCACCGGCACACCGCCGCGCTCGACCTCGACGCTGAGGGTTTCACCGGCGCTGATGCTGACGATCCGCTGCATGTCGGAAAAGCTGTCGATCCGGCTGCCGTTGATTGCCACGACAAGGTCGCCGGCCTTGAAGCCTGCGGCCTGCGCGGCGCTGCCCTCCTGGATCGCATCAACCCGGGCCGTTGTGGTCTGCTTGCCGGAAATCATGAAAACGCCGGCGAAGATCGCAATCGCCAGGATGAAGTTGGCGATCGGTCCGGCTGCCACCACGGCGGCGCGCGAGCCGACCGGTTTGTGAATGAAACTGTCGTTGCGCTCGGCTTCGCTCATGAGCGCCGCACCGGCATAATCGGGGACGCTGGCCGCGTTGTCGTCGCCGAAGAACTTCACGTAGCCGCCGAGCGGAATGGCCGAGAGCTTCCAGCGCGTGCCGTGTTTGTCGTTAAAGCCGACGATCTCGGGACCGAAGCCCAGCGAGAACACCAGAACCTTGATGCCGCACCAGCGTGCCACCAGGAAATGGCCGAGTTCATGGAAAAATACGACAACGGTCAGCACAAACAGGAACGGCACGACATAGCCGACCACGCCGCCGCCGAATGCGCTCAAACTCGCCATGATACCGGTACCCATTACAATCCCTCACCGCCCATAAGGCCGTCATCAATATTACGGAAAGATTACTACGATGCCTTTACGGCATTCAAAAGGTCATGCGCCAGACCGCGCGCAATATGGTCGACGGCCAGGGCGGCATCGATATCGGCCGGCTCGGATAAAAGGCCGCGGGCATCGGCGGCTTCAAGCGTTTTCTCGACCAAAGCGGAAATGGCCAGGAATGGTATCCGGCCGCCGATGAATTCGGCCACGGCGACCTCATCGGCCGCGTTCAAGACGGTCGGCGCCGCCCCGCCTTTGACCATCGCCTGCCGGGCCAGGCCCAAGGCCGGAAACCGCGCCAGATCAGGCTCCTCGAATGTCAGTTCGCGCAAAGCCGCCAGATCGAGGCGCGGCGCCGGGCCATCGATGCGCGCCGGCCACGCCAGACAATGCGCGATCGGCACCCGCATGTCGGCCGGCCCCAGTTGGGCCACAACCGAGCCGTCGCGGAATTCGACCAGCCCATGCACCACCGATTGCGGATGCACCAGCACGTCGATTTCCTGCGGCGGCAAAGCGAACAGATGATGCGCCTCGATCAGTTCCAGCCCCTTGTTCATCAGGCTGGCGGAATCGATGGTGACCTTCGGTCCCATCGACCAGTTCGGATGCCGCAGCGCCTGCTCCGGCGTTGCCTGCCGGATCGCATCCAGCGACCAGGTGCGAAACGGTCCGCCCGACGCGGTCAAAATCACCCGTCGCACGTCTTCGCGACGCCCGGCACCCATCGCCTGAAACAGCGCATTATGTTCGCTGTCGACCGGCAAAACAGTTGCGCCCGATGCCGCCGCGCTGCGCATGAACAGTGCGCCGGCGCAGACGAGGCATTCCTTGTTGGCGAGCGCGACGGTGGCGCCCCGCCCGATCGCAGCCATTGTCGGCTTCAAGCCGACCGCGCCGGCGATCGCCGCCATCACCCAATCGGCGGGATAAAGTGCCGCTTCGATCAGCGCCGCTTCACTGGCGGCGGCCTCGATGCCGGTGCCGGCCAGTGCATCTTTCAGCGCGGCATAACAATCCGGATCGGCAATCACGGCGACGCGGGCGCCGACATCGCGCGCGACCTGCGCCAAAGCCGGCACATTGCGCCCGGCGGCGACGCATTCGACGCGGTAAAGCGTCGGATTGCGCTTGATCAGATCGATGGTGCTGGCGCCGATCGAACCGGTGGCGCCGAGGATGGTGACGCTGCGCGGCGCGGCGCCCGGTAACGGCGCCGACATCGATCGCGCTTTGGCAACAGCGATGGCGTTCATGCCCTCACCATATCAGCAAACCGCGCGCCGCATCGGCGGCGCCGCCGCGCAGAACGCCGATCAGGCAGCCGATCAGCGCCGCCGCCCAGAAGCCGTCGAGCCGGTCCATCACGCCGCCATGACCGGGGATGAGCTGGCTGGAATCCTTGGCGCCGAATTTGCGCTTCACGTGCGATTCAAACAGGTCACCCGCTTGCGCGCAGACCGACAGCAGCAGCGCGACAGCCGCGATTGCCACCATGTTGAACGATCCGAACAGGCTCGCGATAAAAACGGCGACGATCATTGCCCCTAACGTGCCGGCGATTGCGCCCGACCATGTCTTTTTCGGGCTGACGCTCGGCATCAGCTTCGGCCCGCCAATGGCGCGGCCGGCGAAGTAGCCGAAGATGTCGGTCGACCAGACAATCGCAAACAAAAGGACGATGGCGAGCAGCCCATAAGCCGTATCGGCGCGCAACCACACCGGCGCGGCAAACATCGCCGCCGCGTAGACAAAGCCGCAGGCGATCCAGGCCGGGCCTTTGACCAGCCGCGTCCATTCCCACGCCACGGCAATGGCCGCGGCCGCCCAGAACAGCGCGAAGGCCCAGCCGCCGTAATAGGCCGCGGCCAACGCGAACGGAATGAGGACGATAGCCGAGGCGACGCGCTGCGTCAGATTGCTGACTTTGGATTGACCGCTGGGTTCGGTGGCGTTCACGGCGCTCAGGAACCGGTCTTCGCGGCGGCCGCGCCGGACAATCCGCCGAAACGCCGCTCGCGTTGCCGGTATTCGCGGATTGCGCTTTCCAGCGTCGCGCGATCGAAGTCGGGCCAGTTGGCCGGCACGAAGACCAGTTCGCTGTAGGCCGACTGCCATAGCAGAAAGTTCGACAACCGTTGTTCGCCGCTGGTGCGGATGATGAGATCTGGATCCGGCATATCGGCGGTGTCGAGATATCCGGCGATTGTATCGACGGTGATATCCTGCGGCTTGAGCGTGCCTTGCGCGACCGCCTCGGCGGCGAGGCGCGCGGCGCTCGCAATCTCCTGGCGCGCGCCGTAATTGAACGCGACCACCAAAGTCAGCCCGGTATTATTCTTGGTCAGTTCCTCAGCTTCGATCAGCAGCCGGCCGATGTCGGCCTCGAGCCCTGCCCGCTCGCCGATGACGCGCACGCGCACGCCGCTCTTGTGCAGTTCAGCCAAATCGTTGCGGATAAAGCGGCGCAACAGCCCCATCAACTCGCCGACTTCGGCGGCCGGTCGCGACCAGTTTTCCGAACTGAAGGAAAAGATCGTGATGATCCTGATGCCGATTTCGCCGGCGGCGCGGATCGTGCGGCGCAACGCCTCGACACCGCGGCGATGTCCCTCGACGCGCGGCAGGCCACGCGCCGCCGCCCAGCGGCCATTGCCATCCATGATGATGGCGACGTGATGCGGAACGGCTGCGATGCCGTCGGCAGATAAAGCGCTTTGCGGGACCTCGGCCTCGGACATGCGAGTAAAACCTCAAACCGTGAGGATTTCCTTTTCCTTACCGGCGAGCAGTTGATCGACGTCGGCGATGCCGGCATCGGTTGCTTTCTGGATTTCAGCCGTGAAACGTTCGATCTCGTCCTTGCCGTGATCCTTCTCGAGCTTCTTGAGCGCGTCCATGGCATCGCGCCGCACATGACGCACGGCAATGCGGGCGTTCTCGGCATATTTGTGCGCGAGCTTGACCAGTTCCTTGCGGCGCTCCTGGTTGAGTTCGGGAATGCGCAAGCGGATCGTCTGTCCGTCGGTTGCCGGCGAAAGGCCGAGATTGGAATCGACAATGCCCTTTTCCACCGCCTTGACCAGCGACTTGTCCCAGACGCTGACCGCGATCATGCGCGGTTCCGGGATGGTGACGCTGGCGACCTGAACGAGCGGCATCATCGCGCCATAGGCATCCACCATGACCGGATCGAGCAGATGCGCGGAGGCGCGGCCCGTGCGCAGGCCCGACAATTCGCCCTTGAGCGCCGTCGAGGCGCCGGCCATGCGGCGTTTGATGTCGTTGATATCGTGCGTTGCATTCGCCATGACGAGTCCCCAACAATAAGCCGCTGACTTTTCGCTTCGGGCGCAAACCCTGATCGTTGCGCTCGCGTTTCGTCAGCCCGTTGCAATTCAACTCAACCTTAACTAACCGACGATGGTTGTGCGCCCCTGACCGCGCAGAACCGTTTCGATTGCGTTCGTACCGGCAATCGAGAAAACGATGATAGGCGTCCGGTTCTCCCGGGCAAGCGCGAAGGCGGCGCCGTCCATCACCCGCAGGTCCTTTTCGATGGCCTCTTGATGGCTCAGGCGCTCGTAACGCTTGGCGGCCGGGTCCTTTTTGGGGTCGGCCGTGTAGACACCATCGACATTGGTCGCCTTGAGGACGGCCTGGCATTCCAGCTCGGCGGCACGCAGCACGGCGGTCGTATCGGTGGTGAAGAACGGATTGCCGGTCCCGGCGGCCAGCAGAACCACCCGGCCCTTGGCCAGATTCTTCATGGCGCGCTTGCGGTTATAGGTTTCGCAGACCGAGGTCATGGCGAGCGCGGAAAGCGTACGCGCTTCGCTTCCCTGCCGCTCGATAGCCGCTTCCAGCACCAGGCAGTTCATCACCGTCGCCAGCATGCCCATGGTGTCGCCGACCGGGCGCGGCACGCCGCGCGAGGATACCTCGACGCCGCGAAAAATGTTGCCGCCGCCGACGACGACGCCGAGCTCGACGCCGAGCCGGGCGGTCGCGGCCAGATCGGCGGCGATGCGTTCGACGGTCGCCTGATCGATGCCGAAGGGCTTGTCGCCGTTAAGCGCCTCGCCGGAGAGCTTGACGATGACGCGCTTGTAAATCGGATCAGACATAAGTGGCGACCCTAAAATTCATCAGCACATCAAGACGCGAAACCGGCGCCAACTGGCGCCGGTCGAATAATTCAGCTCTGGCCGGCCGCCGCGGCGACCTCGGCGGCGAAGTCGGCTTCCTGTTTCTCGATGCCCTCGCCGAGACCGTAGCGGACGAAGCCGGTGATCTTGATCGGACCGCCGACTTTGCCTTCGGCTTCCTTGACCGCCTGCGCCACCGACTTCTTGCCGCTATCATCGAAGATGAACGGCTGCTCGAGGAAGGTCTGTTCCTTGTAATAGGTCTTCAGGCCGTTCTCGACGATCTTTTCGATCATCGCTTCCGGCTTGCCCTGCTGGCGGAACTTGTCGGCGAGAACATCCTTCTCGCGCTTGACGACATCGGCTGGAACGCCCGAGGCGTCGAGCGCGATCGGGTTCGAAGAAGCAACATGCATCGCCAGCTGACGACCGAGCGCGGTCAACTCATCGACGTTGCCGGTCGATTCCAGACCGACAAGCACGCCGATCTTGCCGAGGCCATCGCTGACCGCGTTGTGAACGTAGGAACCGATCGCACCCTTGGACACTTCGACGACCGCGGCGCGGCGCAGCGACATGTTCTCGCCGATCTTGGCGATCGTGTCGTTGATTGCGTCGCCGACGCTGATCGCGCCGACCTTGGCGGCCTTGATCGCCTCGACATCGGTGCCGGCGTCGAACGCGACATTGGCGGCCATCTTGACGAGGCCCTGGAACAGATCGTTGCGGGCGACAAAATCGGTTTCCGAATTCAGTTCGACGACAACGGCTTTCGGCCCGCGCACGGCGAGGCCGATCAGGCCTTCGGCGGCGACGCGGCCGGACTTCTTGGCAGCCTTCGACAGGCCTTTCTTGCGCAGCCAGTCCTGCGCCGCTTCCATGTCGCCGCCGGTTTCGGTCAGCGCGGCCTTGCAATCCATCATACCTGCGCTGGTCGACTCGCGCAGTTCCTTGACCATTTGTGCGGTGATCTGTGCCATCTCGATAATTCCTTCAACGGATCGCGGCCGGCCGGGCCGGCGGCGTCGTTCAATCTCGATTCAAAGAAACCGGCGCCCGCGTATGGACGGGCGCCAGCTTTAATTACTCGGCTTCCGCCGTCATCTGCTTGGCCTTGGCGACCCAGCCATCGACGCGACCCGGCAGGCCGACTTCTTCGCCGACATTATGCGCGGCGGTGGCCGACAGTTCGGCGATCTGCGTGTAGTGGAAAATGCCGAGATCGTTGAGCTGCTTTTCGATCGCCGGCGAAATGCCGGGCAGCTTCTTGAGGTCGTCGGCAACGCCGCGCGGACCGGCAAGCTGCTCGAAGCCGAGATCGGTCGCGGCCGGCACGGTCGGGATGGTTTCCGCCATGATCGGCTTTTCCTGGGCGCCGAGATCGACGCCACGCTCGCCTTGCGAACGCGAAATGCCGTCGAGCGCCGCGCGCGCGATCAGGTCGCAATACAACGTCACGGCACGCGCCGCGTCATCGTTGCCCGGAACCGGATAGGTGATGCCGGCCGGATCGCAATTGGTGTCGATGATCGCGGCCACCGGAATGTTCAGACGGCGCGCTTCCTTGATCGCGATGTCTTCCTTGTTGGTGTCGATGACGAAGATCAGGTCGGGCACGCCGCCCATGTCCTTGATGCCGCCGAGCGAACGGTCGAGCTTGTCGCGCTCGCGCTGCATCGTCAGGCGTTCTTTCTTGGTGTAGCTCTGCGCCGCGCCGGTGCCGAGCATCTCCTCGAGCTTGCGCAGGCGCGAGATCGAACCGGAGATGGTCTTCCAGTTGGTCAGCGTGCCGCCGAGCCAGCGCGAATTGACGTAATATTGCGCCGACTGCTTGGCCGCTGCGGCGATGCCGTCGGCCGCCTGGCGCTTGGTGCCGACGAAAAGGATGCGGCCGCCCTTGGCGACCGTATCGCTGACGGCTTGCAGCGCGCGCTGCAACATCGGCACGGTCTGGGCCAGATCGACGATGTGAATGTTGTTGCGGGTACCGAAGATGTATTGACCCATCTTCGGGTTCCAGCGGTGGGCCTGATGGCCGAAGTGAACGCCGGCTTCCAATAGCTGACGCATCGTGAAGTCAGGAAGTGCCATTTAAATTCTCCGGTTGATCCGCCGCGAATGTGTGTGAGCCCCCTAAAGGGACCACCGGACGGCCTTTTTGACCCATTGTCGGGGCCTAAAGCCAACATCCGCGTGAGTGATGTGCCGGGCTTATATAGGGCCGACTCGCCATAAGCAAGGCGGGCGCCGGTGCCTTTTCGGCCCGCTATAGCCTGCCCTGACGCCCTGCCACGACCGCCAGCCTGGGGCGGCAAAAGGTCCGCTTAGACTTTGAAATACTCCGAATACCAGCGCTTGATCTCGTCGCCCTGCGCGGCCACCGCGGCCGGATCGTCCTGCATCAGCTTGATCTCCGACAGCGGGACGCGGCCGGCCTTGTCCTTGACCTGGGCATGGACCGACCGCAGACCGCCGGCATCGACGAACAGGCGCTGCGCCTCGACCGTGAACAGGTAGTTCTGAAAAAGCCGGGCGGCGCTCGGATGTGGCGCGGCGGCAAAGATCGCCGATGGCTGCACGATGAAGGGCGAGCCTTCGGTGGCGTAGACCGACTCGATCGGGCTGCCGGCTTCTTTCAGCAGCAGCACGTTGTATTCATTACCGTCCGCCATGACCGGCCGTTCGCCCAGGATGACTTTCTTCGGCGTATCGGTGGCCGACTGGACCTGCATCACGTTCTGTTTTGCCAGTTTTTCAAAATAGGGCCAGCCGAGATCGCGCGCCATCTGGAACGTCGACGTCATGATGGTGCCGCTGTAGCTCGGATGCCCCTTGACGATCTTGCCCTTCCATTTCGGATCGAGCAGATCGGCGAAACTTTTCGGCGCTTCGTCGCGCTTTACCAGCTCCGTGTTGTAGCCGATCACGCACAGCGAGGAGCGCACGGTCGCGTAAGTGCCATCGGCGTCGCGGTGCGCGGCGGGAATATGCCGGGCGACATCCTCGGGCACATAAGGCGCCAGCCACTTCTGCTGTTTCCAGATCAGGAATTGCGCGGCGTCGCCGGTGCTGACGGCGTCGACCGTATGAATGTTGGCGGCGTATTCTTGACCGATACGGGTGAAGATACGCTCGCCGCCGGCGCGCTCGACGCGCACAGCGATGCCGGGAAATTTCCGCTCGAAGGCTTTGCCGACCATCGTCGCCAGTTGCAAATCGGCGGAGGTATACCAGACGACCGTGCCTTCCTTCGTCGCCGCGGCGATCAGCGCCGGCGTGATGGCTTCCGCCGCCGGTGCCGCCGCGCGCACCGGCGCGGCGAAAGCGCTCACGGCCAGCGCGGCGGATGTTTTGAGAACGTCGCGGCGCGAGGGCTGGTTGATGTTCATGCGACCGGCCGCTATTGCTTACCGACAAGATCGAGGCGCTTGAGCAGCGCGCCCCATTTTTCCGACTCCGACGCGACATAGACTTTGGCGGCGGCGGGCCCGAGCGGCGGCGACACCGGCACAAGACCCATAGTCTTGATACGATCGTTGATGACCGGGTCTTTGAACGCTTCCTGAAGCGCGGCTTGCAATTTCTCGACCACCGCCTTCGGCGTCTTGGCCGGCGCGGCAATCATATGCCACGACACGGCTTCGAAATCGGGCGCTTGAATCGCTTCACCGATTGTCGGCACATCGGGCAATTGCGGCAAGCGCTCCGTCGATGTGGTGCCGAACGCCTTGAGCCTTCCGTCCTTGAGCAAGGGAATCGCCAGCGACGGATCGGCGAAAACAAGATCGACATGCCCGGCCATGACGTCGCTGATCGCCTGCGCCATGCTGCCTTTATAGGGAACATGAGTGAGATCGATATCGAGCTTGGCCTTGAGCAATTCACCGGCCAGATGCGGCGCAAGTCCGACGCCGGTCGAGGCGAAAGTGATACGGCCCGGCTCGGCTTTCGCCGCCTTGACCAGATCGGGCAGTGACGGCCAGGGCGAACCAGCGCGCGCCACCAGAATGAACGGGATCTTCGCATAGAGTGCGATCGGTTCGAAATCCTGATCCGGATCGAAGCGCAGCGTTTTGAAATAAATCTTGTTGATGGCATAGACGCCGCTCGAGGCGACCAGCAGCGTATGGCCGTCGGGCTTGGCGCGCGCCACCGCTTCGGCGGCGAGATTGCCGGCGGCGCCGCCGCGGTTATCGACGATGAACGGTTTGCCGAAGCGTTCGGCGAGCTTCTCGCCGTAAAGCCGTGTAATCACATCCATCGAACCGCCGGCGCCAAGCGCGACGATGACGGTGACGTTTTCAGTCGGATAATCCTGCGCCTTGAGCGGAGAGACGATGGCGGCAGATGCCAAAATCAAGGCTACCAATACATTCGTCTTGATGGTGCCCGGCATGATGTCTCTCCCCGTAATGCTTTTCATTTTTATCCGGCCTTGCCCGGCCGATGGCGAACTTTGTCGCACGCTGTCGGCGCATTTGGAATAGCGCGCGACGCTGCCTGATGCACCGGCATGCGGGCACGCAAAACCCGACAGCGATCTGTCCAATAGCGCGCCAACGGTTCCGCAGCCGGCCGAAAGCGTTCCGCCGCCTACAGCGCCTCGACCTGCACCACGCCGGGCACTGCCTTGATGGCGCCGGCGATTTGCGGCGACACCTTGAAGCGCCCCGGGAGCTTGACCTCGACCTCGGTGCCCGCCCGCAGCATCAGGACGACGCTGACCTCACCGTCGCCGCCCGATCGCGGCGCCGACTTCTCAAGACGCTTGGCAACGCCCTCGAGTGGCGCGCCGTCGCGTAAGAAAACCCGCAGACCCTTTTGCATATTGGCGGCGGCGGCGTCGAGCGGCTCGGCCGACTGAATGCGGGCGCGCACGTCGTCGCCCTGCACTTCCGCCGACAGCACCAGCAGCACCGCCGTGCCGGGTTCCAGCAGATCGCGGTATTCGGCCAGGCCCTCCGAGAAGATCACCGCCTCGTAATGCCCGGTCGGATCGGACAGACCGAAAATGCCCATCTTGTTGCCGGTCTTGGTGCGGCGCTCCTGCCGCGACACCACGGTGCCGGCGACCTTGCCCGCCGTCGCGCCATTCTTCACCGCGCGCGAGAACTCGGCCCAGGACTGCACACGCAATTTCTTCAGCACGGCGGCGTAGTCGTCGAGCGGATGCCCGGACAGGAAGAAGCCGATCGCGTCGTATTCGCGGCGCAGTTTCTCCGCCGGCAGCCACGGCTCGACCGGCGGCAAAGCAATCGGCTCGGCCTTGCCGCTGCCGCCGAAGAAATCGTTCTGGCCGACAGCTTCGGTCTCGTGCGTGCGCTGGGCAATGCCCATGATCTTTTCGACTCCCGCCAGCACGCGGGCGCGGTTTGAATCGAAGGCGTCGAAGGCGCCAGCCTGCGCCAGGCTTTCCAGCACGCGCTTGTTGACGGCGCGCGGATTGATGCGCGCGGCGAAATCGGCCAGGTCAGCGAACGGTCCGTTCTCGCGCGCGGCGGTGATCGACTTGACTGCTTCGCGGCCGACTCCTTTAAGCGCTGCCAGCGCATAAATAATCGTATTGCCATCGACCTCGAAGGCGACATCGGAACGGTTGATCGACGGCGGGTCGATCTTGATGCCGATGCGTTCGGCCTCGGCGCGGAATTCCGAGAGTTTGTCGGTATTGCCCATATCGAGCGTCATCGACGCGGCGAGGAACTCGACCGGATAGTTCGCCTTCATATAGGCGGTCTGATAGGCGACCAGCGCGTAAGCGGCGGCATGGCTCTTGTTGAAGCCGTAATCGGCGAAGCGTTCGAGCAGTTCGAAGATCGCTTCCGCCTGCGCTTTGTCGATGCCGCGCTTGGTGCAGCCTTCGACGAAGATGCTCGACTGCTTCTGCATCTCGGAGCGGATCTTCTTGCCCATCGCGCGGCGCAGGAGGTCGGCGTCGCCGAGCGAATAGCCGGCCAGCAACTGCGCCGCCTGCATCACCTGTTCCTGATAGACGATGACGCCGAAAGTTTCCTTCAGGATCGGCTCGAGCTTGGGATGGATGTAGTCCGGCTTCTCCATCTCATGCTTGCGCGCGCAATAGGTCGGAATGTTCGCCATCGGACCCGGCCGATAGAGCGCGACCAGGGCGATGATGTCCTCGAAACGGTCGGGCCGCATGTCGAGCAGCGCCCGCCGCATGCCCTGGCTTTCCAACTGGAACACGCCGACCGCTTCAGCGCGGGCCAGCAGATCATAGGTGCCCTTGTCGTCGAGCGGGATCGCCGCCAGATCGACGATGACGCCGCGGCGCGCCAGCAACTCCACGGCGGTTTTCAACACAGTCAGCGTCTTCAGGCCGAGGAAGTCGAACTTCACAAGACCGGCCTGCTCCACCCACTTCATATTGAACTGGGTGACAGGCATGTCCGACTTGGGATCGCGATAGAGCGGCACCAGTTCCGACAGCCTGCGATCGCCAATGACGATGCCGGCGGCATGCGTCGAGGCGTGCCGCGTCAGGCCTTCGAGTTTCTTGGCAATGCCAAAAGCGCGTTTGACCACCGGATCGCTGTCGGCTTCGGCCTGCAACTTCGGTTCGTCCTCGATCGCTTTGGCCAGCGTAATGGGCGCTGCCGGATTCTGCGGCACCATCTTGCACAATTTATCGACCTGCCCGTACGGCATCTGCAACACGCGGCCGACGTCGCGTAAGACGCCGCGCGCCTGCAAGGTGCCGAAGGTGATGATCTGCGCCACCTGATCGCGGCCGTAGCGCTCCTGCACATAATGGATCACCTCCTCGCGGCGGTCCTGGCAGAAGTCGATGTCGAAGTCGGGCATCGACACGCGCTCGGGATTGAGGAAGCGCTCGAACAGAAGGCCAAAGCGCATCGGATCGAGATCGGTGATGGTCAGCGCGTAGGACACCAGCGAGCCCGCGCCTGAACCACGGCCGGGGCCGACCGGAATGCCCTGGCTCTTCGCCCAGGTGATGAAGTCGGCGACGATGAGGAAGTAGCCGGGATATTTCATCCCGGCGATCACCTTCAGCTCGAAATCGAGCCGCTCGCGGTACTGCGCCTCGGTAAATCCCGGCGCGAGGCCGGCGCTGGCGATGCGGCGCGTCAGGCCCTCTTCCGCCTGCGTGCGCAGTTCGCTCGCCTCATCGACCGCGGCGCCGTCGGCGCCGACCGAAAAGCGCGGCAGGATCGGCGCGCGCGTGCGCGGGCGGAAGGCGCAGCGTTGCGCGATCTCGACGGTCGAGCGCAGCGCTTCCGGCAAATCGGCGAACAGTTCGCGCATCTCGGCGCGGGTCTTGTAGCGATGCTCGGGCGTCAGATGCCGGCGGTCGGTCTCGTGGACGTAGCGGCCCTCGGCGATGCAGATCAGCGCGTCGTGCGATTCATAATCGGCGGCGGTGGCAAAGAACGGCTCGTTGGTGGCGACCAGCGGAATGCCACGGCCATAGGCGAAATCGATCAGCACGCTTTCGGTCATCCGCTCATGCGGCGCGCCATGGCGTTGCAATTCGATGTAGAGCCGGTCGCCGAACAGGCGATGCAGTGTGTCGAGGCGCGCAGCCGCGACCGTGCTCTGGCCGGCGGCGATGGCGAGATCGAGCGGGCCGCCGGGACCGCCGGTGAGCGCGATGACGCCGCCGGTTTCGCCCTCGAGCCACTCGACCTTGAGGCGGGGCGGCTCGTTGACCGGCGAATCCATGAAGGCGCGCGAGTTGAGCCGCATCAGGCTGCGATAGCCCTCCTCGCTCGCCGCCAGCAGCACGATGCGCTGGCGCTCGTTCTGCGCATTGCCGTTGCGGGCGCCGTTGTCGGTGTCGCCGAAATCGATGGCCAGCGCGCAACCGATGATCGGCTGGATGCCGTAGCCGGCGATCTTCTCGGAAAACTCGAGCGCGCCGAACATGTTGTCGGTGTCGGTCAGCGCCAAAGCCGGCTGCTTGTCCGCCTTGGCAAGCTCCGCCAGGCGCCCGATCTGCAGCGCGCCTTCCAGCAGCGAATAGGACGAGTGAACGTGCAAATGCACGAAATCGAGATCTGACATGAAAGCTCGAAGGTTAGGTGCCCGGCGACCGGGTGATTCTGGCTCTTCAACCAGAGTGAGGATCGCCCGCCCTCAAGTCCACCTTCGATGACGCCCGCACAAGACCTATGACGGTTTTACACAGGGCCGGCGCTTTACCTCCGCCCGATCAGGCGGTCCCCGCCATGCCCGGCTGCGGGCCCATTAAGGCGCCCTCAGACCGGCCATGACCACTCGGATACGCCACGCCAAACGCAACCGCACGCAACGCAAACGCCACCGGGTACGCGATGATACACGCACGCGACTATAGATTGCTGATGACCTGCGACCAGATGGCGATCATGCCAACGAACATGGACAGTGCGGCAAGGGTCGCGGCCTCTTGGATAACGGCTTTGATCATGACTTTCTCCACAGAACGTTTAAAGAACATAGTTCATGTTCTGTTCCGGAGTCAAGCCCGATTACCTCCAGCATGACCGTGCCGGTTATCCTATTCAAATCATATAGTTACGAAACTCTCGGTCAGAGAACGATTACTCCAACTCCACCACCAGCCCATCCCTGATGGTCACCCGCCGGTCCATGCGGGCGGC
>CAIMEA010000057.1 GCA_903839845.1 uncultured Hyphomicrobiales bacterium
TGGAGACGCCGGCGGGCGCCATTTATTTTGCCGGCGACACCGGCTCCGGCGCACATATTGCCGCGATCGCCGAGCGCTTCGGGCCGATGACCTTGTCGCTGCTGCCGATCGGCGCCTATCTGCCGGCATGGTTCATGGCGCCGGTGCATATGAATCCGCGCGAGGCGGTGGCGGCGGCGGAAACATTGCGCACGCGGGTGGCGATGCCAATCCACTACGGCACCATTCGCCTGGCCGACGATGCCTTCGACGAGCCGTTGCGCGCCTTGCGCGACGCGCTGTCCGGGAAGGCAACGCCGGTGGAATTTCGCGTGCCGGAATTCGGCGAGGCGGTGGTGATCTAGAGCCTTTCCGGCTTTGATGGAACCAAAGCCGGGGCTCTAGTCTTTTGCTTTGTCGCGTTTTCTTCACGCGAACCGGTTCCCGCTTCGCTCGAAAACGCTCTAACCCGCCGCGATCTTCTCCGCCTTTGCCGCGTCTTCCGGCGTGTTGACGTTGAAGAACGGATCGACCGGCTGATCTGGCCAGTCGGCGATGGCGATACCGTGCCGCGCGGTCCAGATCTCGATCTTGTGCAGGCCCTCGACAGTGAGCGCCTTGCGCAAATCCTCGCGAAGCGCCAGCGGCCAAAGTCCGACGACTGGATGGCGCCATTCGCCGGAACGCGCACAGGCGAGTGGCACGCCGGCGCCCATCTTGCGCCGCGCGTCGTGCAGCCGTTCGACCAGGTCGTCCGGCAGAAACGGGCAATCGCCCGGCACACTCAGCATCCACTCGACACTGTTGTCCTGCGCCGCCAGATAGTCCAGTCCGGCGAGAATGCCGGCGAGCGGTCCGGCAAAATCCGGCACGCTGTCCGGCACCACGACGCAACCGGTATCGGCGAAGCGCGCCGGATCGCCATTGGCGTTGATGATGATATCGACGCATTGGCCCGACAAAGTGGCCAGCACGCGGTCGATGATCGTCGACTTGCCGATTTTGATGCGCGCCTTGTCGCCGCCGCCCATGCGGCGCGCCAGTCCGCCGGCGAGCACGAGGCCGAAAGTCGGGGGAGGAGGGATGTCAGTCATTATGCGAAAAGACGCTCAATCATCGACCGCCGCCTTGCGCCGGTGCTTGGAGCTTTCTTCTTCCACGCTGGCGAGGTCCTGGTCAAATACGATGCGGTCCTCGCCGGCGAGCGCGACGAAACGTTTACCCCGCGCGCGGCCGATCAATGTGAGGTTGGCCTTGCGCGCCAGTTCGACGCCCCAGGCGGTGAAGCCGGAGCGCGAGATCAATATCGGAATGCCCATGCGCACGGTCTTGATCACCATCTCCGAGGTGAGGCGGCCGGTGGTGTAGAAAATCTTGTCCGACGGCGACACTTTTTCCTTGAACATCCAGCCGGCGATCTTGTCGACCGCGTTATGGCGGCCGACGTCTTCCATATACACCAACGGCTTGTCTTCGTGCGCCAGCACGCAGCCGTGAATGGCGCCGGCCTCGAGATAGAGCGACGGCGTGGTGTTGATCTTGTGCGTCAGCGCGTAAAGCCACGACGTACGCAATTCGGTGTTCGGCAGCGACACGCCTTCCAGCGCTTCCATCAGGTCGCCGAACACGGTGCCTTGCGCGCAGCCTGAGGTCTGCACCTTCTTTTTCAGCTTCTTTTCGTAATTGGTCTTGCGCTTGGTGCGCACGACGACGACCGAGAGTTCCTCGTCATAATCGACGTTCTCGACGACATCGTCCGGCAGCAGCATGTTCTGGTTCAGGAGGTAACCGACCGCTAGATAGTCCGGGTAATCGCCGATGGTCATCGCGGTGACGATTTCCTGACTGTTCAGAAAAATCGTCAGCGCGCGCTCGACCGTGACCGAGGTGTCGATCTTCGCGCCGGTCTGGTCGATGCCGGAAACGCGCTCGGTCAGCCGCGGATCGTGCGGATCGGGTTTGATGATGTAAGAGTCGTTGTTCATGCTGCTAGTGTAGTGGTTCGCCGCCGTTCCGGGAAGCGGCCAAGTTTTTTGCTTTGTCGCGTTTCCGGACGGCGAACCGGTTCCCACTTCGCCTGGAAACGCTCTACCCCGGCAAAAACGCGGTTTTGCCGGCCGCATCCACCACAGTCTCGACCGGAGCGCGATAAAGCGCCTCGAGTTGCGTCTTGTTGAGAACCTGCGCCACCGGGCCTTCGGCGACTTGCGTTCCCTCGCGCAGCAAGAAGGCCCGGTCGGCGGCGCGCAAGGCGTGGTTGGGATCGTGCGTGGTAAACAGCACGCCGTGGCCCGACGCGGCAAGCGCGCGGATTTCCGCCATCACCTTACCCTGATTGCCGAAGTCGAGCGAGGCGGTCGGCTCGTCGAGCACGATGAATCGCGGCTCCTGCGCCAGCGCCCGCGCCAGCAGGACGAGTTGCCGCTCGCCGCCGGAAATTTCCGTGTAAGGTCGCTGCGACAAATGCGCGATGCCGAAGCGCGCCAGTGCACTGGCCGCGACTTCGTGGTCATGCGCGCTCGGGCGGCTGAACAGACTGCCATGCGCCGTGCGGCCCATCAGCACCACGGTCTCGACCGTGAAGGCAAAGGTGCCGATATGCACCTGCGGCACATAAGCAATGATGCGGGCGCGTCCGCCAATCGAATAGTCGCCGAGCGGCTTGCCATCGAGCCGTACGTCTCCGGCGAGCGGTGTCAGCAGGCCGAGCAGGGTTTTCAGCAAAGTCGTCTTGCCGCCACCGTTCGGCCCGAGCAGCGCCAGCACCTCGCCGGTATCGAGCGCGACATCGAGGCCGCGACCGACGACGTGGCCGGGATAGCCGATGGAGAGCGCGCCGCCTTCCAGCCTCACGACCAGTTCCTCTGCATGCCGGTCAGCAGCCAGATAAAGAACGGCGTCCCGATGACGGCGGTGAGGATGCCGAGGGGAATCTCCACTTCTGCCACGGTGCGCGCCAATGTGTCGATCAGCAGCAGGTAGCCGCCGCCGAGGATCGCCGCCGCGGGGATGAGCCTGGCAAAATCCGGCCCCACCAAAGCACGGGCGAGATGCGGCACCACCAGCCCGACCCAGCCGATGATCCCGGCGGTGGCCACGCTCGCCGATGTCGTCAGCGTCGCGGCGGCGACGATGGCGATGCGCAACGGCCCGGTGGAAACGCCGAGCGCGCGCGCCTCTTCCTCCGGCAACGACATCACGTTCATGCGCCAGCGCAGCGCGATCAGCACGGACGTGCCGAGCGCCACCGGCCCGAACAACGGCAACAGGTCGGCCGCGCTCGCCGCAGACAGGCTGCCGAGCAGCCAGAACGTCATGGCGGGAAGCTGGTTGTACGGGTCGGCGAGATATTTCACGAGGCCGACGCCGGCGCCGAGCAATGAACCGACGACGACGCCGGTCAGCACCAGCACCAGGATCGGATCGCGCGTGCGCATCGCCGAACCGATCAGGTAAACCGCGGCGACGGCGAAGAGGCCGCCGGCGAAAGCGAGTGCCTGGATGGCGACGACGCCGAGCGAGAAGAAGATGCCGACCACGGCGCCGAGCGCCGCGCCGGACGAGGCGCCGAGAATATCCGGCGACACCAGCGGATTGCGGAACAGCCCCTGAAACGCCGTGCCGGCGACCGCCAATGCTGCGCCGACCATCGCCGCCGCCAGGACGCGGGGCCCGCGCACCTGCATGATCACGCTTTCGACCGCCTGCGAGGCGCCGCTCTGCCCGCCGGTGAGTTTAGCGGTCAGCACCTGCATCAGCTCGGCGAGCGATACCGGATAGCGGCCGACGGTGAAGGCGAACAACAAGCCGGCGATCAGCACCGCGACGGCGATCGCAAATCCCGGAAGCGCGGAGCGCGTCACTTACTCCCGCCCTTCCAGCACATGCGCGATCTGCGCGTCGTCCGGCGTGCGATGATAGAACAATGTATAGAAATCGCGCGTCAGCTTGGTCATGTCCTCGGGGAATTTGTCCGGGTACAGAATCTTCGCCAGCCACCACAGCCCGATCAGACGATTGACCGAGGGCGGAAAATCGACCCAGCCGAACGGCATTTTCGGCGACAGATGCACGCGGCCTGCCTTGACCGCCGCGACCGAGGCCCAGGCCGGATCGTTGCGCACATTGGCGGCGAAGTCGCGGTCGATGGTGACGATGACGTCCGGGTTCCACAGCAGGACCTGTTCAACCGACACATTGGCGAGACCGCCTTTGTTGCCGCCGGCGACGTTCTGCGCCAGCATTTCAATTGTTTCGACATTGATCGACGAACCGAGTCCGGTAACCAGCCCGCGCGGTCCGCGAGCGTAATAGACACGCGGCCGGGTTGACGCCGCCATACCTGAGATCCGGCCCATGATCGTGCTGAGCGTATCGTCGGCATAACGCGCGAGCTTTTCGGATTCGTCGCGGCGTCCGGTCAGTTCGCCGAGCTTGCGATAGGTCGCGGCAATGGCGTCAAAGCGGCCGTCGAGTAGCGCATAGGGGATGCCGGTCTGCTCCTGCACGCGAGCGGCCAGCGAAACGAAAGTCTCGCTGGTCGAGCCGACGTCGAGAATGAGATCGGGCTTGAGCGCGAGCACCACTTCCAGATTGGCGGTGTTGCCGCGTCCGGTGATGCGGCCGACTTCAGGCCGGGCGCAGATGTCAGGCAGCATATAGGCGCATTCTTCCGGGCGGTTGGCACGCGGCCAGCCGAGCAGCAAATCGGGCGCCAGTGTGTAGAGAAGAATGGCCGCGGGCGGCCCCGCCGGAAACACACGCGTGGCATTGTCCGGTACAGGCACCGCGCGCCCGGAGGCGTCGGTGATGGTCGCGCCGCGCGCCAGCCGTGGCGGGATCAGCGCGGCGGCTGTCAAAGCGAGGAGTGTACGGCGCGTGGGGGTGAGCATCGGCGCACTATACCGCTTTTGCGGCGCCGCGTTCGCGCCAGGCATTCTATTTTGTCCCGCGGGCGAATCCGTAGCCGATGAGAATCGCCTGGCCTGGCGCCGCCATGGTGAAGTCCGCGAAAGCCCTGGCCGCCGGCGAGGCGCCGTTCATCACCGTCATGCCGTAATCGGCGCCGACCGCCAGCGCCTCCGGCAAGGCGACGATCTGCTGCCCCGGGTTTTCCTTTTGCGCGGCCAGCGCATTGGTGCAGTAGGTCAGAAAGATATCGGCGCGGCCTTCCGCGACATGCCAGCCGTAAGCGGTGCGGCCGGCCGGCGGCGTTGCGCTGTCCTTGGCGCCGGTCAGTTGCAGGGCCTTGCTCTCAAGCGCCGCCTGCGCGCCTGGCTTGAGCGCGTCTGCTTTGCGGAAGACATCGATGGCGTAATCGCCGGACGGATCGGCCTTCGGCGTCGAGATGCCGAGCTTCACGTTCGCATCGAGCATGCGCGTCAAGATTCCGGCGCTATCGACCGGCAGGCCGGGCTTTACCAGCGCGCACAATCTGTTGCGCGCGAACAGCACCACCGCCGCGCTCTTGCCGGCGTCATGCAACGCCTTTGGATGCTCCATATTGGCCGAGGCAAACACATCCGCTCTGGCGCCGCCGGCGATCTCGTCCTTGAGCAGGCCGGAGGGGCCGAATTTCATCTCGACCTTGTTGCCGCTGGCGGCTTCATAGGCTTTCGCCACGTCGGTTAGCGCGGCTTTCAAACTGCCGGCTGCATAGAGCGTGATTGTGTCGGCAGAGGCCATCGCGGGGACCAAGGTTACAAGAAATAGAAAAAGAGCGGCTTGCGCGGCGTCGGCTATGGCTTTCATCGGTGCTTCCCGGGCCATCTTGGGCCTGTTTAACAAGCTGGATTGTCGGATTTATTAATCCTGAATTGCCGATTTTCTCAATAATCCGAACCGGCTTTCCGGGTCGGCAATCTATTGGGCGTACGCATCACATAGAACGATGCCGATCCGTGAGGCCTTTCATGACGCGAACGATTCTTGTCCCAGGTCTGGTCTCGGCGCTTCTTATTGTCGATTTCATCGCAGCGAAAGCTCAGGCGCACGCCAAGCCGAGCGACATGGAGCCGCATGACGTCATCGATGGCGACCTGCGCGAACGTGTCGCCGCCTTGCGGCGGCTGGTGTTGCAAGGCGCCGCTCGCCCGGCGAAGCCGGGCAGCGACAATTACGCGCCACGGTCCTCCGCGTTCGGGTAAAACAGCTGCTCGCCATTGATCTTGTAGTTGGCGATCGCCTTCTGACCTTCCGGCGAAATCAGGTAATCGATGAAGGCCTGGCCGAGGTCCTTTTTCACAGTCGGGTGTTTTTCCGGGTTCACCAGCATCACGCCATACTGATTGAACATGCGCTTGTCGCCTTCGACCAGAACGGCGAGTTGATCCTTGTTCTTGTAATGGATCCAGGTGCCGCGATCGGACAGCACGTAGGCGTTGCCGGCGCCGGCGGTGTTGAGTGCCGCGCCCATGCCCTGGCCAATCGACTTGTACCAGGGGCCCTTCGCCGCCTCGATATCGATGCCGGAAGCCTTCCACAGCGCCAGCTCGGCGACGTGCGTGCCGGACTTGTCGCCGCGCGAGATGAAGTCGGCCTTCTTGTCCATGATGGCGGTGAGCGCCTTGCCGACGTCCTTCATGCCCTTGATGCCGGCCGGATCGCTCTTCGGCCCGATCAGCACGAAGTCGTTATACATAACCGGATAACGCTTCACGCCCTGACCCTCGGCGAGGAATTTCTCTTCCGCCGATTTGGCGTGCACGAACACGACGTCGGCATCGCCGCGCCGGCCGGTGTCGAGCGCCTGGCCGGTGCCTTGCGAGATGACCTTCACGGTGATGCCGGTCTTGGCCTTGACCAGAGGCAGCAGATATTCGAATAGCCCTGAATCCTGCGTCGAGGTGGTCGAAGCGACGACGATCGATTTGTCCTGCGCCAGCGCCGGCGCGCCGGCGGCAATGGCGCCGCCGATGGCCGCGGCGATGAGCAAGCGACGGTTGAACTGAGTGAGCATAGCGATCCTCCTGGATAAGTACGGTTAAACGAGCAATTCGGCCGCGATGAATTTTCTGGTCTCGTCGCTGCGCGGGCTGTCGAAAAAGTCCTTGGCCGGTCCGTGTTCGATCAGCCGACCGCGATGCAGCAGCACGATGTCGCCGCCAAGCCGTCTGGCCTGACCGAGATCGTGCGTCGACATGACAACTTTGACGCCGCGCGCGGCGACCGCGCGGATGATGTCCTCGATCGCCTTGGTCGCCGCCGGATCGAGACTGGCGGTCGGCTCGTCGAGAAAAAGAATGGCCGGGTCGCGGGCGAGCGCGCGCGCGAGCGCCAGCCTTTGCTGCTCGCCGCCGGACAGACGGCGCGCCGGACGGCGACCGAGACCTTGAAGCCCGACCAGCGCCAGCAACTCGTCGATCCGTTGCGTGCGCGGCACGTCGGTCATCCCGAGCGCGTAGTCAATATTGGCGGCGGCCGATCGCCGCAGCATCACCGGCAGTTGAAACAGGATGGCGCGGCGCGTCGGCGGCGCATCGGCGCGGCCGCCCCAGGTAATCTCGCCTTGCGTCAGCCGCGTCAGTCCCATCGCCGCGCGCAGCAACGTGGTCTTGCCGGCGCCGTTCGGGCCGATCAGCACCGTCGGCGGGCCGGCGGCGAATGTCAGCGACACGCGGTCGAGGATCGTCACCGCGCCGGCGACGACGGTCGCGTTGGCAAGGACAACCGGCAGATCGGCAAGAGGGGCTCGCATATTCATCCTGCGTAGCGTTCACCGGCCCGGCGCGCGCCCCAGGCCAGTGCGTTGATGAGGATGATAATGGCGATCAGGACCAGGCCAAGCCCGATCGCCAGCGGCAAATCGCCTTTCGAGGTCTCCAGCGCGATCGCCGTGGTCATGGTGCGGGTGAAGCCATCGATGTTGCCGCCGACGATGATGATGGCGCCGACCTCCGCCGCGGCGCGGCCGAAGCCGGCGAGCAGCGCCGTCACCAGCGAAAATCGCGCGTCCCAGACCAGAGTCGCCACGCGGCCAATCGGGCCGACATCCAGCGCCGCCAGTTCATCCCGATATTCGGCCCACAGATCCTCGACGGTCTGGCGCGTCAACGCTGCGATGATCGGCGTCACCAGCAAGGTCTGCGCGATGATCATGGCCTGTGGCGTGAACAGCAGGCCCAACGAGCCAAGCGGCCCCGAGCGCGACAGCAGTAGATAGATAGCCAGACCGGCGACGACCGGGGGCAGGCCCATCAGCGCGTTGAGCACGACGATAACGCCGGCGCGGCCGGGAAAGCGGGTCAGGGCGAGCAGCGCGCCGAACGGCACGCCGATCAGCGCCGCGCACAATACGGCGCTCAGACTAACCAGCAGCGACAGGCCGACGATGGCATAGAGGCCGGGATCCCCAGTCAGGACCAATTGCAGGGCGGAGGTCTCGCCGGTCATTGTTGGGAACCCCAGGCTGCCGAATTCGCTGCGTAAAGCTTCAATAAAGCGCCAAACGGGAAAGTAAAACAGGCACAAGTATATGGGCCGATAGAGGGGGGCAATCAGAACTTGGCAAGTCACACGAATTGCCTTAACCCAGCGACGCCTGCCGGAGCGGGGGCCTAATGAAAAGGTCCTGCGAGGTTAGGAGAGGTGGCCGAGTGGCTGAAGGCGCACGCTTGGAAAGCGTGTTTACGGGAAACCGTAACGTGGGTTCGAATCCCACTCTCTCCGCCAGCCTTCAGGCATAGCCTGAGACTATGGATTTTTATCCACCGGTTCCGCTCGCTGGCTCTCGGTTGGAATATTATTCCTTCACCGCGCCGGTCATCGCCGACACGTAGTGCTCGACGAAAAAGGCGTAGAGCACGACCAGCGGTAGCGAGCCGATCATGGCGCCGGCCATCAGCGAGCCCCAGCGATAGATGTCGCCGTCGACCAGCGCGGTGACGATAGCGACTGGCACGGTTTTATATTGCGTCGATGAAATGAACGTCAGCGCATAGATGAATTCGTTCCAGCACAGAGTGAAGCAGAAAATGAAAGCCGAGATCAGGCCGGGGATCGCCAGCGGCAGCACGATCTTGACCAGAATCTGCCATCGGCTGGCGCCGTCGATCAGCGCGCATTCTTCCAGTTCGAACGGGATGGTCTTGAAGTAACCCATCAACAGCCAGGTCGAGAACGGAATGAGGATCGTCGGATAGGTCAGGATCAATGCGAACGGCGTATCGAACAGGCCGTACTGAAAGACGACCGTCGACAGCGGAATGAACAGGATCGACGGCGGCACGAGGTAAGCAAGGAAGATCGCGCCGCCGACCCATTGCGCGCCGCGATAGCGCAGCCGAACGATGGCATAGGCAGCGAGCACGCTGGCGCCGATCGAGATCGCCGTCGCGCAGGTCGCGACCAGCATCGTGTTCCACAGCCAGCGCGGATAATCGGTATCGAACAAAAGTTTGGCGATGTGCTTGAACGTCGGATTCCAGGTCCAGAACGGGCTGTACTTCTCGAAGTCGAGCAGCTGTTCGTCCGGCTTAATGGATGTGAGCGCCATCCAGTAGAATGGGAACAGCAGCACGACGAGAATGATGCCGAGCGGCAGATAAAGCGTCACCAGCCGGCGCGGCAGGCTGTCGAGATAGCTCATGCCTTCCGAACTGTCGGGACCTGGCGCCGAGGCGTTCAGAATGGCTTTCGGGTCGGAGACCTTCTGGATGAATGCGTCAGTCATTCGATTCACCCTGCTGCCACTTGCGCCGCTGCAATCCGAACCAGGAAACCAGAATAGCGCCGAGCAGGAACGGGATCATCGCCGTCGAGATCGCCGCGCCTTCGCCCAGCGAGCCGGCGAGGATCGCGCGCTGATAGGACAAGGTCGCCATCAGGTGGGTGGCGTTGACCGGGCCGCCGCGCGTCATCACCCAGATCAGCTGGAAGTCGGTGAAGGTGAACAGCACCGAGAATGTCATGACCACGGCGATGATCGGCGTCAGCAGCGGATAAGTAATAAAGCGGAAGCGCTGCCACGGCGTCGCGCCGTCGATGGTCGCCGCCTCGTACAGCGACGGCGACACGGTCTGCAATCCGGCGAGCAGCGTGATCGCCACGAAGGGCACGCCGCGCCAGATATTGGCGAAAATCACCGACCAGCGCGCGTTCCAGACATCGCCGAGGAAGTCGATATTGGTCGAGATCCAGCCCATCTTTTTCAGCGACCACGAGATGATCGAGAATTGCGGGTCGTAGATCCACCAGAAGGCGATTGCCGACAACACGGTCGGCACGATGAACGGAATAAGCACGACAGCGCGCAGGACGGCCTTGAACGGCAGCCGCTCGTTCAGCAGCAGCGCCAGATAAAGCCCGACGGCGAATTTAATAGCGCTGGCGACCGTGGTGTAGAGAATGGTGTTGAACACGGACGTAATGAACGTCGAATCGTCCATCAGCCATTCGTAATTTTCCAGGCCGATGAATTCGCCGCTGCGGCCGATTTTCGCGTCGGTAAAAGACAGCCAGACGCCGAGGCCGAGCGGATAGGCCAGAAACAGGATTAGGAATATCGCCGCCGGCACCATGAACCAGAGGCCGAGCCAGTTCCTGTTGACCATGAGCCGGTCCCAGGCGGTGGGCTCCTGGATCGGCCGCTTGTCCAAGCGCGATTTGAGAACGACATCGGTCATCAGGTTCAAGCCTTGCATCCCTTCGAGTGGGGACGCGCACATTGACGACGAGAGAAGTGTCCCGGGCCTGCACCGCAGACCCGGGACGTCTGGCTATCAGCGATAGATGCGCTTCAACTGCCGCTCCGCGATCGCGATGGCGCCCTTGGCGTCTTCGCGGCCGGTGGCGAAGTTGGCGAACATGTCGAGCACGACGAAGTCCGCGATCGCCGTCGCTGCTTTTTCGCCGACAGAGCCGAGACCGCCCGCGGTGAGCGAACGCTTTGCAACGTCGCGGTACGGCGTCGTCTTCGGATCGGCGGTCCACACCGGGTTCTTGTCGTATTCGTTGAGGCAGTGCGTCAGGTAACCCTTGGCCGACTGGATCCACGGGTTGAAGTTGTCGGCCGCCAGCATGAAGGCGATCAGCGACTTACAGGCTTGCGGATACTTGGTGTAGGTCATCGCCAGGATCGGATACATCAAGTGCAGTTCGGTCGGCTTGCCGACCGGACCGATCGGGAAGTAGGTGTGGTTCATGTCCTCGGCGACATCTTTCGCACTGTTCTGCGCGGCGACGTAGATCGAGATGCCGTTATTGGTCCAGTGGATTTCCTTGGCGAGGAACGCCTTGTTGTTCGAGGCGTCGTTCCAGGAGGCCGTGCCGGGGATCATGTTGCCGTAAAGCGCCTTGGCGTATTCGAGTGCCTTGACGGTTTCCGGCGAGTTGAGGATGACCTTGTCGTCCTTGTCGACGACCTGGCCGCCCTGCGCCCACAGGCACCAGTGCACCCAGGTGTTGCCGTCGCCGGAGGCGTGGCCGAGCGCGAAGCCGCCGGGCGTGCCCTGCGCCTTCATCGCCTTGGTATATTCGAGGAATTCGTCGGTCTTGGTCGGGAAGGTGCTGAACCCGGCCTTCTTCGACGCTTCGATACGATAGTTGATCAGCGCGCCGGAATAGCAGATCGGGATCGCGATCCACTTGTTGCCGTTCTTGCCGTATTTGACGGCGCTGTCGACCCAGCCGCCATGCGCCTTGCCGAGATAGTCGGCGACGTCGGTCACATCGAGGCACTTCTGCGGGAACAGGTGCGGCAACGAATACAAACCCCAGAACAAGTCGGGGCCGGTGCCGGTGTTGGCGGCGACCGATGCCTTCGGCTGCACGTCTTCATAGGATTCGCGCGAGATATCGACCGCGACGCCGGTCGCTTGCGTGAAGGCGGCGATCAACTTTACGAAAGCGTCGTCTTCGGCCTGCACGAAATATTTCCAGCGCAGCATCGACAGCTTGGCGCCCTTCTCCGGCTTCCACGGCGCGCTCTGCGCCCAGGCTTTGGCCCAATCGAGCAAGGCCGGTCCGGTCAGTGCGCCGGCGGCGCCCAACGCGGTGGCGCCTTTAACGACGGCGCGGCGAGAAAAATCAGTCATCGTCATCTCCTCCCTGGTGTTTCGCTTTTGGATTTCAGGAATTCAGGCGTTTGCCTGTCGCGGCATCGAACAGATGAACAAGCTTGGGGTCGGGTTTGAGCTTGATCTTTTCGCCCGGCTTGAACTGGTGGCGTTCGCGGAATACCGCGACGACTTCTTCGCCGCCGAGCTTGGCGAAAACCTGGGTTTCCGAACCGGTCGGCTCGATCACGACGATTTCCGCCTCGGCGCCGTCGTCGGCCAAGGTGAAATGCTCGGGGCGGATGCCATAGACCGCGGCGGCGCCGTTCGCACTCGCCGGCGCATTGGCCACCGGCAATTTGACGCCGTTCGGTCCCTCGAACATCGCAATGCCGTTGACGCGAATGGTGCCTTTGAGGAAATTCATCGCCGGCGAGCCGATGAAACCGGCGACGAACTGGTTGGCCGGATTGTCGTAGAGTTCGAGCGGCGTGCCGATCTGCTCGACGATGCCGTCATGCATGACGACAATCTTGTCGGCCATGGTCATGGCTTCGATCTGGTCGTGCGTGACATAGACCGTTGTCGTCTTCAGCCGTTGATGCAGTTCCTTGATCTCGGTGCGCATCTGTACGCGCAATTTGGCGTCGAGATTGGACAAGGGTTCGTCGAACAGGAACACCTGCGGATCGCGCACGATGGCGCGGCCCATGGCGACGCGCTGGCGCTGGCCGCCGGACAATTGGCGGGGAAAGCGTTCCAGATAGGGCCCGAGGTCGAGAATGGCCGCGGCGCGATTGACCCGCGTGTCGATCTCGCTTTGCGGCGCACCGCGCAGCTTCATCGAGAACGCCATATTGGCGGCGACGGTCATGTGCGGATAGAGCGCGTAATTCTGGAACACCATGGCGATGTCGCGCTCTTTCGGCGGCAGGTTGTTCACCACCCGGTCGCCGATCGATATCTCGCCGCCGGTGATGTTTTCCAGGCCGGCGATCATGCGCAAAAGTGTTGACTTGCCGCAGCCGGAAGGACCGACCAGCACGACGAACTCGCCATCTGTAATCGAAATATCAACGCCGTGAATGACGGCGGTAGCGCCGTACGATTTGCGGACGTCGCGGATTGCGACCGAAGCCATACGTTATCCTCCCAAAGCACGCTCCTTGCGGAGCGCACCGCGCGGGATGATTTCCCGTCTTCGCGGCATTGTCGCATTGACTGTAACGAGTTACGAAGACAGCCGAATTCTAGGCCATATCATCATACGATACGCATTGTAGCAAGGGTGTACGCAAATGACTTTGGCCGGTGCCGGACGCGCCGGATGCGCGCTCGCCTCACATCGTCATGCCGCCATCGATCTGCAGCGCCTGGCCGGTGTAATAGCTGGAATCGTCGGACGCGAGCCACACCGCGCCGGCGGCGATTTCCTCAGGCGTGCCGAGACGGCCGATCGGCTGACGATCGACAAAGTCCTTGCGAACGTCCTTCAGCGTTTTGGAAAACTTCTTGGCGTTGGCCGCGATGCGCTCATCGAGCGACGGTGACTGGATGGTTCCGGGGCAAATCGCATTGACGCGAACGCCCTTGCGGATGAAGTCGGCCGCCATCGCCTTGGTCAGGCCGATCACCGCGGCCTTGGTGGCGCCATAGGCATATCGGTTCGGCAAGCCGCGCAGCGACGAAGCGACCGAGGCGATGTTGATGATCGAGCCGCCGCCGTGCTTGAGCATGGCCGGTACGAAAGCGCGATACATGCGGTGCATCGACTTCACGTTGAGGTCGAAGGAGAAGTCCCAGTCGTCCTCCGAGCATTCCAGCACGCTGCCCTGATGCACGTAGCCGGCGCAATTGGCGAGAATGTCGGGCGCGCCGAATTGCTTGATGATGTCCTTGGCCAGCGCATTGACCTTCGCCGTATCGCGCACGTCGAGTGCGAACACGTTCGCCTTCTTCAGCCCTTTGAGTTTGGCCGCGTCGAGGTCGGTGGCGATCACGGTGGCGCCTTCGGCGATGAAGGCTTCCGCGATCGCCCGCCCGATGCCCTGGCCTGCCGCCGTGACGACCGCGACTTTGCCTTTTAATCGTCCGCTCACAGAAAACCCCTTCGTGTGTGGAAATTGAATTCTAGTGATTGTCGCGCGGCACGGATTTTTGCGCGACGCGCTGATACTTGACCGCCGGCTTGAGTACCATGCCGTCGGCGAGTTGATCGACCATGCCGCGCTGGATTTCCTGCCACGGCGTCTGGCTGGCCGGCATCGGGAAGCCGCCCTGCTTTTCCAGCGTGGCGCGGCGCGTGGCGAATTCCGCCTTCGAGATCAGGATATCCGCCGTGCCTTTTTTCAGATCGATACGAACGCGGTCGCCGGTCTTGAGGATGGCGAGCCCGCCGCCGGCGGCTGCTTCCGGCGACGCATTGAGGATCGACGGCGAGGCGGACGTGCCCGATTGGCGGCCGTCGCCGATGCAGGGCAGTGAAAGAACGCCTTTTTTAATGAGGTAATCCGGCGGCTGCATGTTCACGACTTCCGCCGCGCCGGGATAACCGATCGGTCCGGTGCCACGGATGAACAGCATGGTGTTCTCGTCGATCTTGAGTTTCGGATCGTCGATGCGGTGGTGATAATCCTCCGGCCCCTCGAACACCATCGCCTTTCCTTCGAAAGCGTCCGGGTCTTTCGGGTTCGACAAATAGCGCTTGCGGAATTCGTCCGAGATGACCGAGAGCTTCATCACGGCAGAATCGAACAGATTGCCGTGCAGCACCTTGAAACCGGCGTTCTGCATCATCGGCTTCTTGTAGGTGCGGATGACGTCTTCGTTGGTGATCCGAGCGCGCTTGACGTTGTCGCCCATGGTCTTGCCGTTGATGGTCAGCGCGTCGGCGTGAAGGCGTCCGGCTTTCAGTAACTGGTTCATCACCGCCGGCAGGCCGCCGGCGCGATAATACTCTTCGCCGAGATAGAAGCCGGCCGGCTGCATGTTGACCAGCAGCGGCACATCGAGGCCGACTTTTTCCCAGTCATTGATGTCGAGCTTGACGCCGATGTGGCGCGCGATGGCGTTGATGTGGATCGGCGCATTGGTCGAGCCGCCGATCGCCGAATTGGCGACGATGGTGTTCTCGAACGCCTTGCGGGTGAGAATGTCGGACGGCTTGAGATCTTCCCGCACGATCTGCACGGCGCGCACGCCGGTCTCGTAAGCGATCTGCCCGCGCTCGCGATACGGCGCCGGAATGGCGGAGCAGCCCGGTAGCGACATGCCGAGCGCTTCGGCGAGCGCGTTCATGGTCGAGGCGGTGCCCATCGTGTTGCAGTGGCCGATCGACGGCGCCGAGTCGGCGACGCGATCGATGAATTCCTTGTAGGTGATCTTGCCGGCGGCGTGTTCCTCGCGCGCTTCCCACACCACCATGCCGGAGCCGACGCGCTTGTCGCCGCGCCAGCCATTGAGCATCGGTCCGCCGGACAAAACGATGGCCGGGATGTTCACCGTCGCCGCCGCCATGATGCAGGCCGGCGTGGTCTTGTCGCAGCCGGTCATCAGCACGACGCCGTCGAGCGGATAGCCGAACAGCAGTTCGACCAGGCCGAGATAGGCAAGGTTTCGGTCGAGCGCGGCGCCGGGGCGTTTTCCGGTTTCCTGGATCGGATGCACCGGGAATTCGAAGGCGATGCCGCCTTCGGCGCGAATGCCGGCGCGGACGCGCTCGGCCAGTTCGATGTGGTGGCGGTTGCAGGGCGAAAGATCGCTGCCGGTCTGGGCAATGCCGATGATCGGCTTGCCGGCGGTCAGTTCGGCGCGGGTCAGGCCCCAGTTGAGATAGCGCTCCAGATAGAGCGCGGTCATGCCGGGGTTTTCCGGATTGTCGAACCAGAGCTGCGAGCGCAGCGAACGACCTTTGGGGTGCTTCCCGGATGCCGGTTTTTTCATCGACGTCTCCCTCGAAA
>CAIMEA010000058.1 GCA_903839845.1 uncultured Hyphomicrobiales bacterium
GGCCTTGCGGAGCAAACCTATAAACACCGCGCGCGGAGCGCCGGGCAACCGGCAACTGCGTGGTGACTTGCTCGTGTGAATCTAAACTCACAATCACACGAGGCTGCGGGGTTGTTGCGACCCCGGCGTTCCGCGCGCCCTTGTTCTTTCGAGGACGCAACGAGAATGCGAGATCAAGCGACGGCCTGCCCGGGGCCGGTCAAAAATACGGGCGATGACGCATGCCCGGACCTTAGCGCCCCTGCGCGCCCTGCCCGGTCATCGCGGCGGCAAAAAACAAAGCGACAAACACCGCGCCGATAATCTGAAACGCCATCATGAGTAACCTCGTCCGTTTAACCGCCGTGCTCGATGTTGCCCAACAATCCACGTCGGCGCTGTTCGTTCCCTTCCGATACCTCTGCCTTGGCGCCTTCGCGCAGTGTGGAACAATTCCACAGCGAGCGCATTGATTGACATGACCGGCCTCGCAGCCGGCTACCCCAACAATTGGAGCGTCCATGCAGGTTAAATTCACGGCTCGGTTTATTGGCTCGGCCCTTCTGCTCGCCGCGCTGGCGAGCCCGCTGAGCGCACAGGCGCAAGGCACGATCCAGGGCGCCGAACGCGGCGCCTCGCAAGGCAGCCGCGATGCTGGACCGGTCGGCGCCGTTGTCGGCGGGACGCTCGGCGCCGTTGCCGGCACGGTCGGCGGCATTCTCGGCGTGCAGGATCGCCCGCGCTTCCGCACTTACGTCGTCGAACAGCATGTGCCGTCCTACACCTACGAGAGCGACGTCCGTGTCGGCGCGGTGCTGCCGGAAGCCGGCGTGACTTATTACGAGATGCCGGCCGAATATAACGCGCCGCAATATCGCTACACCTATGTCAACCAGCGTCCCGTGATCGTCGATCCGCGCACGCGCACCATCGTGCAAGTGGTCGAGTAACAAGTCGTCGCACGCGAATAAAAAATATCGAATCGAACACGCTTCAACCGGAGGAACATGAACATGATGAAATTCGTCACCCTCGCCGCCGTCGCGGCCCTGACCATGACTGTCGCGATCGCGCCGAAGCCGGCGCTGGCCGAGAACGGCCAGATCGCCGCCGGCGTCATCGGCGGCCTCGCCGTCGGCGCCATTGTCGGCTCGCAGGTCAATCGCAACGATGGCTACTATCGCACCCGCGGCTACGCCCGCGATTGCTACATCGAGCGCCGCGATTACGAGGATCGCTATGGCCGTTTGCACGTTCGCAATGTGCGCGTCTGTAACTGATCCGCGTCGCTTACGTGAGAAGCGAGAATCCCGGCCGTATGGCCGGGATTTTTGCGTTGCCGGTGCCCGTCTTGAAATTAAAATTTGGCGCTGGCGAACAGCGTGACCGGACCGGCGCGGCGCGCCGCCAGGTTCGGCGTGTAAACCCCGCGACGCTCCGGCATCGGCTTGAACGCATCGGTCAGCCCGACCACCGTTTCCGCAGCGCCCAACACCAGATAACCGTCGTCCGGGATCTGTTTGGCTATCCGGTTGAACACGCCGATCTTGGTTTCCTGGTCGAAATAGATCAGCACGTTGCGGCAGAACACGACGTCGAAAGTGCCGAGCGGCGAAAAATCGTTGAGCAGATTGAGCGTGCGGAATTGCACCATCGCGCGGATTTCCGGCGCGATCCGCCAGCTGTCGCCTTCCTGCGTGAAATATTTCAGCAGTTGCTGGATCGGCAGGCCGCGCTGCACCTCAAACTGGCTGTAGAGCCCGGCCTTGGCGCGGTCGAGAACGTCGCCGGACAGATCGGTGGCGAGGATCTCGACGCGGGTACCGGCGAGCGCCGGGCCCATCTCGTTGAGCGTCATCGCCAGCGAATAGGGCTCCTGCCCGGTGGAGGCGGCGGCGCACCAGATGCGGATGCGCTTCTCACGCAGGCGCACGGCGACCAACGCCGGCATGATGTAGTCGCGAAAATTTTCAAACGGCGCCTTGTCGCGGAAGAAAAATGTCTCGTTCGTGGTCATCGCCGAGACCGTGTCGGTGGCGAGTTGCGACGAGGGCTTCAGTCTGATGTCGCCGATCAGGTCCGCCAAAGACGCCAGCCCGTTCCGGCGGACCAGCGGCAGCAGCCGGCTCTCGGCGAGATATTGCTTCTCCGCCGACAGAACCAGCCCGGAGCGCTCGCGCAACATTTTGCGCAGATAGTCGAAGTCGGCCGGCGTCATGACAGCTCCCCGGCGAACACGCAGTTGAGCCGCGGCGCGATCTCGTCGAGCGGCAGCACCGCCGAGCACAGGCCATTCTGCGCGACCTGCCCGGGCATGCCCCAGACAACGCTGGTCGCTTCGTCCTGCGCGATCACCTGGCCGCCGGCTTCGACCACGGCCTGCGCGCCGAACAGTCCGTCCGATCCCATGCCGGTGAGCACCAGCGCCAGCGCTTTGCTGCCCCACACCTCGGCGGCCGAGAAAAACAACGGATCGACCGCCGGCTTGCAGAAATTGATCATGGCGCCGTCGCCGATCGCGATCGCGGCAACGCCGTTGCGGCGGGTGACGCTCATATGCCTGCCGCCGGGCGCCAGATAAATGGTGCCGGCATTGATCTCCTCGCCGTCGACGGCTTCGCGGGTCGGCCGGTTGGACGAACGCGCCAGATGCTCGGCGAGAATGGTGGTGAAGGTCGGCGGCATGTGCTGCGTGATCAGCACCGGCGCGCGGTCGATGACGCCGCCGATCTGCGCCACAATGGTATTGAGCGCCTGCGGTCCGCCGGTCGATGCGCCGATCAGCAGGATGCGCGGCGACGTCAACGGCGGCGCGCGCAGCACGACCGGCGCATGCGCCTCGCCGTGCAGCGTATGGATCGGCTTGACCGCGCCGGTCGGCCGCGGCGTACGCGACGGCACCGGCATGCCGGCCGGCGCGGCACTCGGCACCAGCGGCGGCGCTATCGGCGTTTCCATTGCCTGCGGGTGGCGGCGCCGTTTGGCGCGCAGCCCGAGGTGGCGGATTTTTTCGATCAGGTCGCGGTGGAATTCCGGCGAACCGCTGACTTCCTGGTTCGTGGTCGGCTTCGGAATGTAATCGGTGGCGCCGAGCGACAGCGCACGCAGGCTGATCTCGGCATTGCGCCGGGTCAGCGTCGACGCCATGATCACGATCAGATCGGGCTTTTTCGCCAGCAGCAGCGGCAGCGCGGCGATGCCGTCGAGTTCCGGCATATCGATGTCGAGCACCACGACGTCAGGGTTGGCCCGTTCGAGCTGCGACACGGCCTCGCGGCCGGTGCGGAGCGAAGCGACCACCTCCATGTCCGGCTCGGCCTCGACCCAGCGCGAAAACAGCCCGCGCACGACGATCGCGTCGTCGACGATCATGACGCGGACGCGCGGACCGAGACCCGTGGCGGTTGATGCATAGGGAGTGGCGAAATTCATCGGGCCTGACTGATATTGTTGACGGGTGGGTCCGGCAGCGGGACGGACAATCAGATCAGGCCGACCTCCTGAAACTTGGCTTCGACGATCTCCTTGTCGAACGGCTTCATGATGTACTCGTTGGCGCCTGCATGCAGCGCCCGCGCGATATGGGCGACGTCGTTTTCGGTGGTGCAGAAGACGACCTTCGGCCCGTCGCCGCCGGGCAGGCGGCGCAGCACCCGCAGGAATTCATAGCCGTCCATCTTCGGCATGTTCCAGTCGAGCAGGATGGCTTCCGGCAGCTTGCGCTGACAGGCGGCAAGCGCCTGCTCGCCGTCCTCGGCTTCCTCGATGGTGAATTCGAGGCCTTCCAGAATACGGCGCGCGACTTTGCGGATGACGCTGGAGTCGTCAACGATCAAACAGGTCTTCATATCAGTGCCTCGTCTTGTTCATTTCGTACTGTGTCGCGGCAAGCGCACGCTTGCCTTGTTCAATCGAAACTCATGCCGCGGCGGCGTGGATCGAGATATCGAGTATGCGGTCGACGTCGATGACCATCAGAAGCTGACCGTCGAGGCGAAAGATTCCAGTGGAAACGCTGGCCAGGCGCGGGTCGAGATTGATCGGGTTACGCTCGAGCGCGGCGCCGTCGAGCTTGAGCACCTCGTCGACGCTGTCGATCAGCAGGCCGTAGGATTCGCCGTTCATCTCGACGCCGATCGCCATGGCCGGTCCGCCATTATCCTCGCGCACAAGCCCAAGCCGGAACCCGAGGTCGATCAGGGTTACGATCCGGCCGCGCAGATTGAGGACGCCGGCGATTTCCGGCGGCGCCAACGGCACGCGGGTCAATCGCTCGGGGATGAAGACGTCCTGCACGCGCCGGATCGGCAGGCCGAACAATTGCCCGCCGACCATGGCGGTGACGTATTCGTTGACGTTGCGCTCGACGTTGTCGCTGTTCATGCCCTGCCCCTCACGCCGCGCGACCGACGTCGGTCTGCTCCATGAGCGCCGCGATCAGCCCCTGACGGTCGAATTTGGCGACATAATCGTGGAAGCCGGCCTGCCGGCCTCGCTCGATCGATTCGGCTGAGATCTGCGACGACAGCGCGATCACCGGCAGTTCGGCGTGGCGCGCATCGGCGCGAACGGCCTCGGCAAACTCATAACCGTCCATGTCCGGCATTTCGATATCAGTGACTGCGACGTCGAAGGCGCGTCCGTCCTCGAGCAGCGCCAGCGCTTCGCGCGCCGAGCCGACCGCGGTCACGGCGTAGCCGGCGGCCTGCAATACCGGCGTCAGCATGTTGCGGAAGAAGGGCGAGTCATCGATCAGCAGAACCGCGTGCTGGCGGGCGCTAGTGGGGTTGTCCTTGCGTCGAAACCAGTCCTCAAAGGCGAGCGGCAGGAAGTGCCCGACATCGACGATTTCCGTCGCCTGACCTTTGATCACGGCCGAGCCGAGCACACCGGGAACGTCGCTGGTCACCTGAATGGCGAGGCGGTCTTCGACGATGTCGATGATCTCGTCGACCACCAGCGCCATTGAACGCGCGCCATCCGAGAACACCAGCAGGGGCTGTGCGCCTTCGCCTTTGACGTTCACATTCGGGCTCATGCTAATGAGCGGCATCAGTTGGCCGCGGTACTGCACCATGTGGCGGCCGTTCGACATTTCGATCTTGCGAGCGTCGATTTCCTCGAGCCGGGTGATCAGCGACAGCGGCACCGCCTTGGGCTGGGTCGAGCCGGCGCGGAACACCAGTAACGAGGTCGCCTCCTCGGCGGTCTCCTCGACACGATCCTGCGCCGCTTCAACGATCATCTGGGAGGTGACGGTCGAACCGATCGCCTGGGCGACGCCGTTCGGATCGATGATCATGATCACCGCGCCGTCGCCGAGAATGGTGTTGCCGGAGAACATCGCGATGTGACGCAACTTGGTCGACATCGGCTTGACGACGATTTCCTCGGTGTGAAACACGCTATCGACGACGATGCCGAAAGTCTGGCTGCCGACCTGGGTGACGACGATGAAGCCGCTCTCGACCTCCCGATCGGCATCGGCATCGGTCCCCAACAGCCGGCTCAGGCGCGCCAGCGGCAACAGCTTGTCGCGCAGCCGCAGCACCGTCGTGTCCTTGATGCGCTCGATGCGATGATCGCCGCCCTTGCGCGCGCGCACCAGTTCGACCACCGACAATTGCGGAATGGCGAAGCGCTCGCCGCTCGATTCGACGATCAAGGCGGCGACGATCGCCAAAGTCAGCGGGATCTTGATGGTGAAGCTCAGGCCGACGCCGGCGATCGATTTCACGTCGATGGCGCCACCGATCTGATCGATATTGGTGCGCACGACGTCCATGCCGACGCCGCGGCCGGAAACATTGGTAACCGTCGTCGCGGTCGAGAAGCCGGCGGCGAAAATGAATTTGTGGATCTGCGCTTCCGACATCTTCTCGATATCGGCTTCGCTGACCAGCCCTTGCGCGACGGCCTTGGCCTTGATGCGCGCGGTGTCGAGGCCGCGGCCGTCGTCGGCGATGCGGATGACGATATGGCCGCCCTCGTGATAGGCCGACAACCTGATGTGGCCTTGCTCGGGCTTGCCGGCGGCGCGGCGCTCGGCCGGCGTTTCCAAGCCGTGATCGGCCGAATTGCGCAGCATATGGGTGAGCGGGTCCTTGATCAGGTCGAGCACCTGACGGTCCAGCTCGGTCTCGGCGCCCTGCAATTCCAGCTCGATCTTCTTGCCGAGTTCGTTGCAGAGGTCGCGCACAATGCGCGGGAATTTCTGCCAGGCATTGCCGATCGGCTGCATGCGCGTCTTCATCACGCCTTCCTGCAGCTCGGCGGTGACGTTCGACAGGCGCTGCAGCGGTGTCTTGAATTCCGAATCGTCGTGGCGGCGCACGATTTCGAGCAGCTGGTTGCGGGTCAGCACCAGCTCCGACACCATGGTCATCAACTGTTCGAGCGTATCGACGGTGACGCGGATCGACTGGCTGCCGGACCTGGCGGTGTCGTCGTCCTTCGCGGCTTCCTCGACCGGCTTGGCCTTGCCCGCCTTCTCGGCCTTGCCGCCCTTGAGCGCCGGCGGATCGACCGGCGTGTCACGGAACGCGCGCTCCAGTTCGTCGAGCGAGACTTCGCCGGGCCGCAATACGCGCGCCGGTTCGGCGGCCTGCTGGCGGGCGGCGGCCAAAGTGCGTTCGGCGATGCGTTCCAGATCGGCGATCAGGTCGGCATCGGCGCCGTCCGGCTCGCGCTGGTCGCGCTCGAGCGATTCGAGAATTTCCTTGATGCGGTCGATGGTGGCGAGGATGACCGTGACGGCGTCGTTGGTGGCCGGCAGTCCGTCGCGGAATTTTCCCATCACCGTTTCGGCGGCGTGCGCCAGGGCTTCCAGGCGAGGCAGACCGAGAAAGCCGCAGGTGCCCTTGATGGTGTGCACGAGGCGGAAAATATTATCGAGGATCTTGGCGTTGTTGGGATCCTGCTCGAAGCGAACGAGTTCGACGTCGACGACGTCGAGACTCTCGTTGGTCTCGGTCACGAATTCCCGGAGCAGGTCGTCCATGGATCAAACGCCTTCATCGACGGGCGACAGCGCCCGTCCGCCGCTCTCCGTCGAGAGCGTCGCCAGTGTGTCGATGAAGCGTTTAATTTTGGTTGCGGAAATCTAAATGTTTGCGGGGCATTCAGGTTTCATTAACCACCCATGCCCCGCATAAAACAGGTTTATTGGGCAATCACGGCCACGGCATCGCCTTCCATCGCAATCGAGACCTTAAGCCCGCAGGCCTGCGCCAAAAGATGGGCGTAATAGGGCTGGATTCGGTGGGCGTCGAGGCCATCGGGCCCGCCCTCGCCGGCCAGGAGCGGCGGCACGGTTGCCAGGATCTTGGCGTTGGTGCCCGCGGCGGTGACCTTGATGCCCATCGTGTCGCCCTCGCCGATCGGGTCGACGGTGAGCTGGCCGCCGCGCGGGATGGTCTGGCCGGCGATCAGCAGCATATTAAGCAGCAGCTTGACCCGGTTCTTGGCCAGCAGGATGCGCGGCAGGTTCCAGGCCAGTTTCGTTTTCTCATCCTCGAGAAAGCCGCGCGATATCTTCTCGGCGTCGCCGGTGTCGATCTGCGAACCGGCCGAGCCTGCCGCGCCAAAGGCGATGCGGCAGAATTGCAGCTTGGCGGACGCTGTGTTGGCGCTCTTCTTGATGAGTTCGAGCGCGAAAGCCTGGGTTTCCGCGTCCTTGTCCTCGGCCAGGACTTCCAGCCCGTTAACGATGGCGCCGACCGGGCTGATCAGGTCGTGACAAACCCGCGAGCACAACAGGGCTGCAAGATCGAGCGCTTCAAGGGGGGCTCCGGACATGGACTGTCTCCGTTGACGTGCAAGGAATCAAAAAGCTGCCAAAAAAGGCTATCAAGGAAAGGGCGAATCGCTTGTCGTATCGGCCTGTCGCGCGTGATACACCGCGCGTCCGCGACCGCCAAGGTTGGATATTGGGCTTGAAACTTCCGGCAAGGGGCGACAGGGCACGTGCGAGCAGCGACAGACGGACCGGAGATAAGCCCCCGCCAGGCTGAACAGGTTCTCGACGGTTTGAGCGAGATCGTGTCGCGCGCCGCGCTGGCGACTTTGGCCACGCCGTTTTCTTCCGTAGCGCAACGGGTCAAGAAGGACCTGTCGCCGGTGACCGCAGCCGACGAAGCCTCGGAGGCCTTGATCCTCGAGGGTCTCGCCCGGCTGTTGCCCGGCGTCCCGGTGATCGCCGAGGAAAGCGTCGGCTCGCGGCCTTCGGGCGCGCTGGGGCCGAGCTTTCTCGTGGTCGATCCCCTCGACGGCACCAAGGAGTTTCTTGCCGGCCGCGACGAGTTCACGGTCAACGTGGCGCTGGTCACCAATGGCACGCCGATCGCCGGCATCATTGCCGCGCCGGCGCAGGGCTTGCTCTGGCGCGGCGTCGTTGGCGGCAAGGCCGAGCGGCTGCGGCTCAAAGTCGGCGCGCCGCCGAGCGAGGCCTATGATCGAAGCTTCATCCGCGCGCGACCGGCGCCGTCGCGTTTGACGGTGGCGACCTCGCGCACGCATCTCGATGAGGTGACGGAAGACTTTCTGTCGCGGCTGCCGGTGGCCAAACGCTATCTGTGCGGCTCGGCGGTGAAATTCTGTCATATCGCCGAAGGCTCGGCCGACATATATCCCCGGCTGTCGCCGACCCGCGAATGGGACGTCGCGGCCGGCTGCGCTATTCTTGTTGCCGCCGGTGGAACAGTGACGACGCCGCAGGGAGGCCCGCTGACTTTCGGTCATGTCGCGGAGAAATTTCTGGTGCCGGGCTTCATCGCTTGGGGCGATCCGGCCATCGCGAAAGCGTCCCAATCCGCGTGACTGAGGTCACTGCCCGATGGTGCGGGCGACCTCAGGCCATTTGCGCGTCGCGCTTTCGACGATGCGGGCCGTGTCGTTGAGAAAGGCCGTCCGCGCTGTGGCATTATAGAAAAGATAAAGCCGTTCGCCCACGACCGCCCAGATTTCAGGGTGCCCCGGCACCGAGGTCTCTCTTTCTATCGCCACCGGGTCATAGCCGCCAAATTGCGGCGTATAGACTTCCGGATGTTCGATAAAGGCCGACCGGTTGCCCTCATTCAGAAAGCGCCAAACCGCGCCGTTTTGGGTCAATTCGAGGTCCGGGCGGCCCTGGATTGCCTTGTTTTCGCTGAAATAGGCCACCGGATCGAAGCCGCTGATGGCCAGTCCGCTGGCCGGATTGACCACCAGCCGATCGGCCGGCGATGCCTTCGGCGCCTGGGTGCCGGCCCATAGCGCCAGCAAAATGGCGGCGATCAGGGCCAAAGTCGATATTGGCAGCCGGGGCCGGGCCGGAGGCGGCTTCCGTTGCTGACGCAGTCTGGTCATAGTTCGTGGCGGCATAAGGTTCGATTCGCACCGATTGAGGGGCCGTCGCCACATTACGGTCGTCGCGGTGAGCATAGAGTTAAGCCGGGAACGGGGTTTCGACTTTCAATGGAGCATTCGATGCGCGCACCCTTGCGCTTAGCGGCCAATATTTTGGCGACCTTGAGCCTTTGCCTGCTCGCCTTCGGCGCGGACATCGCCGCGGCGCAAAGCCCGCCGCCCGGCTCGACGCCGAGTCCGCAAGCGCCGCAGGCCACGCAAGCGCCGCAGGCACAGCAAGCACCGCAGCAGATCCAGCCGTCGCGGCCCGGCACCTTCAGCGCCGATGAGATCGTCGGCCAGGGCCACAAATTCTTCGGCTCGGTCTCGCGCGGCCTCGCCCAGGTTATCGAAAAGGCTTTCAGCCAGTGGGGCCAGCCGAATGGCTACGTCCTCGGCCAGGAAGGCTCAGGCGCGTTCATCGTCGGCCTGCGCTACGGCGATGGCACGCTCTACACCAAGAATGCCGGCGACCGCCGCGTGTTCTGGGAGGGTCCGTCGATCGGTTTCGACACCGGCGGCGAAGGCGCCCGCACCATGATGCTAGTCTATAACCTGCCGTCCACCGACGCGATCTACCAGCGCTTCGCCGGCATCGACGGGTCCGCCTATTTCATCGGAGGCTTCGGCATGACCGCGCTGACGGCGGACAATGTCATCCTGGTGCCGATCCGCTCCGGCGTGGGCCTGCGCCTCGGCGCCAATATCGGCTATCTCAAGTTTACGCCGAAGGCGACCTGGAACCCGTTCTGACGGGTTTAGCTCCTTAACTTTTGTGACTTACACGCTTGCGCGTCGCTCGCGGTTAACCGCCGGCGACGCGCAGGCGGGTTTAGGTTAATCTTTGGACGTGCTGGCAGCGCCTGGCCGGTCGTGTCATGGTTTCCGCGGGGCTTTCGCGGTGAGGGTTACTGGAGGCGTCGTTCCATGATTGAACCGATCATGTATTTCGGGATCGGATTTCTCGTCGCAGCCCTTGTCGGGCTCGTCGTCGTCCCCCTCGTTCATGGCCGCGCTGTGCGCCTGACCATGCGCCGCTTAGAGGCGGCGACGCCTTTGTCGATGGCCGAAATTCAGGCCGACAAGGATCAGCTGCGCGCCGAATTCGCGATGTCGACGCGACGCCTCGAAGTCAGCGTCGAGAACCTGCGCACCAAGAGCACCAGCCAGCTCGCCGAACTCGGCAAGAAGGGCGACGCCATCAACCGGCTGAAGCTCGAACTCGGCGAAAAGGCCGCCACCATTTACGCGCTGGAAGCGCGCGACAAGGCGTTGCGCGACCAGTTGCGCACGACGGAAGAAGAATTCTCGGTCAAGACCAGCGCCATGCTCGACGCCCAGCGCGCGCTGTATGATAAGGAATCCGAACTCGGCCGCATGATGGGCGCACTCGACGAGCGCTCCGGCATCGCCGAATCGCAGAAGGTCGAAATCGTCGCGCTCAAGACCCAGGTCGATGCGCTGAAAGACCGGCTGACCGTGGCCAACAGCGACCTCAAGACGGTGGAAGACCGGCGCGACGCCGAGCGCGTCGAACTCAAGGCCGCGACCCAGGAATTGCAGGAAGAGCGCGGCAAGGTCGAGAATCTCGGCCGCCGCGTCTCCGAACTCGAGCAGGCCCTGGTGGCGCAGACCACCGAAGCCGAGCTTCTCGGCCGCCGCGCGCAGGATCTGGAAAATCGCCTCGGCGAGCAGGCGCGCGCGCTCGGCGAAAGCGAAACCGAACTCAAACACGTTCGCGTCGAACTGGAAGCGGCGCGCAAGACGGAAGCCGATCTGCGCGCGGCCATCGCCGAACTGGACGGCCGCGCCAATTCCGCGACCAAGCAGTTGCGCACCGAGAATGCCCAGTTGCAGGCCGAACTCGACCAGGCCCGCGACGAGCGCGACCGCTCGGCCCGCGACCTCGGCACGATGAAGCGCGAAGCGGAAGAAAGCTGGGCCTCCGAACGCGTCGAGAATGCCCTGCTGCGCGAGCGCATCAATGACGTCGCGGCCGAAGTCGCCCGCCTCGCCTCCGCACTTGAAGGACCCAATTCGCCGATCGACGCCATTCTGGCGGCGGAGTCGGTGCGCGATCGCTCTGGCCTTACCGTGGTCGGCGGCAATCCCGATGTCGGCGGCGCTGGCGGCAATCTCGCCGACCGCATCCGCGCGCTGCAGAACCACGCCTCGCGCGTCGGCAACGAGGACGAGCCCAAAGCGAAGAATTGACCTTTTGGGTCATTCCGGCGCGCGCCTGAATCTTACGGGTGCGCTCCGGAATCCGGCGCCTCCGTCATTCCGGGGCTCGCGAAGCGAGAACCCGGAATCCAGCACTTTAATGAGTATTTCGCGCCACCCGCGTCTTCCCTGAAGGCGTTGGTTTCGCTTTTAATGCAATCGCTTGACACCCAAGCGAGGCCCTCCTTATATCGCGCCGAAATGGCCGGGCGGTTAGCTCAGCGGGAGAGCACACCCTTCACACGGGTGGGGTCATAGGTTCAATCCCTATACCGCCCACCATTTTCCCGCGATTGAAGGCCCGCAACGCGCGGGCTTTTTTCGTTTCGGACCTGCACGCAACCAATCACCGTCTGCGCCGTTATCGACATTGGAATCGAGCGGCGGGGGTGGTTTGTGGATATTCGATCGGTCGCACAGAAAAACGGCACGGAGCCCGCCGCCGCGCCGTCGTCCGAGAGTCAAATAGCGCCTGCGTCCTCCGGCTGGTCGACCGCGTCGCAAGCCGCGGTCTGCGGCATCTTCGTCATCGCACTGATCGCCGCGCTTGAACTGGCGCGGCCGGTGCTGCTGCCGGCAACCTGCGCCTTCGTCATCGGCTTCATGCTCGGGCCGTTGTCGGGGCGCGCCACCAAAGCCGGCATTCCACCTTTGCTGACCGCGATCGCGCTGTGGCTGCTGGTGATCATTATCGTCTATGGCGTCATCGCTTTGCTCGCCGCGCCGGCGCTCGACTGGATCGGCAAGGCGCCGGAAATCGGCGCCACGATCAAAGAGAAATTCCAATTTCTCAACCGGCCCTTGGAGGCCTTGCAGGAGCTGCGCAACGCCATCCTGCCGACAAGCGAGAAATCCGGCCTTGGCATCGATATCGTCAGTTTCGTGCAACCGGCGCTCACCATCATCACGCCGGCGATCGGGCAGATTTTCATCTTCTTCGGCACGTTGTTCTTTGTCCTGCTCGGCCGGGCGCGGCTGCGCCACGCCTTTGTCACGCAGTTCACCGATCACGAAGCGCGCCTGCGCGCGCTCAAGATCATGAACGCCATGGAGCGCAGCCTGACGGAGTATCTCAGCGTCGTTGCGGTGATTAATCTCGCCGTCGGCGTCGCGGCGACGGTGATCGCCTTTGCCGTCGGCCTGCCGAGCCCGATCGCCTGGGGCGTGCTCGCCTTCCTGCTGAATTTCATTCCCTATATCGGCGCGCTGCTGATGCAGGGCGTGTTGCTCGCGGTCGGTATCGTCACTTTCCCGACTGTCGCCCATGCGCTAATCGCGCCGCTGGCCTATCTGGCGTTCACCACGCTGGAAGGCCATTTCATCACGCCGGCCGTCATGGGCCGCCGGCTCACATTGATGCCGCTGACCGTGTTCCTGTCGCTGATTTTCTGGACCTGGCTGTGGGGCCCGGCCGGCGCGTTTCTGGCGGTGCCGCTGCTGATCGTGGCGATGGTCGCCATTCAGCACATTTTCCCTCAGGACGAACTCGTCCTCCCCGGCTAGACCACGGCGATGGAACTATTGCCGCGGCGCAGCGTTGAATTGGCAGCACAGTGACCAATTCAAAAATTCGAGGGGAATACCATGAGTACGCGCAGCAAAGTTGCCACGTCGACCGCCGACGAGATCGCCGCCATTCAGGAACTGATGGGCGATCTGGAAAAGCGCCTGCAACGCCTCGGCGGCCAGACCAAGCGGGAAGTCTCCGGCGGCGCCAGCGAGATATCCGAATTCGTCAATGACGCGCTCGCCGGTATCATGGATCGCGTGCGCGACGGCGCGCAGTCGGTGTCGGAAAATGTAACTGACAAGGCCGTGAATATTGGCGGTGACGCGATCAAGAAGGTCGTCAGTGAAGTCGAGAACCGGCCTTTGACCATGTTGGCGATCGCTGCCGGCGTCGGTTTCCTGTACGGAATGAGCCGGCGCTAGAGCGAGGCAAAGCCTGAGAGGCAAAGCCATGCAGCTCAACGATATCGTCGACGTGACATTCAATCGGCTGTTCGGCCGCCTGTTGCGCCGCGCCCTCGGCGCGGCGTTGCTGGTGGCCTTCGCCGTCGTCGCGCTGTATTATGCGAGCGGCGCCGGCACCCTGGCGCTGACGCAAAGCTATGGCGCGCTCTACGCCTATCTCATCATGGCCGCGATCTATGGCGGCATCGCGCTGGTCGTGCTGTTCGCGCTCTATGCGACGCGCCACAAATCGGCGGCCGTCAACAAGGCGGAAGACGCGCTCGCCACGCCGCCGAACATGCAGATCGCCGCGCTGATCGAAGCGGTGATGCTCGGCTATACAATGGCGCGCAAGACAAAGTTGCCGTAGATCTTCCGCGCGGCTCTCTGAGCGTGAGCGAGGCTCAGGCCAAGGATCAGAACAAGTATCAGACCTTGCGCGAAGGCGGCTCGCGTTTCAGATTTTTCGCCGCCAGCTCGTCGAGATAATCCTGCCAATAGGCGGTGAAGTTGCGGCCGAGATCGAGCAAATAGCCCCAGCTATAGATGCCGGTCGAGTGCATGTCGTCGAACACCAGCCGCACCGCGTAATTGCCGACCGGCAAAACTTCAATAATCGCCACATTGATCTTGCCGGGCACGGTCTTGCGCTCGGACGGCGAATGACCCTGCACTTCCGCGCTCGGGCTCTTGATGCGCAGATATTCGGCCGGCAGGTCGAAGGCGCCCGCTCTGTCGAACGATATGGTCAGCGTCCTGCCGCCTTTGTGCAGGCGCAGTTCGGTCGGCCAGGCCTCGGTGGTGGTGGATGTCATAATGTGTGGCCTTCACCAGCGCCGGTGCTGTTGGCGCTCCCTAGGGGACTCGAACCCCTGTTTTCGCCGTGAGAGGGCGACGTCCTGGGCCGCTAGACGAAGGGAGCTTGGGCCAAGAAGTAACAAGCCCCCGGAGATAGCCGCGATCCGGCGGGGACGCAAGCTTAAGGCCCCGGAAAAAGGCCCGGCGGCGTCAGGGCTTCGATTCCAGCCGCAATCGGCCGATCGGCCGCAGCGTTTCCAGGTCGAAACTGCGCAATTCCACCGCGCCGGCGATGTCCAAGGTCAGCACCAGCCGGCGGTCGCCGATAGCGGTCGACAGGACCTTGGCGCCCGGCGGCAGGCTGGCCTCGGCCGCCGCCAGCGGCGGCGCCGCATCGGCCGATTTATAGACTTTGAAGCCAATGACGCCGAAAACAATCGCTATGGCGACAAACGTGGTAACGGAAGCGATCATCATCAGCCGGCGGATGCGGTTCAGCGCCGCGGCCTGATCGGCATCGAGTGGTTTTGCGTCGTTGGACATCGGCGGGCCTTAAGAGTTCAAGAGACCAGAATAAAGAGCATGACGGACGAAGTGACGGAAACGATCGGCAGCGTGACCATTGCGCCGGATGAAGCCGGCGGACGGCTCGACCGCGTATTGGCGGCGCGTATTCCGGCGCTGTCACGCTCGCGCCTGAAAGCGCTGATCCTCGACGGCCAGGTGACTATCGACGGCCGGACGATCCTTGATCCGTCGGCCGACGTCAAATCCGGCCAGGTCGTCAGCGTCAATCTGCCGCCGCCGGAAGAAGCCGTGCCGCGCGGCGAAGCGATCCCGCTCGACATTATCTATGAGGACGACCAGCTCATCGTCATCAACAAGCCGAAGGACTTGGTCGTGCATCCGTCGGCCGGCCACGCCTCGGGCACCTTGGTCAACGCGCTGATCGCGCATTGCGGCGACAGCCTGTCCGGCATCGGCGGCGTCAAGCGGCCGGGCATCGTGCACCGGCTGGACAAGGACACCACCGGCCTGATGGTGGTGGCCAAGAACGACCGCGCCCATCGGCATCTGTCCAAGCAGTTCGCCGACAAGCTGGAAAGCGGCCTGCAACGCGGCTATCTCGCCGTCGTCTGGGGCGCGCCGGATCGCATCAAGGGCACAATCGACGCGCCACTCGACCGCAGTTCGATCAATCGCGAGAAGCAGGCGGTGCGCGAGGGCGGCCGCGACGCCATCACCCATTGGGAAATGCGCGAGCGCTACGAAGCGCAGGATATCAAACACGCAGGCAAGGACGTGGGAAAGCCGATCGCCAGCCTGCTCGCTTGCATGCTGGAAACCGGCCGCACCCACCAGATCCGGGTGCATCTGGCGCATATCGGGCATCCGATCATGGGCGAC
>CAIMEA010000059.1 GCA_903839845.1 uncultured Hyphomicrobiales bacterium
CGACCCTGCGCCATCAACACATCGACCTGCCGAAGCTTCGCAACGATCTCTTCCGCCGTATGCCTCTTCCTTGCCATTGATCTCATCCTCCATGGTCAAAACCATACCTCAGGGAGGACCACTTCAAAGGGGGCAGATCAAGCGCAGGTTTGAACTTGTCGGGGGGCCGACGGCCGATCGGCTGGGATCATTTTCAATGCGCATCTACGGAACCAACGCAGCGGGGGTAGCGGGCAAAGCGGGCGCCGCGCGGCGCCCGGCCGCCGGCGGCTTCTCTGTCAGCGAGCAGGAAGCGCCACACAATACCGCCGCGGCCCCCTCGTTGCGCTCGGTTTCCAGCCTCGACGGGCTGATGGCCCTGCAGGGCATTGAAAGCCCGACCGAACGCAAGAAACGCGCGGTCGCCAAGGGCCGCAAGGCGCTCGATGTGCTCGACGACCTCAAGCTCGGCATGCTCGACGGCAACCTGGATCAATCGACCATTGCCCGCCTGAAAGTGGCCGCCGACGGCCTTTCCGAGGGTACCGGCGACCCCGGCCTCGACGCGGTGATGGGCGAGATCGAGCTGCGCGTGGCGGTGGAAATCGCCAAGGCCGGAATCCGCCAGCTTTAAGCATAGCGGCGAAGTTCCCTTCCCAGACCGAAGTCATTGAGCTTTCATAATAATCGGGCAAGTGGAGCCGGCGCAGGCAGATATTGTCGCCTGCGTGGCGGGCGTATATAAGCTCGCCGCATCGGGAGGGGACTTCACTCAATATAATAATAAGTCAGGGAGTCAGTGGGATGTTGGCCAAAGTTAAGCCTTATCGGCCGTCCGATAAGGAGCCTTTCATGAATGAGCGCCAGCGCGAATATTTTCGCGCGAAACTGCTCGCCTGGCGCGAGGACATTCTGAAGGAAGCGAAGGAAACGCTCCTGCACCTGCAGGAGGAGAACGTGAATCACCCCGACCTGGCCGATCGCGCCTCGTCGGAAACCGACCGCTCGATCGAGCTGCGCTCGCGCGACCGCCAGCGCAAGCTGATCGCCAAGATCGACGAGGCGATCGCCCGCATCGACGACGGCACCTATGGCTATTGCGAGGAAACCGGCGAGCCGATCTCGCTGCGCCGCCTCGAGGCCCGGCCGATCGCGACTCTATCGGTCGAAGCGCAGGAACGCCACGAGCGGCGCGAGAAGGTCTATCGCGACGACTGAGACGGCGCGCCGAAGCGAAACAGCAGGCGAAATGCCCGGCACACGCGCCGGGCATTTTTTATTTTGAACGTTATTAGCGGCAATAATGGCGGCGGCCGTCATAGCCCACATAGGTGCCGCTCGCCGGATCGAACGAGCGGTAGCGCGAGAAGCAATACGCGATCCAGTCCGGCGGGCCGCCATAGCGCGGGCCGTAGACCGGGCCGTAATAGCCGGGCGGATAATAGGTCGGCGGGCCATAATAGGCCGGCGGGCCGCCATAGTAATAAGGCTGCTGCGACCCGATGATGCCGCCGAGAATGAGCCCGGTGGCGATGCCGCCGACGATGGCCGCGCCGCGGCCGCCGCGGCCGCGCACGCGCACATCGATAAGGTCGCCGGACAGCGCCGACTTCAGCGCGACCGTGCCCGAGGGCACCGGCGCGGCGCGCGCCGGAAGGGCTGTTGTGGCAAGCAAAGCGGCAAGGCCGAGAGCGGCGGTGAAACGGGTCAATGCGAGTGCGCGCATGATTGGCTCCTCTGGTTACCGTCAGCTTCGGTCTCCCGGCGGCGGGCGGCATTGATACGAGTCAATTCGGTTGGTGCGCCGGACGACCGAGGCCGCCGTTCAGGATTCAATTTCCAGACAGCGGATCATCTGTCCTCATCCTGAGGAGCCCGGGAAAGCCGGGCGTCTCGAAGGATGGGGCGGCCTCGTCCTTCGAGACGCGCTCCTGCGGAGCGCTCCTCAGGATGAGGCCGGGAGAAGTTCGCGATGACGACGCCATGCAGACGTGCGTCATCGCCCGTATTTTTTGTGAAGGCGCCGGGCACGCCTGCATTCCAGGTTCGCTTTCCATCTTCGCCCTCTTTTCAATTGCGCCTATCGGGTAAACCCGACATGCGCCAAACGAGGGCGCGCGGAACGCCGGGGTCGCAACAACCCCGCAGCCTCGTGTGATTGTGAGTTTAGATTCACACGAGCAAGTCACCACGCAGTTGCCGGTTGCCCGGCGCTCCGCGCGCGGTGTTTATAGGTTTGCTCCGCAAGGCC
>CAIMEA010000060.1 GCA_903839845.1 uncultured Hyphomicrobiales bacterium
CACCCTAGGCTATGCCGATCGCGCAGTGACCGCGGAGGTTGATGCACGCGTTGATGTTTGGATGGGGATGTCGCACGGCTTTTCCTAGTTCTCAAAAATCCTGAAACCGTAAAGTGGCATGTGTCAACGCCGGAGGGATTCTGCAGCGGCAAGCCGGAGTAAAAGTGCAGCACGGACGCAAGCAACAAGGCCCCCGATATCGGGGGCCTTGTTGCTTGTCGCGTTTCATTCCTGAGGGGCGGTGTCCGAGGGCGGTTCTGACCGGGCTCGGCGTGACCGGCGTTTGGAGTGAGCGAGCCTGAAGCTGTCGCCGTTCATCTCCAGGATATGAACGTGATGCGTGAGGCGGTCGAGGAGCGCGCCAGTGAGCCGTTCGGAGCCGAACACGGATGTCCACTCGTCGAACGGTAGATTACTCGTGACCAGCGTGCTGCCACGCTCGTAGCGCTGGCTGAAGACCTCGAACAATAACTCAGCCCCGGTCGCAGAGAGCGGCACATAGCCGAGTTCGTCGATGATCAGTAGCTTGTAGCTGGCGAGCTGACGCTGAAGTCGCAATAACCGCTTTTCGTCGCGTGCTTCGAGCAGTTCGTGGACCAGAGCCGATGCCGTGATGAAGCCGACCGATAGACCCTTCTGACAGGCCGCCAAGCCGAGCCCGAGCGCGATATGGCTCTTGCCCGTGCCGCTGTTACCGACAGCGATGATATTCTCGCGCCGTCCGATGTAGTCCGAGCGCGCCAGCTCCAGCACCAACATTTTATTCAGCGAAGGCAAGGCCAGGAAGTCGAAGCTGTCGAGGCTCTTGACGGTCGGGAACCGTGCCGCCTTGATCCGGCGCTCCACCATGCGTCGCTCGCGATCAATCATCTCCATCTCAGCCAGCCGCATCAGGTACCGCGGATGGTCGACGCCTTCAGCCGCGCACAGTTGAGCAACCTTGTCGTACTCCCGCAAGAACGTCGGTAGCTTCAACGCCTTCAGATGGTGGGCGAGCAAGATCTGCGGTGTGTCGGTCATGCCGCAACTCCGGCCAACAGATCCATGTACGACCGCGCTGATGTTGTCGCGACCGTTGCTGTGGGCAGATACGGATAGATTGTCATGTCGAGGCGCGGCGGGCGTCGCTCGATACGGCACAGCACCAGATGCTTTACGGCATCGAAGCCGATCGCGCCGCGCGCGATGGCATCGCGCACGGCAGCGGCGACGTCGCCGATGTTGAACACCTCCATCAGCCGCAGCACCTGTACAAACTCGCGCTTGCCCTTTTTGCCCATACGCGATTCGAGAAGCCGTCGCAGGGTCGCGAACTCCTCGGGCAACTTCCAATCGGCGAGCGGGGCTGCCTGGTCGAGCGCATTGGTCTTCTGCTCAATCAGCGCCAGGTAGTGCAGCGGATTAAATACGAAGTCCTCACGCTCATAGGAGCGGGGATGGCGCGCAATCACCTTGGCGCCGCAGGCGATGACGACCTCGTGCACATAGCCACGGACCAGCACCTTTTGGTGTCCATAGGCCGTCGGCACCGAGTAATCATTCAGCCGATAGCGCACCAGCGAGAGCGAGGTGACGCTGCCAGGCTTCTTGTCGCAAGCATCGTAGGGAGCCGGCAGTGGTTTCTGGAAGGCGGCGAGATCGCGTTCAAGCCGCTCGCCAATCGTCCCGTCATGGCCTCGCAGTCGATCCGCAAGGCGCCTCCGGCAGCCCTCCAGAAGATGCGTGTTCAAGGCCTCAAAGTCAGCGAACACGGGAATCGGTACGAGGAAGTTCCGCCGCGCATACCCAACGAGCCCCTCGACCTTGCCCTTGTCGTTACCCTTGCCCGGGCGACCAAATCGATCCGTGAACAGGTAATGCGATTGCAACTCGCTGAACACCCGGGTGCGCTGACGCTTGCCGCCACCGAGAATGCGGGCAACCGCGATCTTTGTGTTGTCATAGAGGATCGACTGCGGCACGCCATCAAAGAAAGCGAACGCTCGCACGTGCCCATCGCAGAATGCTTCTGTCGTCTCTGCCGGGTAACCCGCGACGAAGATCGCATCAGAGTGCGGCAGGTCCATCGCAAAGAAGTGGATCTTGCGCTCGACACCGCCAATCACGCCGATGGCTTCGCCAAAGTCCGCCTGCGCATGTCCTGGCGGATGCACAAGTGGTACGAACATCTCCTGCGTCCGCTGGCGCCAACCCGCCACGTAGTCCTTCACTATCGTGATCCTACCCGTGAAGCCGTGCTCATCGCGCAGCCGCTCGAAGATCCTCTTTGATGTATGATGCTGCTTCTTCGGCCGAGCCTTGTCGGCTGCCAAAATCGCATCAATTACGCCGGTGAACTCATCGAGCTTTGGTCGGAATGGCGCCTTCGTGCGCACGTATCCAGGCGGCACCGAGAACTTCAGCATCTTCGAGACCGTTCTGGCGTTGATCCCAAACCGATCCGCAGCAGCGCGCTCGCTAATACCCTCGATCAAAACCGCGTGTCGGACCCGCGCGTAAAGCTCCACTGTCTTCATCCCCCGCCCCTTGCTGAATCAGGCAAAGGACTCTAACCGCCGCAGTTTTACTCCGGCGCAGCCAAACAAATCGGCCGCTTCAGTGAGGGATTATTGCTCCGGCTTTTACAGCTCCGCGCTGAACCGCTTCTTCGGCATAACCAAGGCTCCTTTCCAAGCTAAGTTTCTCACAAAACTTGGTCCAAAAAAGCCCGGTCAGGTCAACTCCGGCATGGGCGGCTCAACGCGCGGCCATTGATCAAGGCCTGCAGGCAACCAAGCTGAAACCCACCGCGCTGCCGACCGGCATTGCCAACGATCCGGTGGCAGATTTCGTGACGCGCTCCGCGAACACGACAACAGCGCCGGATCCCACCAATTTCGCCAGCGTCGCAACCGGCGCCCGCGCGCAACTTGATGCGCAGGCGACCGCTGCAAC
>CAIMEA010000061.1 GCA_903839845.1 uncultured Hyphomicrobiales bacterium
CGTGCCGCGCGGCGAGGAACGCCTGCGCATCACGCCGTCGCCCTATCACGACGACGCGCTGATCGACGCTTTGGCCGAGGCGCTGGTCGATGTCTGGGAACGGCTGCAACTGCCGAAGCGGCGCCAGCAACTGGCGGCGGAGTAGTTACTCCGCCTTCGCCGGCAACGCGCCGCGCAGGCCCGCCCGATCCATCGCCGACTTCACCAGCCCGCTCTTGAGAACGTCCTGGGTGAACGCCTTGATGGCCGGCAGGCCACTCTCCCGTCCCTTCGGGATGGCGATTGCGTGCCGCTCCTCGCCCCACCGATCCGGCAGCACCTTGGAATTCGGCACTTTCAACGCCAGTTCAAACAAGGTCGCCTTGTTGGTGGCAAAGGCGTCGATTTTTCCCTCGGCCAGCATTTCGGCGCCGGCTTGATTTGTCGGCGCCAGCACAAGCTCGGCGTTTTTCAGATCGTGCGACAATGTCGATGCCGACGTGCTGCCGGCCGCCGCGCCGATCTTGATCCCTTTCTGGTCGACGTCGGCGGCAGCGGCGATCTTTGAATCGCCGCGCACCAGATAGCCGAGTTCGATCAGCAGATAGGGCTGGCCGAAATCCATTTCCTTCTGCCGCGCGGCCGAGGCATTGGTGAAGGCGACGTCGGCCTTGCCGGTCTTGATCGCGTCCTGCACGTCGGCATTCTTGGGATAGACGATCGGCTCGTAAGGGACGCCGAGGTAGCGCGCCAATTCCTTGCCCAGCTCATAGCCGACGCCGCGCGGTTCGCTCGCTTTCGGATCGAGCACGGAGGTCGGCGTGCCGACATAGAGCGCGGCACGCAATGAACCGGTGGGTGCCAGTACCTTTTTGACGTCGGCATCGTCCGCATGAGCGACGACAAGGCCAAACAGGGCCACGACGAAAGCAAAGCCGAATGTCCTGCGCCACATGATGTTATCGCTCCCTGATAGATGACTGCCGGGTATCACTCGGCGCGGATATTGGCGGCCTTCAGAATGGGTCCCCATTTATCGGCCTCGGCATGCATGAAGGCGTCGAACGCCGCGGGCGAACTGCCAACCGGCGAAGCGCCGGTCTTCTTCAGATAATCGACAACCGCCGGGTCTTTCAGCGCCGCCGCGAGATCCTCATGGATTTTCGCCACGAGCGCCGGCGGCATGCCGGCGGGGCCGAGAAAACCCCACCAAACCGAGGTATCGTAGCCGGGCACGCCGGCTTCGGCGACGGTCGGCACTTCGGGCAAAACCGGCGACCGTTGCGCGCTGGTGATCGCAACCGGGCGCACCGTGCCGCCGGCGATTTGCCCGACTGCCTCCGAGAGTGGATTGATGCTGATCGGGATATCGCCGGCCATCACCGCCTGCAGCGCCGGCGCGCCGCCTTTGTACGGGATCGCGACGATCTTCACCTTGGCGAGATGATTGAGCAGTTCGCCGGCAAGATGCGCCGAGGTGCCATTGCCGGCCATCCCATAGGACAGCGAACCGGGCTTGGCGCGCGACGCCGCTAGAATATCCTGGAGACTCTTTGCTTCGCTGTTCTTGCCAACGACCACGACCAGCGGCGACGACGCGACTTCGCTGATGGCGGTAAAGTCCTTGAAGGTGTCGTAAGGCAGCTTGGGATAGAAGAACTGGTTGAGCGGGTGGCCGCTGGCGACGAGAATGAGCGTATAGCCATCCGGCGGCGATTGCGTGAGCGCCTGCGAGGCAATGATACCGCCGGCGCCGGGCTTGTTCTCGATCACCGGCAGCTTGCCCCAGGTCTTTCCCAGCGATTGGCCGATGGTTCGCGCCAGGACATCGACGGCGCCGCCGGCGGCATAAGGCACCAGAATATGCACCGGCCGATCCGGAAATGTTTGGGCGGCGGCGTGACCAACGGCGAAGACACCCGCGACAGCGCAAAGCAGCAACCGGATAACGGCGATCATGGCAGCCTCCCTGACTATTGTTCTCGTTACTTCCAATACTAGCGCGATGTGTCGCGGCATGACCAGCACCCCCACGCGCCGCGCCGGCAAACCTTAATCCTGACAAGCCTTGATCCTGACAAGCCTTAATCCTGAAACGGCGGCCGCGGCTGCTTCGGTGTCGGCGCTTCGTCCGCCTTGCGGACGGCCCGCGCCTGGCGGCGCACCACGATCGGCATGGTCAGCAGCACGAAGAAGATGCGCGTCAAATGATGCGCGCCGACATAGACCGGATCGAGATTGAGCGCGAGCGCCAGCAGCAGCATCGCATCGACCGCGCCCGGCGCGTAGGCGATCATCACTTCGGCGAGCGGCACCGTCAGCACCTGCACCAGAATGGCGGCGAAGATCGCGGTGATGGCCAGCGCGGTGGCAAACGAACCGAAGGCGGCGCCGACGTAATGCAACAGCATGCGCAGCGGTGTATTGGCGAAACGCGAGCCGGACACCGCGCCGAAGGCGATCATCACCGTATAGGTCACCCACCACGGCAGCACGACGTGCAGCGTGTCGGTGCCGTGCAGCGCCGCCGAGGTCAGCATGGCGCCGAACAACAGGCCGCCGGGAAAATGCACGCGATGGGCGACATAGGCCATCGCCGTCGAGACGGCGACCAGAATGGCGAGTTCGTCGAGCTGCGCGACTTCGAAACTGCCGCCAAGGCTGCGCTGCGACTGATGGGCGAGGCCGAGCATTGCCAGCAAGGCCGGAAAGCCGACGGCAATGATGACGACGCGGATGGTCTGCACGATGGCGACAGCGCGCACATCGGCTTTCAGCTCGATGGCCAGCGCCATCACCTGCGACAGGCCACCGGGCGCCGCCGCCAGATAGGCCGTGACCGTATCCCAGCCATGCACCGCGCGCAGGTAAAACGTGCCGACGACACTGATAACGGCGCTGGCGACGATCAGGATGCCGATGCTGACCGGATAGGTCGCCATGCCGCGCAGGGTTTCCGGCGTCACCACGGCGCCGAGCGAAATACCGATCAGCACCAGCAGAACCCGCAACATCGGCACCGGAACGCGCATCGGCCGGCCGCCGAGCGCGGCGCAGGCGACCACCAGCAGCGCGCCCGACAGGTAGCCGGCCGGCATGCCGAGCAGGCCGAAGGTCAGCCCGCCGGCGGCGGCAAAGATCATCGTTTCCGCGACGTCGCGGAGGCGAAGGATGCGATCGGGGAACGATGGCGCGGGCAAAGGCGGGACTTTCGGCAGGCGGCATTCACCGAGCCAACGGGAGAAGCGCGGCGGCGCCAGGGCTCCTTAGTCGATATGGCGCGTGGCGATCAATGGCGCGTGCCGAGGGCAACGTCAAATAGCGCAGGCCCGCTATCTAATGCGCGGCGACGGGGGTAAATTTGCGCGGTTGAGCCCGAAGTCGGAGATGTCATGCTGCAAGGCTGGGTCGTCATCGCGGTGGCGCTTGCCTATATCGGCCTGTTGTTTCTGGTCGCCAGCTATGGCGACCGGACGCGCGCGCACGACGGCGTCGCCGGCGGCCCGCCGACGCGCCAGGGTCTGCTTGGCCGCGAGGGCCGCGCGCGGCTGATGATCTATCCGCTGTCGCTGGCGATCTACTGTACCTCATGGACCTTCTTCGGGTCGGTCGGGTCTGCCTCGCGCACCGGCTACGAGTTCATCACGATCTATATCGGCCCCGTCCTGATGATCGGCCTGTTCTCGCCGCTGCTGCTGCGCATCGTGCGGCTGGCCAAGGCGCAGAACATCACCTCGATCGCCGACTTCATCGCCGCGCGCTACGGCAAGGGCCAGGCGGTGGCCGCCGTGGTCGCGCTGATCGCCATTGTCGGCACCATTCCCTACATCGCGCTGCAACTCAAAGCCGTGTCGTCGTCGCTTGAGACCATCCTCGCCCATATCACGCCGATCAGCGACCTGACCCGGCCGCTGCTCGGCGATATCGCACTGTTCGTCGCGTTGTCGATGGCGACCTTCGCCGTGCTGTTCGGAACGCGGCATATCGACGCCACCGAGCATCAGGACGGCTTGATGCTGGCGATCGCCACCGAGTCGATCGTCAAATTGTTCGCCTTCCTCGCGGTTGGCATTTTCGTGACCTTCTGGATGTTCGGCGGTCCCGGCGCGCTGTTCGAGGCGGCGCGGCAAAGTCCGCAGGCCGGCGCCATCTTCACGCGCGAGCCGGCCTTCGACACGTTGCTGGCGACCACGTTGTTGTCGCTTATGGCCATCATTCTGCTGCCGCGCCAGTTTCACGTCGCGGTGGTCGAGAACAACAATGAGAACGAGATCAAGCGCGCGGTCTGGCTGTTCCCGATCTATCTGGTGCTGATCAATCTGTTCGTGGTGCCGATCGCGCTGGCCGGCCTGTTGACTTTTCCGCCCGGCAGCGTCGACAGCGACATGTTCGTTCTGGCGCTGCCGCTGCAGACCGGCTCTTACGTGCTGACCATCGCCGCCTTCGTCGGCGGCCTGTCGGCGGCGACGGCGATGGTGATCGTCGAGTCGGTGGCGTTGTCGATCATGGTGTCGAACGACCTGATCATGCCGCTGGTGCTGCAACGGCGCGAAGGCCTTCTGTCCGGCCGCGAGAATATCGGCTCGCTGCTGCTGATCGTGCGGCGGCTGGCGATCTTTCTCATCCTGCTGCTCGCCTATCTCTATTATCGCGCGGCGGGACCGGCGCAGCTCGCCTCGATCGGTCTGCTCTCCTTCGCGGCGGTCGCACAACTGGCGCCGGCGTTTTTCGGCGGCCTGTTCTGGCGGCGCGCCACCGCCGCCGGCGCCATTGCCGGCATGGTCGCCGGCATCGCCATCTGGGCCTATACGCTGCTGCTGCCGACCTTCGCCGACATCGGTTTCATCGGCCAGCCCATTCTCACCGACGGGCCGTGGGGCATCGCCATGCTGCGGCCGCAGCATATGTTCGGCCTGAGCCTGTCGCCGCTGGTGCATGGCGTGGTGTGGAGTCTGTGCATCAACATCCTCTGCTATATCGGCTTCTCGTTGCGGCACGAGCCGTCGGCGATCGAACGCATGCAGGCCAATACCTTCGTGCCGTCCGACCTGACGCCGATGACGCCGAGCTTCCGGCTGTGGCGGTCGTCGGTCACGGTCGAGGAACTCGTCACTACGGTGGCGCGCTATCTCGGCGAGGAACGCACGCGCGGCGCATTGGAGACTTTCGCCGAGACGCATCGCATCAGCATGGAGGCCAAGGACGAGGCCGACTTCCGCCTGGTGCGGCATGCCGAACATATTCTCGCCTCGGCGATCGGCGGCGCCTCGTCGCGGCTGGTGCTGTCGCTTTTATTGCGCAAGCGCTCGGTCTCGACCAAGGCGGCCTTGAAGCTGCTCGACGACGCCAACGCGGCGATCCAGTACAACCGCGAAATCCTGCAGACCGCGCTCGACCATGTGCGTCAGGGCATCGCCGTGTTCGACCGCGATTTACAGCTGATCTGCTGGAACCGGCAGTTCGGCGAAATTCTCGATCTGCCGCCGAACCTGATCCGCGTCGGCGTGGCGCTCGCCGATATCCTGCGCTTCAACAGCCAGCGCGGCGACGTCGCGCCGGAGCGCATCGAAGACATCGTGCGCGCGCAGATTGAACGCTACGTCTCCGGCAAGGAATTGTTCATGGAGCGCTTCGCCGAAGCCGGCATGGTGATCGAGGTGCGCGCCAATCACATGCCGGACGGCGGCATCGTCACCACCTTCACCGACATCACGGCGAGCGTCGAGGCCGCCGAGGCGCTGGAGCGCTCGAACGAAACCCTGGAACGGCGCGTGCGCGAACGCACCGAGGAACTGACACTGCTCAACGTCGCGCTCGCCCGCGCCAAGGGCGAGGCCGACGCCGCCAATATTTCCAAGACCAAATTTCTCGCCGCCGCCAGCCACGACATTCTGCAACCGCTCAACGCGGCGCGGCTTTATGTCACCAGCCTGATCGAACGCGGCGGCCGCGACGACCGCCGGCTGGTCGATAATATTGACGCCTCGCTCGAGGCGGTCGAGGAAATCTTTGGCGCGCTGCTCGACATGTCGCGGCTCGACACCGGCGCGATGCGGCCGGAGTTCTCCTCCTTCCGCATCGACGACCTGATGCGCCAGATCGAGCTGGAGTTCGCGCCGCTGGCCAGCGCCAAGGGTATCGAGCTGAAATATGTGCCGTGTTCGCTGGTGGTGCGTTCCGACCGCCGGCTGTTGCGCCGGCTGGTGCAGAACCTGGTGTCGAACGCCATCAAATACACGCCGACCGGTCGCGTCCTGATCGGCTGCCGCCGCAAGGGCCCGTCGTTGCGGATCGATGTCTACGACACCGGCGTCGGCATTCCGGAGTCGCAACAGCGCGATATCTTCGTCGAGTTTCACCGGCTGGAGCAAGGCGCGCGCATCGCCCGCGGGCTCGGTCTCGGCCTGTCGATCGTCGAGCGCGTGGCGCGCGTGCTCGGCTGCACCGTGGAGGTCGGTCAGCCCGCTTCCGGCGGTTCGCATTTCGCCGTCTCGGTGGCGCGCTCGAATGCGGCGCCGGTCGAACTGCCGGCGCGTGACATGACGCGCATCGATCCGAGCCAACTCGCCGGCACCACCGCCATCTGCATCGACAACGAACCGTCGGTGCTCGACGGCATGGAAATGCTGCTGCGCGGCTGGGGCTGCGAGGTGATCAAGGCGCCCGATCTCGACATCGCCGTGGCGGCCATTGCCGAGAGCCAATTCCCGCCGAACGGCCTGCTGGTCGACTATCACCTCGATCAGGGCAACGGCATCGAAGCGATCATTGCGCTGCGCCAACATTGCGGACCGCTGCCGGCGATCCTGATCACCGCCGACCGTTCGCCGGCAGTGCGCGAACGCGCCCGCGCCGAGGATATTCAATTGCTGAACAAGCCATTGAAGCCGGCGGCCTTGCGCGCGCTCCTGGCGCAATGGCGGGTGATGCGCGTCGCGGCGGCGGAGTAGCTTCTAATCCCTCCCCTGAAAGCACATTGTAGGGTGGGCTAAGGCGCGCCAGCGCCGAGCCCACCGCTTATTCGCCAAATGTTGCTCCGGACATGTCCAAAACATCGCCGCCCCAATCCTCCGGCAGATCACCGCGTTTTACAAACTGATGAAAGCTGCTGTAGGGCCAATCTTGGACACGTGATACGAGCCGATGCTTGACCGGGTTGAAATGAATGTAATCGACGTGCCGCGCGAAATCTGCGTCGTCTCGAATTGCATGTTCCCAAAAGCGTCTCTGCCAGATTCCTTTTTCGCGTTTCGTAATTTTGCTTGATGAGCGATCTTGCGCGGGCAGCCCTCTTGAGAACCCGCCTTTGATCAAATTCCAGCGCATCGCAAAATCAGAATCGTTGATCGGCAGCGACCAGATCGCGTGCAAGTGGTCCGGCAAGACGCATGTTGCTATCGATTCGAAAGGCCGACATTCCTGAACGGAGCGATAGGCAGCGCGCAAACGATCAATATGTTTGACAAGCAGTTCGCTCGAACGCTCGGCAAGTGTCACCGTGAAGAAAAACGTGCCGCCTTCGTATTTGGCTCGACGGTAGTTCGGCATCTTCACATTTTAGCAAAGACGGTGGGCACGGCGCTATCCGCCTTCGCCCTGCGGGCTTCGGCGGACTAACGCGCCTTAGCCCACCCTACTCAACTGGCAGCTCAATTCTCCGCGCTGGCGCCTTGCGACCAGTGGCCGGTTTCGATCTTGGCGGCGGCGATCACCGCCTGCGTGCGGCTCTCGACGCCGAGCTTCTGCAAGATCGCCGAGACATGCGCCTTCACCGTCGCTTCGGACACGCCGAGCTGGTAGGCGATCTGCTTGTTGAGCAGGCCTTCCGACAACATCATCAGCACGCGCACCTGCTGCGGCGTCAGCGTCGCCATCCGCACCATCAACGCCGCCGATTCGGCGTCCGATCCGGCGGACAGGTCGACGTCGGCGGGCGTCCAGACGCCGCCGCCGAGGATGCGTGAAATTGCCGCACGCATTTCCTCGACGCTGAGGGTTTTCGGGATGAAACCGGAGGCGCCGAACTCCATGCAGCGGCGGATCGCCGCCGGGTCGTCATTGGCCGATACCACGATCACCGGCACGCTCGGGAATTGGGCGCGGATATACATCAGGCCGGAAAAGCCGCGCACGCCGGGCATCGCCAGGTCGAGCAGCACCAGATCGATATCGTTGCCCTTGTCGAGCAGCGCGACGACATCGTCGAAAGTACCGGCTTCGGCGATTTCCACCCGCTCCAGCAGTCCGGACACGGATTCACGCAGAGCGCCGCGGAACAGCGGATGGTCGTCGGCGATCACCAACTGGTAGATATCGAGCTTCTCCACCGATCGAACTTTCTTCTGGCCGGGCGGCGACAATATGCCGGGGCGCCCCAGCGCCGATACGTCTTTAGTGCAGTGTTCCACCCTGACAGGCGACAGCGCAAGGGCTTAGAATCGGACGATTAGCGCTTACTGCCGACGAACTGAAAGATCGCCTCGCGCGCATGCGGCTGTCGCCGATGCTCGACGAGATAAAGCCCCTGCCATGTGCCCAGCGCCAGGGCGCCATCCATCACCGGCACATGCAGCGAGACGCCGTTGAGCATCGCCTTGACGTGCGCCGGCATGTCGTCCGGGCCCTCGGCGTCATGCAGCCAAATTTTCCGGCCCGCGGCGCTTTCCGGCACCAGGCGTTCAAGCGCGGTAACGAGATCGGTTTGAAAGTTCGGATCGGCATTTTCCTGAATGGTCAGCGACGCCGAGGTATGGCGCAGAAAGACCAGCAGCACGCCGTCGCGTCCGCCGCTGCCGGCAAGAAAGCCACGGGCGTCGGCCGTGATATCGATAAAGCCGATACCGGGGGTATCGACGCGCAGGGTCGCGGTCGCGATTGTTTGCGCGGGCGTTTCAGTGACGACTGACAGCTTGCGGGGCATGGCAGAGCTTACCCCTTCCGCCCGGCGCCCTTCTGAAATTCCGCGACCATGTCGACAAACTGCCGCCAGACCTTCTCGATCGCGGCGCGCGCCCATTTGATGTCTTCATCGCTCGGCAGCTTTAGCGTGAGCGTCTTGCCGTCGACCTTGCCGTCGTCCTTGCGCGGCGTCAGATCGCCCGGCGGGCGTGGCGGCTCAGCCGGCGCGCGCAAAGCCGCGATCTCGGTCGTCAACCGGTCGACCTCGGCCTGCAGGCGGGCGATTTCGCTGTCCAGCGCGGCGCGGTCCTCCGGCACGGCCTGACAAGCCCAGCCGACATTGCGCTGGCTGCACAGGGTCACCTGCCCGCTGCTGTTGTCGAGCCGCAGGAAGCCGTCATCGACGCGGTTGAACGTGTAGCGCGGCGGCGGCTCAGGAGTTTGCGCCGCCAGCGGCGTACCGGCCAGCAAGGCGATGCCGGCAAGGGCGGCCATAGTCAGGCGTTGCATCGTCATCGTTCTCCGCTTTGGCCCCGAAAATTGAGTTTAGCACCGCCGGCGGCCCGGCTGAACCCGGACGGCGCCGGCTGGTGTTGACGATCATGCCGCAGTGCACGCAACCGGCTTTTCCAGAGCCGCCAAATTTCTGTGTTTAAGCCTTGTTTTCAGATACTTAGGCGAAGTGCCCGCTTCCTTGACTCCGCGAGTCCCGATCAGTATGGTCCGCGCGGCTTTTAGGGCGGCGGGACTAGAACGGGGCCTTCAACTACGCGAGTCGAAAGCATGGCTGACGACAAGCGCGGGCAAGGCGATCGCACAGAACCACCGGCCGATGAGGCTGCTCTCTCCGCGAGGCTCCAACGTCTCGGCGACCGGCTCGCAGATGCGAACCGAATTCCCGAAAACGAGGCCGCTTCTCGCGCAGGCGCCGATGCGTCGGCGTACGCACGCGGTTTTCGCATGTCGACCGAGCTGGTCGCCGGCGTGATCGTAGGGGCGGGTATCGGCTGGCTCCTCGATCGCTGGCTCGGGATATCGCCGTGGGGGCTCATCGTATTTTTGCTGCTCGGTTTCGCAGCCGGGGTACTGAACGTGATGCGGGCGGCGGGTGTCGTGCGCGAGCAAAGTTTAAACGACTAGAACTTAAAGACCGACATTATGGCCGCCGATCCAATCCACCAATTCCGCATTGTCGATCTGTTTCCGGTCGCCCATATCGGCCATACCGAGATCATCTTCACCAATTCCGCCGCCTTCATGTTCGCGGCGGTCATCGTCATCACCGCCTTCTTGGTGATCGGCACGGCGAAGAAGAGTCTGGTGCCGGGGCGGCTGCAATCGGCAGCCGAGCTATCCTACGAATTTGTCGCAACCACCGTCCGCTCGACCGCAGGCTCGGAAGGCATGCGCTTCTTCCCCTTCGTTTTCACGCTGTTCATGTTCATCCTGACCGTGAACTTCATCGGCCTGGTGCCCTTCACTTTCACCGTCACCAGCCACATCATCGTGACGGCGGCGCTGGCGATCACCGTGTTCCTGACCGTGCTGTTGTACGGCCTGTACCGGCACGGTCTGCACTTCTTCAATCTTTTCGTGCCGAAAGGCGTGCCGATCCTGATCCTGCCGCTGATCGTGTTCATCGAAGTCCTGTCCTTCGTGTCGCGGCCGATCTCGCACTCGGTGCGTCTGTTCGCCAACATGCTGGCCGGTCACATCACGCTGCAGGTTTTCGCCGGTTTCATCATCCTGATGGGCAGCGCCATGGGCGCGGTCGGCTGGGCCGGCGGCATCCTGCCGTTCGGCATGATCGTCATCCTCATGGCGCTTGAAACGCTGGTGGCGTTCCTGCAGGCCTACGTCTTTGCCATTCTCACCTGCATCTACCTCAACGACGCAATTCACCCGGGCCATTAAGGCCAGGCGAAGTCAAAAACGAAAAAGGAGCTTGTTATGGATCCAGTCGCAGCGAAATACATCGGCGCGGGCATTGCCTGTATCGGCATGGGCGGCGCCGGCGTCGGCGTCGGCATCATTTTCGGCAACTACCTCTCGGCGGCGATCCGCAATCCGTCGGCGGCGCAGGGCCAGTTCGGCAACCTGATTTTCGGCTTCGCCATCACCGAAGCGCTCGGCATCTTCTCGCTGCTGATCGCGCTGTTGCTGCTGTTCGCGCTCTAAACTTTAATTGCGCGACCAAGCGCTGGAGCTAGACGATGGCCGAACAACACAACACCAGCACCGGGCACGCGCCCGCCGGCGAACATAAGGGCGCTTTCCCGCCCTTTCAGTCGGAGACCTATGCGTCGCAACTGGTGTGGCTGGTGCTCGCCTTCGTCCTGCTCTTTGTGCTGATGTCGAAATGGGCGTTGCCGCGCGTCGGCAACATCCTGGACGCCCGCCAGAAGCGGATTGATGGCGACATCGCCGAGGCCGGCGCGCTCAAGGCGCAGTCGGACGAGGCGGTGGCGGCCTACGAAAAGGCGCTGGCCGATGCCCGCGCCAATGCGCAGGCCATCGCCAACGAGACCCGCGACAAGCAGGCGGCGGCGGCGGAAGCCCGCCGCAAGACGCTCGAAGACGATCTCAACGCCAAGCTGGCGGAAGCCGAAAAGACCATCGCCGCCACCAAGACGGCGGCGATGAGCAATGTCCGCGGCATCGCCGAGGACGCCACCCGCGCCATCGTCGAACGCCTGATCGGCACGGCGCCGAGCGACAAGGCCGTCGCGGACGCGGTCGCCGACGCGCTGAAAAGGTAACGGATATGGCCGAGATATTCCTCGACGCGGAAACCTGGGTAGCCCTGGCCTTTATCCTGTTCCTGGCAGGCCTGGGTTACATCGGCGTGCACAAGATGCTGGCCAAGTCGCTCGACGACCGCGCCGCCCGCATCAAGGCGGACATCGACGAAGCCCGCAAGCTGCGCGACGAAGCAGCAGGGCTGCTCGCCGACTACCAGCGCAAGCGCAAGGAAGCCGAAGGCGAAGCCCAGCAGATCGTCGCCGGCGCCAAGGCCGAAGCCGAGCGCATGGCAGCCGAAGCCAAGGCCAAGATCGAGGAATTCGTCGCGCGCCGCACCAAGATGGCCGAGACCAAGATTGCCCAGGCGGAAGCCCAGGCCACCGCCGACGTTCGCGCCGCTGCCGCCGATGCCGCCATTGCCGCCGCCGAGAAGATCCTCAGCGCCGAAACCAAGGGCAAACTGGCCGGTGAGCTGATCGCCAAGGGCATCGACGACGTCCGCAAAAAGTTGAACTAAACCAGAGCCTTATAAGCCCGCGCCCGCCCGGCGAGGCGGCCGGGCTGGGGGCGCTGTTTTCCCCACTCTTTTTGCTACCCATCAAAAAATATGACAACCGGATTACCTCCGGTCTTTTAGTATTCAGGTACGGCGATTATTGTCGCTTTACTGATTCGTCGTGTTGGTCAGCGTATCCGTCGGCGTATCTGACATTTCCACATTGTTTTTGCGTGCCGGACAGACCGGCCGAGGCATCGGGGGACCCGTGGTCATCTTCGATTGCAACGGCGTGCTCGTCGACAGCGAGCCGTTGGCGACCGCGATCGTATCGCAGGAATTCATCCGGGCAGGCTTTGCGCTGACGCCGGACGTTGTCGCGCGCTATTTTACCGGGCGGCGGCAGTCCGACATGTTCGCCGAGGTCGAGATCGCCGCCGGCCGCAAGCTGCCGAAGGATTTCGCCACGACCGTCGCCAGCGCCACTTTGCGCCGGTTTCGCACCGAACTGCGGGCGACCGCGCACGCGGCGCACGCATTATCCTGGCTGCGCGGGCCGAAATGCGTGGCGTCGTCGGCGACGCTCGACCGCATGCGGGTGAGCCTCGAGGCCACCGATCTGATCCGCTATTTCGAGCCGCATCTGTTTTCAGCGACCGATGTGCCGAACGGCAAGCCGTCGCCCGATTTGTTTTTGCATGCCGCCGCCAAAATGCGGGTCAATCCGGCCGATTGCCTGGTGGTCGAGGATTCGGCTGTTGGCGTCGCCGCCGGCGTCGCAGCCGGCATGACGGTGATCGGCTTTGTCGGCGGCAGTCACGCCGGCGGCAAGCTCGGCCTGCATCTCAGTGCCGCCGGCGCCCGCACGGTGATATCCGACATGCGCGCGCTCAAGGGCACGGTCATCGATATTAGAGGGTGGTAAGACCTTCTCCCTCTCCCCGCACGCGGGGAGAGGTGAAAGCTAGCTCTGCCTCGGTTTGGCCGCCGGCTTCGGCGCTGGCTTGCGCTTGGCGGCCGGCGGCTTCTTTTCCGGCTGCGTCAGCGTATCGAAACCGACATAGACAACATAGCTGTCGATATCGCCGGACGGCACCGGCATCGGGAACGAGATGTCGGATTCGACGTGCGTGAAGGTGACGCGATCATTATCGCTGGCAATGGTCACCGGAACACGCGCGAATTTGGACGCGATCGGCTTGGGATTGACGCCCTCCTGCACCACCGCGATGCGCAGCGGCACGTTGACTTCGCCCGGCCCGCCGGCCGGCCCGGTGATGATGCGGCCCTCGATGCCGACCTTCATGGTCATGACGCCGCCGCTCACATTACATTCGCGCGCGGTGCGGATGATGGTGCCCTGATAACGCAGATTGAGGACGTCGGCTTCAGGCCCCTTGGCAGTGTCGCCGATCGTCAGCGTCGAGGCGCCGGTGCGCACGGTGACGGAGGGGCATTCGATATCTTCCGGCTCAGGGGTCGAGCCGTCCGCGGCGGCGCTTTGCGTCGCTTTGTTCGAATCGAAAATGTTCAACGACGATAGTGACGAACTCAGGCTGCTCGAGCCGCAGCCGGCCAGCAGCAACGCCAAAGCCGGCCCCAGAACAAGCGCGCGCCTCCGGCTGTCGTCCGGCCGCCGTCCATTGTATCCCCCACGCATTATTTTACTCGCGTTTCTTGAAATTTCTTTTCGGAGTGAGGACGTCCCCGCTCCCGGCATTCCCTTATAGCAAAACAAGCATGGCGGGCCCAAGGCAGGCCCGGGGCGGCGAAGTGGCCTACTTCGGATCGTCGGCCAGCCGGGCATAGAGCAGATGGTCGTGCCAGACCCCGGCGATGCACAGATAGCCGCGGGCATAGCCCTCTTGTTTGAAGCCGGTTTTTTCAAGCAAGCCAACCGACGCGGCATTGCCGGGAATGCAGGCGGCCTCCAGGCGGTGCAGCCGCAAGGCGCCAAAACAGTACGGCACCACGGCCCGCACCGCCGCGCTCATATAGCCGCGGCGGGCAAAGGGCGCACCGACCCAGTAACCGATGCTGCCGGTCTGCGCCACGCCGCGCCTGACATTGGCCAGCGTCAGCCCGCCGACAAGCGCGTTGTCCTGGGCGCGAAAGATCAGGAATGCATAGGACAGATCGTTGCGCTGATCCTCGGCATAGCGCTTCAAGCGCCGGCGGAAGGCGGCGCGCGTCAGATCGTCAGCCGGCCAGATCGGCTCCCACGGCGTCAGGAAATCGCGGCTGGCTTCGCGCAATGCGGCCCATTCGGCGTGATCGCCAGGCTGCGGCGGCCGCATGACGATGCCGTCGCCGAGGATCGCCGGCGCTGACTCGCTCAAACTGACGCTGCGGAAGAACGCCATGGCACCTGTGTCCACCCGCGTGGCGTCACTTATGCCGCCGGGCGTACCAGACTTTCGGCAATCGCGGCGGTGCTTTCAAGCCCGTTGCCGGGCCCGAGCGCGGCAATCGCCGGACGGCCCCGGCCGATCAAGGCCCGGCCGGCAGCGCGCGCGCTTTCGACCGTCACGGCTTCGACCTTGGCGACGATCTCGTCGAGCGGGATCGGCCGGCCGAAAGCCAGCATTTGCCTGGCAATTTGCCCGAGGCGGGCTTCCGAGCTCTCCAGCGCCATCAACAGGCCGGCCTTCATCTGCGCCTTGGCGCGGGAAATCTCGGCCTCGTTCAGCGTCTCGGTGGCGCTCTCGATCTGGTCGATGACGACGCGCATCAGTTCCGGCGCATCGGCTTCGTCCGTGCCGGCATAAAGACCGAACAGGCCCGTGTCGGAATAAGGCATATGAAACGCCTGGATCGTGTAGCAGAGGCCGCGGATCTCGCGCACTTCCTGAAACAGGCGCGACGACATGCCGCCGCCGAGCACGCTGGTGAAGACCTGCAGGCTGTACAGTGACGGATCGCGCACCGGCACACCTTGCAGCGCCAGCGCGATGTGCACCTGCTCGAGATCGCGGGTCTCGACGCGCGTGCCGCCGCCGAATTTGGCCGGCTCGGGCTGCGGCGCATCCGGACCGACGAAACTGGCGAACCGGTGTTCGGCTTCGGCGACGATCTGCGCGTGATCGACGGCGCCGGCGGCCGCCACCAGCATGTTCGGCGCGCGATAGTTACGCGCCAGATAAGTGCGCAGGCTCTTGGCGCTGAACGAGCGAACGGTGTCGGGCGTGCCGAGGATCGAGCGGCCGATCGGCTGATCGGGGAACGCGGTCTCCTGCAAGCGGTCGAACACCAGATCGTCCGGCGCGTCCTCGGTCGCGCCGATCTCCTGGGTGATGACGTTCTGCTCGCGGCGCAATTCTTCCGGATCGAATGTCGGCTCGGAAAGAATGTCGGCCAATACGTCGAGCGCCAGATTGACGTCCGCCTTCAGCACGCGGGCGAAATAGCCGGTCGACTCGACGCTGGTCGCGGCGTTGAGATCGCCGCCGACTGCCTCGATGGTCTCGGCGATCTGGCGCGCGGTGCGCTTCTTGGTGCCCTTAAAGGCCATGTGTTCGAGCAGGTGCGAAATGCCGTGTTCGTCGGCCTTTTCATCGCGGCTGCCGGCGCCGACCCAGACTCCGAGCGACGCCGATTCGAGATGCGGCATGCGATCGGTCACCACCGACAGGCCGGAGGAAAGGCGCGTTACTTCAACGGTCATACCGCAGCTCCTTGACGCGCCGCGCGCGACGCATTCGACACAAATTTTTCGACCTGCCCCTGGTCGGCCGGCAGCACCGTGATGCGCTCGGCCTTCTTCGGCAGGTCAGACAACCAATCTGGGAGTCCGGGGTTCACACCGCAAGCGGCTTCAACCGCATCCGGGAATTTGGCTGGATGCGCGGTCGACAGCACCACCATCGGAACGGACGGATCGCGCGTCTCCTTTTCGGCAACGGCGAGCGCGACCGCGGTATGCGGGTCCGCGCAATAGCCGGCTTCCTTCATCCAGGCGCGGATGGTGGCGGCGGTTTCCTGCTCATCGGCGCGGTCGGCGGTCAATAGAGCGCGCATCTCCTTGAGCGCTGCGCCCGGCACGGTGAAGCGGCCGGATTGCGTTAGCGAACCCATCAAGGCCGCGACCTGAGCGGAATCGCGCTTGCAGGTTTCAAACAGCAGCCGCTCGAAATTCGACGACACCTGAATGTCCATCGACGGTGACGAGGTGGCGGTGACGCCGCGCGTTTCGTACTCGCCGGTGGCAAAAGTGCGCGCCAATATGTCGTTGACGTTGGTCGCGACCACGAGGCGGTCGACTGGCAGCCCCATGCGGGACGCGACATAGCCGGCATAGACATCGCCGAAATTTCCGGTCGGCACGGTGAAGGCGATCTTGCGGTGCGGCGCGCCGAGCGCGACGGCGGCGGTGAAATAATAAACGGTCTGCGCGACGATGCGCGCCCAGTTGATCGAGTTGACGCCGGACAGGCGCACGCGGTCGCGGAAAGCGTGATGATTGAACATCGCCTTCACCAGAGCCTGGCAGTCGTCGAAGGTTCCTTCGATGGCGAGCGCGTGGACATTGTCGTCCGGCGCTGTCGTCATCATGCGCCGCTGTACTTCCGAGATGCGGCCATGCGGATAAAGCGCGATGACGTCGACCTGGGCGCGGCCACGGAAGGCTTCGACCGCGGCGCCGCCGGTATCTCCCGAGGTGGCGACGACGATGGTGGTGCGCTCGTTGCGCTTGATCAGGACATAGTCCATCAGCCGCGCCACCAACTGCATGGCGAGGTCCTTGAAGGCGAGCGTCGGCCCGTGAAACAGTTCGAGGACGAACAGGTTGGCATCGAGCTGCACCAAGGGCGCGGTCGCCGGGTGGCGGAATGTGCCATAGGCCTCGCGCGCCATGCGGGCGAGATCGGCCTCCGGGATTGCGTCGCCGACAAAAGGCTTGAGGACCTCGACCGCGACCTCGGCGTATGGCTTGCCGGCAAAACCGGCGATCGTCGCCGGGGACAGCGTCGGCCAGGTCTGCGGAACATAGAGGCCGCCGTCGCGGGCGAGCCCGGCGAGCATGACGTCGACAAAATCGAGCGGGGCGCCGGCACCCCGGGTTGAACTATAACGCATTGATATAACGTGACTTTTTGTTCAGAACGCGGTTTGATTTGACCGCACCCTAACCCCGCGCCCGGGCCGGCACAAGAAAGGGCGAAGACCACTCTAGCCGCGCCGCCGCAGCCGTCCGGCCAGCCAGGCGACATAGACGCCGCCGAGCGCCAGCGCCAGACCGAACCAGGTCAGCGCATATTGCAGATGGTTGTTCGGCATCGTCACCACGATCTTGCCCGGCTTGGGCAGGCCGCCCGGCGGCACCGGGCTTTCCTGATCGATGTAGAAGGGTGCCGCCACCGTCCACTTGTTGGCGGCCGCCATCGCCTTGGGGTCGCGCACGTACCAGACATTGTTTTTAACGTCGTCGTTCGGCGTGAACAGACCGCGCGCTTCCGGCCAGCGCATATAGCCGACGATGTCGACGCTGCCGCGCGGCGCGCCCTCAAGGCGCGTCGCCTTGTCCTTGCGGTCGGTCGGCACGAAGCCGCGATTGATCAGGACGATGCTCCCGCCAGCCAGCCGCGCCGGCGCGAACACCCAGAAGCCCTGCCCTTCGACATCGGCGCGCAGCGACGAACCGGCAGTGTAGGCATAGGCCTCCTCGCCCTCGAGGAATTCGGCGGGGAATGTGACGCGGGTATATTCGTTGGTGTCCGGCACCAGCCGCTCCCAGCTGGCGCGCGGCGGCAGGGGTTCCGGCGCGCGCGTGGCGCGCGTCGTCACGGTCAGGATCAGATTTTCTTTCCAGACCTTGCGGTCGAGTTGCCAGACGCCGAGGCCGATCAATATCGCCATGCCGACGATGGCGAAGATCGTCGCATCGAGCACGCCGCCGCGGCGTTGCGCGCCCGGCATCAGGCGTCGCCCTTTGGCACGTCGCCGTTAACGATGAGACGGCCCGGCGCCGCCTTGTGATGGTATTGCAGCGCGATCAGCAGCCCCTTGACCATGCGCAGCGGCAGCAAGGTGACGATGAGGATCAGCGGCAGCCAGAGCGCGGCGTGCAGCCAATACGGCGGCTGATAGACCACTTCGGTCATCAGCGCGGCAAACACAACGATGGCGCCGCCGATCAGAATGACGAACACCGCCGGGCCGTCGCCGGCATCGGCGAAGCTGTAATCGAGGCCGCATCTTTCGCAAGCAGGCCGCACCGTCAGGAAGCCCTGGAAAAGGTGACCGTCACCGCAGCGCGGACATCGGCCCATGAGGCCGCGCGCGATCGGGAGGGGAGGATGCGAGTGTGGCAGTGTCATTATCTCTCTCCGCTCACCCCCGCGAAGGCGGGGGTCCAGAAGCACGAAACTCTGCTCATAAAAACTGGATTCCCGCCTTCGCGGGAATGAGCGGAGTATGACGCCTGGCCGATCGACTATCGCACAGCCTCAAAAACAAAAGGGCGGCGTTGCCGCCGCCCTTTTGCCGGTGAACTTCGGGCGGTCAGTGCGCCGCGGCGACGTGTTCGGCGCCCGCGCCCCACACATATATGCAGGCAAACAGGAACAGCCAGACCACGTCGACGAAGTGCCAGTACCAGGCGGCGAACTCGAAGCCGAGGTGCTGGGTCGGCGTGAAGTGGCCCTTGAGCGTGCGCACCAGGCAGACGATCAGGAAGATCGTGCCGATCAGCACATGCGCGCCATGGAAGCCTGTCGCCATGAAGAAGGCGGCGCCGTACATGTTGCCACTGAAGGCGAAAGCCGCGTGGCTGTACTCGTAAGCCTGCACGCAGGTAAAGGTCGCGCCGAGCAGGATGGTCAGCAAGAGGCCCCACTTCACGCCCTGGCGGTCGTTCTCCAGCAGCGCGTGATGGGCCCAGGTCACCGTCGTGCCCGAGGTCAACAGGATCAGCGTGTTCAGAAGCGGCAGATGCCAGGGATCGAAGGTCTCGACACCGGCCGGCGGCCAGACGCCATGGGTGTAGGCCATCTTGCCGACATCCATGGCTTCGCCGGGAAACAGCGCGATGCTGAAATAAGCCCAGAACCAGGCAACGAAGAACATCACTTCCGAGGCGATGAACAGGATCATGCCGTAGCGGTGCGAGATCTGCACCACGCGGGTGTGGAAGCCCGCGAACTGCGCTTCGTTGATGACGTCGCGCCACCAGGCGATGAAGGTATAGAGCACGCCGAGCACGCCGGCGCCGAACACCAGCGGCGCCGCCGCGTACATATGGTGCATCCACGAGACGGCGCCGAACGCCATCACGAAGGCGGCCGCGGCGCCGACCGCCGGCCACGGGCTCGGGTCGACCAGGTGGTAGTCGTGATGCTTGGTGTGGGCGTCGGCCATCGTCGGTCTCCGTTCAGGTCTCGTTGTGTTTGCGCATGATCTATTCCGAAAACCGGTCGCCACTTTTCGGGATCATGCGCAGAGCGTCAAAGCTTACTCGAATTCTTGTCGGTCGCCGCGGCGACCGGCCGGTCCGATTCACGGACAGGATAGAAAGTGTAGGACAGCGTAATCGTCTTGAGCGTGTTCATGTCGCGGTCTTCGGCGATTTTGGGATCGACGTAGAACACCACCGCCATTTCGCGGGTCTCGCCGGCCTTCAAGGTCTGCTCGGTGAAACAGAAGCAGTTGATCTTGTTGAAGTAGCCGCCGACCTGCGGCGGCGATACGTTGTACGACGCCTGCGCGGAGGTGGTGCGCGCGGCCAGATTGGTGACCTTGTAGTTGACGGTCACGACCTCGCCGAGGCGCACGTCGATCGTGTTCTGCTCCGGCACGAATTTCCACGGCAGACCCGCCGTCACATTCGAATCGAAGCGCACGGTGACGGTGCGCCCGAGAATGTGGTCCGGCGCCTTTTCCGAAATCTGCGGCGTGCCGGCAAAGCCGGTGGTGCGGCAGAACCAGTTGTAGAACGGCACCGAGGCGTAGGCGGCGCCGACCATCGTCGCGACAAACACGCCGCACGAGGCTGCGATCGCCATATCGCGGCGCAGCTTCTGCTTGCTGGTTTTCGGCTCGGCGGCGGTCATCGGCTCAAGCGGTTCTTTATCTTCGGGTTAAATCGGACGCACCAGGACCATCGGACCCTTCACCAGGGTCATCACGTAAAACAACACGACCAGCGCCACCAGCGACACGGCGATGGCGATCGAACGCGAGCGCCGCGCGCGCTTTTGCGCTTCGGTCAGCACGATGCCCTTTTCGTCGCCTTGCTCGTTCATGGCTAATCCTACGCTCACGCGGCCAACCGGGCCATCAGCCCGCCCCAGCCGCGATCGACCATCAGCACGGCAAACAGAAGAAACAGATAGAGAATCGAAAAGGCAAACAGGTGGCGGCACGCCTGATCGGACGGCAGGCGCTCGCGATAGACCTGAACCGCCAGGATCAGCATGCCGAGCCCGGTCACGACCGATACCGCGGCGTACAGCAGGCCGGCATAGCCGAGCGCATAAGGCGCGATGCCGAGCGGCACAAGCAGCAGCGTGTAAAGCAGGATTTGCAGGCGGGTCGTCGCCTCGCCCTTGACCACCGGCAGCATCGGCACGCCGGCGCGCCTGAAGTCGTCCATGCGATAGATGGCCAGCGCCCAGAAGTGCGGCGGCGTCCAGAAGAAGATGATGAGGAACAAAAGGATCGGCTCAAACGACATCGAGCCGGTCACCGCCGCCCAGCCGATCATCGGCGGGAAGGCGCCGGCGGCGCCGCCGATGACGATGTTCTGCGGCGTCGAGCGCTTCAGCCACATCGTATAAACGACGACATAGAAGAAAATGGTGAAGGCCAGCAGCGCCGCCGACAGGATATTGACCAAGAGGCCGAGCACGACGACCGAGAAAGCCGACAAGGTCAGGCCGAAGGCCAGCGCCTCGCCCGGCTGCACCCGGCCGCCGGGAATCGGACGGCGCGCGGTGCGCGTCATCAACTGGTCGATGTCGGCATCGAACCACATGTTGAGCGCGCCGGACGCGCCGGCGCCGACGGTGATGCACAACAGCGCGGTAAAGGCTGTCACCGGGTGGATCGACCCCGGCGCCACGGCAAGGCCGACCAGCGCGGTGAACACGACCAGCGACATCACCCGCGGCTTCAGCAGCGCGAGATAATCGCCGACGGTCGCCAAACTGGGTTCGGCGATCGTCCCGTTGAACTCGGCGCCTTCGCTGATCAGCGACATCGTCTGCGTTTCGCCTTTTTGCCGGTGCCGCTACTTGATCCGCGGCAGGGTCTCGAACTGATGGAACGGCGGCGGCGACGGCAGGGTCCATTCCAGGGTCGTCGCACCGACGCCCCACGGGTTGCTGCCGGCGACACGCTTCTTCATGAAGGCTTCCGCCACCCCGTAGAAGAACACCAGCATGCCGACGCCGGCGATATAGGAGCCGTAAGACGACACCTCGTTCCAGCCATGGAACGCATCCGGATAGTCGACCGTGCGGCGCGGCATGCCGGCGAGGCCGAGGAAATGCTGCGGGAAGAAGATGATGTTGACGCCGATGAAGGTGATCCAGAAGTGCACCCGGCCGATGGTCTCGTTGTACATGTAGCCGGAGATCTTCGGGAACCAGTAGTACCAGCCGGCGAAGATGGCGAACACGGCGCCGAGCGACAGCACGTAGTGGAAGTGCGCGATCACGTAATAAGTGTCGTGCAGCACGCGATCGACGCCGGCGTTCGACAGAACGACGCCGGTGACGCCGCCGACGGTGAACAGGAAGATGAAGCCGATCGCCCACAGCATCGGCGTCTTGAACTCGATCGAGCCGCCCCACATCGTGGCGATCCAGGAGAAGATCTTCACGCCGGTCGGCACCGCGATCACCATGGTGGCGGCGATGAAATAGGCCTGGGCGCCGGTCGACAGGCCGACCGTGTACATGTGATGCGCCCAGACGACGAAGCCGATCGCGCCGATCGAGACCATGGCGTAGGCCATGCCGAGATAGCCGAACACCGGCTTCTTGGAGAAGGTCGAGACGATCTGGCTGATCATGCCGAAGCCGGGAAGAATGAGGATGTACACTTCCGGGTGGCCGAAGAACCAGAACAGATGCTGGAACAGCAGCGGATCGCCGCCGCCTTCCGGCGCGAAGAACGTGGTGCCGAAGTTGCGGTCGGTCAGCAGCATGGTGATGCCGCCGGCCAGAACCGGCAGCGACAATAGCAGCAGGAACACGGTGACCAGGATCGACCACACGAACAGCGGCATCTTGTGCAGGGTCATGCCCGGCGCGCGCATGTTGAAGATGGTGGTGATGAAGTTGATGGCGCCGAGGATCGACGAGGCGCCGGCCAGATGGATCGACAGAATGACGAAATCCATCGACGGGCCGGGATGGCCGGAGGTCGACAGCGGCGCGTAGATGGTCCAGCCGGTGCCGGAGCCGAGCGAGCCGGGTTCGCCTTCGACGAACAGCGAGGCGAGCAGCAGGCCGAACGAGGCCGGCAGCAGCCAGAACGAAATGTTGTTCATGCGCGGGAACGCCATGTCCGGCGCGCCGATCATCAGCGGCACGAACCAGTTGCCGAAGCCGCCGATCATCGCCGGCATGACCATGAAGAAGATCATGATCAGGCCGTGGCCGGTCGCGAACACGTTGTATTCGTGCGGGGTCGGGAAAATCTGCAGGCCGGGGTTCTGCAACTCCATGCGGATGGCGATCGACATGCAGGCGCCGATGACGCCCGCCATCATCGCGAACACCAAGTACATCGTGCCGATGTCCTTGTGGTTCGTCGAATAGACGAAGCGACGCCATCCGGTCGGGTTGGCATGGACCTCGTGGGCGCCGTGTGCTGCCGCGTTGCTAGCCATGGTTCTTTTCCTTCGACGTTGTCTCTAACGTATCCGCAGTCGAGAATTCCAGGGCGCCACGCGCGTGGCGCCCTTCGCGATTGATTACTGGGCGGGCTTGTCGACCGCCGCGATCATGTTCGGGTTCGGCAGGTTGTCCTGCGCATACTTCTTTTTCGCGCCGTCAAGCCAAGTCGCGTATTCCTGGTCGCTGACGACCCGCACCGCGATCGGCATGAAGGCATGGTCGCGGCCGCACAGCTGCGAGCACTGGCCGTAATAGGTGCCGACGCGCTCGGCCTTGAACCAGGTCTCGTTGACCCGGCCCGGGATGGCGTCGATCTTGATGCCGAAGGCCGGCACCGCGAAGGAGTGAATGACGTCGGCGCCGACGGTCAGCACATGCACGACCTTGTTGACCGGAACGACCATCTCGTTGTCGACGCTCAGCAGGCGCGGCTGGCCGGGCTTGAGGTCCTTGGTCTGGGTCATCAGCGAGTCGAATTCGAACTTGGCGTCCGGATATTGATAGCTCCAGAACCACTGCTTGCCGGTCGCTTTCACCGTCACATCGGCGGTCGGCACTTTAAGTTCATAGAACAGGAGCCGGAACGACGGCACCGCGACCGCCACCAGGATCAAGACCGGGACCACCGTCCAGATCACCTCGATAAAGGTGTTGTGGGTGGTGCGGGACGGTACAGGATTACTCTTGGCGTTGAACTTCACCATCACGATGACCAGCAGCGCCAGCACGAACAAAGTAATGGCCGTGATGAGGTACAGCAGGAAATCGTGAAACCAGATGATGTCATCCATCACCGGGGTCGCCGCCGCTTGCAGCCCGAGCTGCCAGGGGTGGGGCTGACCGGTTTGAGCGAGCGCGAACCCGCCGCTGCCGAAAACGGCCAAATTCGTGGCCACGAAAGCGATCAATCGCTTGAGCACCAGCATTTCTTATGCGCTCCTCGACGAGAAAAACGGCCTCGGACAAGGCCCCTTTTTTGCGCCCCTCTTTGCCGTTCCGCCAAAGGCTGGATGAACGGCTTAGCCCCACACCGCACGGCATCTTGCCACGGGCGTGGCGGCTATGGCGGTGCAGCGGGACGGGGGGAAATCCCGGCCTCTCAAACCACAATTCGGAGCCTGCCGCAATGCACCTCGTCATAAGTCGCATGCGACAAACGGCTTATCCTCAGCGGCATGTTTCATGCGGTACTTACGGCGCCTCTGGCGGCCTTCATCCGGCGCAGGCGCAATCGGCGGTTTAACCCTCGCCTTGTTTGACGCTTGCACGACGCCAAGAGCCGGGGCATGACGCTGCTGGACCAAATAAAGTGGCGGCGCGGCGGTGATTCGGGGGCCCAACCGCCATTTCGCGCGATGGGACGCCTTGGGCTAAGGGATTGAACCATGGGCATTTTCGAGCATGGCCGGGGAGCGTTGACGGGGACGGCACGGCTGCCGGCGCTGGCACTGGTTGCCGCGCTCGCCGTCACCTTTGCCTTAGCAGCGTCCGACCCGGCCTTCGCCCAGGGCGCGGTCAAGTCGGTTCACAAAGACTGGCAAATCCGCTGCGACACCCCGCCGGGCGCCAAAGCCGAGCAATGCGCGTTGATTCAGAGTGTCACCGCCGAAGACCGCGCCAATATCGGCCTGACCGTGATCGTGCTGAAAACCGCCGATCAGAAGAGCAAGCTGATGCGGGTGGTGGCGCCGCTCGGCGTGCTGCTGCCGTCGGGCCTCGGCCTCAAGATCGACAATGCGGATGTCGGCCGCGCCGGTTTCGTGCGCTGCCTGCCGAATGGCTGCATCGCCGAGGTCGTCATGGACGACGAGCTGATCAAGAAACTCCGGACCGGCAAGACCTCGACCTTCATCATCTTCCAGACGCCGGAAGAAGGCATTGGCTTTCCGATGAGCTTGGCCGGCTTCGGCGAGGGCTACGACAAGCTGCCGTAAGGGCGCGTCGGTCCGCTAGCCAGGAATTGCCAAGCCGCGGCTTTCCGCCGAAAGCCGCCAGCTTGCGACGTCTCCGAGCATAATGTCGGCGGCAGTACGGGCGCGGGCCCGAAGCATCGCAAGCTCTGTAGGATCCTGATTGATTGCGATAGCGAGTTGTTCGAGTTGGTGAGACGTCCGTCCGGCCCGATGGAATATTCCCTCAAAATCGCCAATAACGCGGACGCCATAGCTGGCAGTTGCCAACGCGGGCAACGCCACACTCAGCCAGATCGTTACATCATGTGCTTTGTCATCAAAGGCACAGCTCATCATCTCGCTTCCCGTCAAATGATCGAAAGCAATGGCCAAGGTTGCTCCGAGGAGAACGATGCCGATCCATTCCAACCCCCGTTCGAGGCGACGCGCGCGCTTAGCATTTCTGCGGTTGTAGCGACATTGTCCATCCAGCATCTTTAGCAACACGGTGCGCTCGGCCGACATGTGATCGATATTGAGATTCCCGGCGCGCAGCCCCTGCATCCGTACGATGGCGCGCGCGTACCAACCGGTCCATGTCGGCTCCTCGCCTGGAAAGAAGCCAGGGCGCAAACCAAGTGTCCAAAGGGGCAGCGCTGCCCGCAGACGCTCAGCGATTTCGCGCGCTTCCACCCAACGGTGATGCCAACCCAGAAAATAGCCGAGGATGGTGTTCAAAATGACGCAGACGATCAAAAGGATTTCGAGACCGGCTGGAACTTTCTCTGCGAGTCCCTCCGCATCCCCCATCGTCACGCCGCTCGACGCCGCGACAACGGCGAAAGCGGCGAAGAAGAAATTCAACACAAATGCGCTGCGAAAAAATTGCGCAAAATAATTCGCAACGGCATCCGCCCATCCGTAAGGCGTAGCAAGTTTAAGAATCGACTTCGCTTGTGTGGCGTGAAGCACGGGTGAAGCGTCGTCGACATATTCTTTTGCAATGTCATCTGGCAACCGCGGGAAAAAATCGCGCAATTTGAAAAACGGAGCAAAAAAGACGCTCCTCAACAGCGGAAATCCAAACCTTATGTTGACGCAATGACGATCCTCATTGAACCAGCGTTTTGCGCCCTCGCGTTGCTCGGTGGTTTTGGGCAGCCTCACCAGTTCATCGACGACACGCGGAATGCCAACCTCAAGGCTCTCGGAAGGCAGGTCATCGATTGCGACGATCGGCGCTGGAAACTTCATCAAATTGCGCCAGCGCACTTTGACCGGCTCCACGCCTTTAGCATCTACCAGCACGATCGGAATGCCGGCGCGCGCCGCCTCCGCTACTAATTCGGCAGTTCCGCCACGGCCGCGCGCAAGCTCATGGTCCCAAACCGCCAACACTATGTCGGCTTGGCTCAGCACCGTGAGACCCGCGGCCTCATAAGCGCGTTGCTCGCGCAACTTGCCCTCATGCTGGTTGTCGCTCGATAGCGCGTGCTGCCCCGGCAGCTCGAACGTGGTGGAAACCTTGTCCAACAGCGCGTGGTACGCGTCGAGTGCCCTTTTGGTCGCCTTATCGGCATCCACTTGCGAAAGTTTGGCTTTCTCGTCGGCTTTGTATTGGAAGTCTTTCTCATATTCCAGGCGCGCGAACGGCAAAGGTGCTTCGAGCGTATATTCAAGTTCATGCGCGATTTGGGCGGCGATCGTATCGGCGCCTTCCGCCAGCGCCGAGACCAAGGTCAGTATTTGCGGCGGCGTAATGAACTGGTCGAAATATTCGAAATGGTCTTTACGGGCGCGGACTGCAGCGGCGCTAATGGCGCTGAGCGTCAGTCTGATATCACGCTCTATATTGGGCGAGATGTCTTGTAGTGCGGGGTGGACACCATCCTGATTGCCAGCCTTTGCCAGATCCTTCGGCCGGTGCCCGACGACACCGACCGACAATGCGAAGCGGGGTTTGGGCGGGTTGGCGGTCATGGCTGTTTGTACGGTGGCGCGGCCAAGGACGAATTTTCATCACGGGCAAGCCAGAATGCCAAGTCCCGATCGCACCTCGTGTAGCTGACGAAAATAACCGCCACGCCCGCCCCCGAATATCCCCACAGCCGGAAGCGTCACAGGCTTCCGGCTGGCAAGGATATCCCGCGGGCGCCGGCACACGCAATGAAATATCGGCGCAACGGCTGCAACCCGGCGAGACGCCACCGATCATCCGTCGCTCAACGCCCTTGCAATGTTCAGCCCTTCATCACCGTCAGCGAATAGCGGGCGTCGGCCGCCAGGCATTCGGCTTCCGGCAGGCCCAGCTCTTTGCGCACGATATTCGTGCCGAGCACCATCGACACCATCTTGTAGGTGGCGTGACGGCGGCCCATGCCCTCGCGTCCCATGCCGCAATCCGACGAAATGATCAGCCGCTCCGGCGGAATGTGCTTGAGCGCATGGCGGATCAGGTCGGCGATTTCGTCCGGCCGCTCGACCTGCAAGGTATGATGGTCGATGACGCCGATGACGACTTTCTTTTCCTTGATGATCTCGCCGATTGCCTTGAGATCGCCCGGCCCCGAAGAGCATGTCTCGAAAGTGATGGCGTCGGCGTCGATGCCGTTGAGCGCTTCCAAAGTCGGCTGATAGCTCTGCACTTCCTTGAAGATGCGTTGCTGGCTCGGATTGCCCCAGCAGGTGTGGCACCAGACCTCGGTTTTGTTCTTCAGGCCCTTGATCGTGGCGTTGAAGATCTTGACCAGATCGTTGACGTCGAGCTTGCCGAAGGCCTTGCCGCGCACCGGCACCATGTGAATTTGCGGCTCCTCCATCTGAATGAGCGGGCATCCAACATCGGCCAGTTCGTTAAGTTCGGCGTTGAGCGCAGCGCTGAACGCCATGGTCCGCTCGATCGGGTCCTTGTAATAGTCGTCGGCGACCGAGGCGGCGAGCAGCTCCGGCAGGATGGTGCCGAATTTGACCGGACGCTTGGTCATGCGCTGCGCCACTTTCCACATCGCGGCGTATTGCAGATTGCCGCGGCCGATCGGCCCGACGATCTTCGGAAACACCCGCGCTTCGAGGAAGTCGTGCAGGATATGGCCGCGCGGATAGGCGACGGCGCCGACATCGTAGATCGAGGCCTGCGCTTCCTTGCTGAACCCTGCCATATGCGTGACCGGATAGCTCTGCCAGCTCATGCCGCCGACTTCTTCGTCGTAATGCGCATCGCCGTCGGTGCAGATGTCCAGCCCGGCGACTTCCTGCGCGCGCAGGAACGAAGACACGGCGTCCTCGTACTGCTCGCGGTAGCGCGAATTGACCATCGCCTCGAGAAAACTCTTCGAGCCGAGCGTCGCATTGTACCAGGTCGGGCGCGGCAGCGATCCGATGATCGATGTCGGCAGCATCACATTGGCTGTGGCCTTGAACATTCCCATTCCCCTCAAGCGGCTGCGTTTTTTTGTTGCGCTGTTTTACCGTATCCCCGGCTGGCGGGGAAATTACCGTGCCGGTCTATCACGATGGCAAACGATTGCCAATTTTTGCCACGACGACTAGGCTGCCGGCAGGACCCGGGACACTTCGGGCAATTGGGGAGGTACCTATGTTTGGAAATCGAAATTCAGTGGGCCGGCGGGCTTTGGCCACCGCGCTCGTTTGTGCCGGCGCGATGGCCGGCATCATGACGCCGGCGAAGGCCGCCGATCCGATCCGCATCGGGCTTAGTCTGAGCCTGACCGGCCCGACGGCCCCGGCCGGCAAGCAGGTGCTCGCGGGACTGGAAATCTGGCGCGACGACGTCAACGCCAAAGGCGGGCTGCTCAACCGGCCGGTCCAACTGGTTTATTACGACGACCAGGGCGCGCCGGCGAATGCGCCGGGCATCTATGCCAAGCTGATCAGCGTCGACAAAGTGGAATTGCTGATCGGGCCGTACAGCACCAACGTCATCGCCGCAGCGATGCCGGCGATCATCCAGAACAAGCGCACGACGATCGGCATTTTCGGGCTCGGCGCGAACCAGCAATTCAAGTATCCGAAATACTTCTCGATGAATTCGCAGGGGCCGTCGCCGTCGAATTATTCGAAATGCGTCTTCGAACTCGCCGCCGAACAGACGCCCAAGCCGACGCGCATCGCTCTGGTCGGCGCCGACGTCGAATATTCCCGCAACGCGCTCGATGGC
>CAIMEA010000062.1 GCA_903839845.1 uncultured Hyphomicrobiales bacterium
CGGTGTATCTGCGTACGGCGGCGCTGGTGAGTTTTGGCATAAATGACACCCGGGGTAACGGTCGGGTAACAATCGAGGGCGGTTATGCCCCGTTACCCTACGTTGCCAACGTAATGACATTTATGGCTGCAAACCATAGCTTTACAGGCGTAATCATCAAAATAAAGTTAGATTGAGTTAGGCGGTGTCAGCCTCGGGGCAGGGTCTGTGGATCCAGAGGTCGGTGGTTCAAATCCACCCAGCTGTACCAAATCCATCAACGTCGTCTTCATAACGCAAAACGCCGGCGAACAATGTCGCCGGCGTTTGCATGTCGTGGGTCTTGAGAAGCTTTACCGCGTGACGCTGCGGCGATCCTCGGCCCGGCGGCCCATCGCACCGCGCGGACGATAGGTCGGCTCCTGCTGAACCTGGCGGCCGCCACCGAACAGCATGTCGAAGAAGCTCGGCCCGCTGCTGTAGCTGCTGCCGCCGTACATGCCGACCGGCATCTTGACCGGCTTCGAGGACGAATTCGCCGCACGCTCGACCGCCAGATCGGCGACCTTGCGCTCGCTGCCCTTGAGGATCTGGATCATGCGCTGATCCCAGCCGTAAATATCCTTGCGCAGCTGCAATTTGCCATCGGCATCCACGAAAGCCGTCTGGTAGGTCAAATGCACCCAGATGTTTTTCGGGAAGTTGATGTTGACCTCGCTGCCGCCGAACATCTTCTCGAGCCTGGCTTCGGTGTAGTGCTCGCCCGGCAAGGCCAGCGACAACAGCTTCTCGCCATAGGTCAGCGGATTTTGCACGCGCATGCAGCCATGGCTGAAAGCGCGCTCTTCCTTGGCGAACAGATGCTTGTCGGGCGTATCGTGCTGATAGACGAGGAACTTGTTGGGGAAATTGAAGCGGATGCGGCCGAGCGCATTGCCCGCGCCGGGCGGCTGCGCGATATGCACGGTGCCGTCGGCATCCTGCGTCAGCTTGAGGCCGATGCGATCGAGCGCCTGCGGGTCTTCGCGCAGCGCCGGCAGGTATTCCTTCTCGATGATCGACGGCGGCACGTTCCAGGTCGGGTTGACCGTGATGAATTTCATCTCGGCGCTGATCAGCGGCGTGTTCTTGCCCGGCTTGCCGACGACGATCTTGGTGTTCCAATACACCTTGTCGTCATTGAACAGCGTCAGCTGATAGTTCGGAATGTTGACCACGACATGCGGGTTGCCGAGATCGCGTGCGTACCAGCGCCAGCGTTCCATGTTGACGAGGATGACGTCGGTCGGATCGGCGCTCGGGCCCTTGGCGGCTTCCGTCTTCTCGCCATTCATTGCCTTGACCGTATTGGCGCCGAGATTGCCGTCGGCATTCAGGTCGGCGACGGTCTGGAACGTCCGCACGGCGTCGCGCACCGCGTCGTCATAAAGCTGATTTTCCTTGTCGCCCTTGACGTCGAGCCGCTTGCGCAGCGCGATGACGCGGACGTCCTTCATGCCGGGCTTCAGGATCTTGCCTTCCGGCACATGCACCTGCGGCGCGGCCTTTTCTTCGGCCTTGGCCGCGACGCCTTTGCCGCTGCGCAATTCGGCGAGCTTGGCGCGCAGCGCCTTGAACTCGGCCATCGGCGGGTTGTAGCTGTCGAGGGTTTTGCCGGCATCGTCATTGGCGGCGAGCTTGGCCAGCACGTCGGCCGGCTCCGGCGCTTTCAGATCGAACTGAATGTCGGCCGAGACGCGGGTGTAGTGAACACGTCCGATCTGCGCCTGGCGGGCAAACGTCAGCGCCGAAGCGGTGAGTTTTAGTTCGGCTTCGGCCAAGGCATCGGGGCTGGTCGCTGCGTTGAAATCCGGCGTCGGATAATCGGATGGCTCAAGGCCAACCGCGTCGGCTTTCGCCAGATAGGCGATCGCGCTCTTGGCGCGCTCGCCGCCGGCGCCGTTGGCGACCCAGAGCGGCTTGAAGCCGCGGGCGTTGTAGAACGCTTCGACCCCGGCGCGATCGGCCTTGCGGCCAAGCACGCGATCAAGTGACTTGCCGGTGACGATGTCACGCAACTTATCTGAAACGGCGCTGTCGGCGGCCGCGGATGTGACCGGTGCGGGCGCGGCGGCGACAGGGGCCGGCGCCGGCGCGGCAGGAGTCGCGGCATTCTGCGCCGCGGCCGGTGCGTTGGTACCGGCGCTGAAATCGTTCGCGGTCGGCGGCGGCGGCGCATCCGGCAACGGGACCACAATCTGGGTCTGTTGATCGGCGGGCTGCTGAGCGTTGGCCGCCTGGCCGGATATCAAAAGCACCAATCCGAGAGCGGTTGACGCCAACAGATGGTCAAAACGAACGATTTTCACCGCGAAGTCTCCCAAAGGCTGAAGGAGGCAAGGCCCCCCTTGAATTTCCGCGCCACTCTATCCGATAGACTCGCGTCCGTTACGTTTTTCACAACGTGCGTGGATCGAACAAACGCCACCTGTGGCTATTTTACACAGGTATCAAAGTACCGAAAACCGAAGCATTTGCACAAGGTTTTTTGTCCGAATGCAGTGCAACGGGCCTGTATACAACTTGTTCCTCACCAGCGTGCTACCGCTAAGAATGTCGGCTCGGAACCTTAGACGGCAGCAACACGACGTTTCTGTGATCGTGATCACGATGTGTTGAAATTAATCCGCGCCGATGGCGGAGATCTGACACGCCAACGACACTCACAATGAAAAAAACCGGGCCCCACGAAGGGGGCCCGGTTGCAAGGATGCTGGCGTGGGGGCCAGCAAACTTCAGAGGGGAACATGCTGCGACGTCGGCGACTCTGGGAGGATATCCACGACGCCGCAGCGAAATTTGACTATGCGAGCCGCACGCTCCACCGGCAACACCGCACGCAACATGTCAGCCATGCCGTTTAGCAAACCGGATGGTGGGCCTGATGGGACGTCGCGTGATGCCGCACTGCCATGTCGCTGACGCGATTAGAAATTCGAGCGCTGCGCGTTGGCCACCAGGAAGTCGCGGAACACCTGGATGCGCGCGACCGATTTGAGTTCTTCCGGATAGACAAAATAGGCATCGAGCGCCAGCGTGTCGGCTTCGCCGAACAGTTGCACCAGCCCGCCGTTTTCCTCGACCAGATAATCCGGCAGCATGGCAACGCCGAGGCCGCGCTGACAGGCGCGCAACAGGCCGAGAACATTGTTGATGGTCAGCTGCGCCACGCGCGCGTTCTTGGCCTCGCGGCTGATTTCCAGGAGCCAGCGCCGATTGGCGAAATGCGCCGGCACGCTGCCGCCAAGCAGAATGATGCGGTGCTTGTCGAGGTCCTCATGCGTGCGCGGCGTGCCGAAGCGTTTGAGATAATCCGGCGAGGCGTAAGCGTGGAAATGCACCGAGAAGATCTTGCGCTGGATCAGATCCGGTTGTGTCGGCTGGCGCAGGCGGATGGCGACGTCGGCCTCGCGCATGGCCAGATCGAGTTCTTCGTCGGTGGTGATCAAGGTTATCTGGATGTCGGGATAGAGATCGAGAAACTCGCCGAGCCGCGGCGTCAGCCAGTGCACGCCGATCCCCGGCGTGGTCGAGACTTTCAGTTCGCCATTCGGTCGCTCGCGGCTATCGGTGAGTTTGGTGCGGGCCGCTTCCAGCTTCATGAACACTTCATGCGCCGTGCGGTACAAGAGTTCGCCCTGTTCGGTCAGGATCAGGCCGCGCGCGTGGCGGTGGAACAGCGACACGTTGAGGTCGCCCTCCAGCGCCGACACCTGGCGCGACACCGCCGATTGCGACAGGCCCAGACGCTCGCCGGCATGGGTGAAGGAGCCGGCCTCGGCGGCGGCGTGGAACACTTTAAGCTTGTCCCAGTCCATTGAGTTGTTCGGATGGGCCATGACTATTCCGCCGCCGCGTGTTGGTGTTCGTGCTCATGCGCGGCAAGGAATTTTTCAGACTCAAGTGCGGCCATGCAGCCTTGCCCTGCGGCGGTGACCGCCTGCCGGTAGATGTCGTCGGTGACGTCGCCGGCGGCGAACACGCCGGGCACCGAGGTCGCCGTCGAATGACCGGCGGTCTCGATATAGCCAGACGGCTTCATCTTCAGTTGGCCGGTAAACAGTTCGGACGCCGGCGAATGGCCGATGGCGATGAACACGCCGTCGGCCGCTCGCTCGGTGATGGCGCCAGTCTTGACGTTCTTCAGTTTGACGCCAGTGACCTTGATCGGGTTCGTCGCGCCGGTGACGTCGTCGAGCACCGAGTCCCAGACCACCTCGATCTTGGGGTGCTTGAACAACCGGTCTTGGAGAATGCGTTCGGCTCGGAAGTGGTCGCGACGGTGCACGACCGTGACCTTGGAGGCGAAATTGGTGAGGAACAAGGCTTCCTCGACCGCGGTATTGCCGCCGCCGATCACGAACACTTCCTTGTTGCGATAGAAGAAGCCGTCGCAGGTGGCGCAGGCGGAAATGCCATAGCCTTTGAATTTCTGTTCGAACGGCAGATCGAGCCAGCGCGCCTGGGCGCCGGTGGCGACGATCAGCGCGTCGGCGATATAGATGTCACCGCTGTCACAAATCAGCTTGAACGGCCGCTGGCCGAGTTCGACCTTGGACACATAATCGGTGACGATTTTGGTGCCGACATGGGTGGCCTGGGCCTGCATCTGCTCCATCAGCCAGGGGCCCTGGATGACGTCGGCAAAGCCCGGATAGTTCTCGACATCGGTCGTAATGGTCAGCTGGCCGCCGGGCTGCATGCCCTGGATCAGGATCGGTTCCAGCATGGCGCGGGCGGCATAGATCGCGGCGGTGTAGCCAGCCGGACCAGAGCCGATGATCACGACCTTGGCTTGGGTAGTTTTCGACATTGTTTTCAATCGCCCCCGGGCGTCTTCGGGCGTCATTTCGCCCGGGCAACTGGGACCGAGACTCGGCCCTTTTGTCCGCGCCCAATCTATGGCTTCCGGCGAGCTATGCAAGATACGCAACCCCGCTGACTCACAAGCTTAGGGGCTACCGCCCGGTAAATCGGGAAAAGCCACGCAATAATCTTTCGCGCAAGATTGTTTCGCGGTATGGATGTTCCAGACCGGGCTAAAACTCCGAAGAGGTTCAAGTTGCCAGCCAGCCTCGATGCCATAGACCGCAAAATACTTAAAGAACTTCAGGACGACGGCCGCATGACCAATGTGGAGCTGGCGCGCCGGGTCGGTATCTCCGCACCCCCCTGCCTGCGCCGCGTTCGCGCCCTCGAGGAGGCCGGTTTCATCAAGGGCTACCGCGCGCTGCTCGATGAGAAAAAGCTCGGTTACGAAGTCGTGGTCTTCGCCATGGTACACCTGTCGAGCCAGGCGGAAGCCGACCTTGCTGCCTTCGAGGACTTCGTCCGGGCGCAGCCTCTGGTGCGCGAATGCTGGATGTTGTCCGGCGAGATCGATTTCGTTTTGAAATGCGTCGCGCCGGACCTCAAGACCTTCCAGACTTTGGTCGAGAAGCTCACCTCCGGCCCGCATGTCCGCAACGTCAAGACGTCGATGACGCTGCGGCAGTCGAAAGACGCGGCCATGGTGCCGATGGGGTGAGGCGCTCAACGCGCCAGCGGCAATCGCAGCGTCACGCGCAAGCCACCGAGCGGCGACCTGTCGAGATCGAGAGCGCCGCCGTAAAGCTCGGCCAGCTCGCGCGTGATCGGCAGGCCGAAGCCGAAGCCCGAGACGGTTTCGTCGATGCGCTCGCCCGGCCGCATCGCCTGCGGCATCTGATCCGCGTGCAGGCCAGGGCCATCATCCTCGATGACGATGATCGCGCTGCGCCCGTCATCTGGCCGCGCCGCGACCGAAATCTTGCCGCGCGCAAAGCGGAAAGCGTTTTCCAGAAGATTGCCGGCCATCTCGTCGAAGTCCTGCTGTTCGCAGGCGACTGCGAGATCGCCCGGTACGCTTTGCGTCAGCGCGATCGCTTTGTCGGCATGGATCTTGGCCAGCGCGGCGCAGACGTCGGCGATGCGCGGGGCGATCGGCGTCTGCGTGCGGCTCGGTCCGCTCAGCGCGGCGGCCCGCGCCCGGCCGAGGTGATGACGAATGCGTCGCTCCATCAGCACCACAAGCGCATGCAGTTCGCCAGCGGCATCACGGCCGCGTTCCGACAGCGCAATTGATAGCGTCGCCAGCGGGGTCTTGAGTCCGTGCGCCAGATTGGCGACATGGCGCCGCGCCCGTTCGAGATTGGCGGCGTTTTGCTCAAGCAGGCCATTCAACTCGCTGACCAGCGGCTGGATTTCGGCCGGTTGCTCGTCCGGGACGCGGTCGCTTTTGCCGCCGCGCACGTCGGCGACCGCGCCGCGCAGCCGCTCGAGCGGCCGCAACCCCAAACGTACCTGCAACATGATCGCCAGCATGAGCGCCAGTCCCAGAACGGCGAGTGACACGCCGAGCGTGATCATCGCCTCGCGTAGCGGCCCGCGCACCGCGTCGCGGGGCGAGGAGGCAACGATGGTGACGGCCGTGCCGGCGACCTCAACCTGTTGAACGCGATAATGCAGCACGGCTCGGTCCGGCCCCATGCCATCCGCGGGCGCCGGGCGCGCTTCCAGTGGCGGACCGTCGAAATCCTCCGGCGGCCGGCGGCGGAAATCGCCCGGTGGTGGGCGGCGCACCGGCGGCGTATCGATGCTGTGACCTTCCAGCGAGCGCGAGCGCAGCGCATTCTTCGGCCCGGTGACCTGCCAGTACCAGCCGCGCGCCGGCCGGTCGAAGGGCGGACCGTCGGCGTTGCCGGCGAGCGCGAGGGTGCCGTCACTTGCCGCCGTCAGCATCGACGACAGAAAGACGATCTGGGTGTCGAGCCGCTGGTCGATCTGCCCTTGCACGAAACGGTGCAGCACAAAGCCGATGACGATGGCGGCGACGATCAGCGCGATGGCGATGAAGGCGGCGGCGCCGAGCAACAGCCGGCGGCTGAGCGAGGCATTTCTGAGCGGCGCCTTGATGCTCATGACGCGCCCGAGGTCAGCCGATAGCCGCGCCCACGCACGGTCTCGATCATGTCGTGGCCGATCTTGCGGCGCAGCCTGCCGACAATGACCTCGAGCGAATTGGAATCCACATCGGCGTCGCCTTCATAAGCTTTCTCGTTTAGCTCACTGCGTTCGACGACGACATTGCAACGCATCGCCAGGCAGGCCAGCACGCGATATTCCAGAGCCGTCAAGCGCAGCGGCAGGCCGTTCAGATCGAACACCCCGGTCTGCGCATCGAAGGTCAAAGGCCCGCAGGTAATGCGCGGCTCGGCGTGGCCCGCCGCGCGCCGCACCAAGGCGCGAAGACGCATGACCAGTTCTTCGATGCGCACCGGCTTGGTCAGGTAATCGTCGGCGCCGGCCTTGAAACCGTCGACCTTGTCGGTCCAGCCGTCGCGCGCGGTGAGAATGAGCACTGGCAGATGGCTGCCGTTCTTGCGCCAGGCGCGCAACACCGCCGCGCCGTTGATCTTCGGCAGGCCGAGATCGAGCACCGCCGCGTCATAGTTCTCGGTCTCGCCGAGATGCTGGCCGTCTTCGCCATTGGCGGCGATATCGACGGCAAAATTCTCCTGGCGCAAGGCATGCGCGATTTCCTGCGCGAGCAGCCGATCATCTTCGACCAGAAGAACTTTCATGCAATTGCCTGGGTTTTGCAAACCCTTGCCTAAAGGATCGAAGCTTAACTCAACCTGAACCGATTGGTTCAGGCTGGATTGCGTGGCAGGGGCTTAGGGTCGCCGCATCGACTTAACCGATGGAGCACATCATGACGATCGAACCCGACAAGACCACTGCTAATAACGCCGACGCTGCGCCGCCGCCACCGTGGCGCAGTCCGTCGCGCCGTCTCAAACTCGCCGGCGTGGCGATTGCCGTTCTGGCCGTTGGCGCCGTCGGCGGCGCGGCGGCCAGCCGCTACGTCCACCGTCATCAGCCGCAGGCCGTGCTGCTGTTGCAGCCGGCGCCGATCGCGCAGTTGAAGAGCGACGCGCCGGTCGCCATCAAGGGACAGGTCGCCGAAGTCTTCGGCAACAAGTTCATTGTGCAGGACGACAGCGGTCGCGCTCTGATCGACACCGGACCGCGCGGCGATGGCGGCAAGCTGGTGACCAAAGGCGAGGCGATCACCGTGCAGGGCCGCTTCGATCGCGGCTTCATCCATGCGCAAGTGATGACTCGCGCCGACGGCACCACGGAAGCCTTTGGCCCGCCGCATGGTCCTGGCGATCGGCCCGGCCCGCATGGCGATCGCGGTTTTGGCCATGGCCCCAAAGGTCCCGGTATGGGTCCTGGCATGGGTCCCGGAATGGGTCCCGGCAACGGTCCGGATCGCGGCCCGCCGCCTCCGCCGCCGGCCAATTAAGGCCGTCGCCGGTTGAGATCGGCGACACCGGCGTGGCCCTTGCCGCGCCACGCTGCCTGACGGGCGCCGCTATCGGCGGCGTCCGTCGTGCGATCAGATGATTTCGTATTTGCCGTCCGAATAGCTCAGCTTCACGGTCACCGTGCCCTCGTTGATGAGCCAGGGCCGCACCGTGAAGCTGCGTGCGCCGGCCTTGTGCATCGGGTCGGAGGCGGCGAGCGCTTTCGCCTCGCCGAGAGACGCGGCGCGCACGACCACCATGCCTTCGCCTTCCCAGGCATTCTCGTCGTCGTTCCACATCGGCCCGGCGGCGAACATGATGCCGCGCTTTTCCAGATCGATCTGGAAATCGAGGTGCTCCTTCAGATTGGCCATCACCGGCTCCATGCCCTTGGTGGGTTTGGTGAAGATGACATAAAGCTGTTTGCGCAGCATGGCCTCGCAGGCCTTGAGAATGTCGGTCTTCGGAATCGATGTCGGGCTCATGGCGCGTTCCTTCCCCTTGTTATGGACATCGTAAAACGAAATCGCCGGGCTGTGGCCCGGCGATCTGCAAATTCATTCGATGGATCGGCGGCGACTAGCGCCACTCGACCTTCTTGATCTCGTAGCCCTTGGCGCCGCCGGGTGCATTGACCTCGACGACCGCGCCCTTGGCCTTGCCGATCAGCGCCTTGGCGAGCGGCGAGGTGATCGAGATGCGGCCTTTCTTGGCGTCGGCTTCCGGTTCGCCGACGATCTGCCACACCTTCTTCTCCTCGGTGTCCTCGTCGACCAAAGTCACGGTCGCGCCGAATGTAATTGTATCGCCGGACAGCTTCGACACGTCGATGATCTCGGCGCGCGCCAGCTTGTCCTGCAACTCGTCGATGCGGCCTTCGTTGAGCGACTGCTGCTCCTTGGCGGCGTGATACTCGGCATTCTCCGACAGGTCGCCATGCGAGCGCGCCTCGGTGATCTGCTGGATGATGCGCGGACGTTCCACGCTCTGGCAGTGCTTGAGTTCTGCCTCGAGCACCGTATAGCCGGCCGCCGTCATCGGAATTTTTTCAACCATCGTCTCTCTCCTCCTGGCGGGCGTCAGATCAACTTGAACGCGCCGTAACGCCGCCAAGCCCTTCCACCTTGAAAACTAAGTCTATCCACTCGAAATTCGACTCCGGCCATGGGTTGCCCCATCCCGGAGTCATGTGATTGCGCAAGCCTAACGTCCACCACCCTTACGGGTTCAAGCTAACGAACCGAAAAGCCTGCCTAGGCCTTAACGGGGAAGTAGCTTTGCAGCGCGCGCACTTCGAGGTCTCCCCCGAGATAGGCTTTTATGCCCTGCGCCGCGGCGACGGCACCTGAAAGAGTGGTGTAGTACGGCACTTTATGCAAGAGGGCGGCGTTGCGCAGCGACCGGCTGTCGGCCAATGCCGCCGTCCCGTCGGTGGTATTGAAAACCAGCTGAACGCCGCCGTTTTTGATGGCATCGACGATATGCGGGCGGCCTTCCAGCACTTTATTGATCTTTGTGGCTGCGACACCGTGTTCCGCCAGATAGCGCTGCGTGCCCGACGTGGCGATACATTTGAAGCCGAGCGAGACCAGCAACTTGATCGACGGCAGGATGCGCTCCTTGTCGGCATCGCGCACGGAAACGAACACCGTCCCCGAGCGCGGCAGGTTGGTGCCGCCGCCGATCTGGCTCTTGGCGAAGGCGGTCTCGAACGTCATGTCGATGCCCATCACTTCGCCCGTCGATTTCATCTCCGGGCCAAGCACGGTGTCGACGCCGGGGAAACGCGCGAACGGGAAGACCGCTTCCTTGACCGCGCGGTGGCTGTACACCGGCGGCGTCAGCTTGAAGCTCGCCAGGCTTTCGCCGGCCATGATGCGCGAGGCGATCTTGGCGACGGGCAGGCCGATGACCTTGGCGACGAAGGGCACCGTGCGCGAGGCGCGCGGGTTGACTTCCAACACATAGATGTCGCCGTCCTTGATGGCGTATTGCACATTCATCAGGCCGCCGACATTGAGCGCCAAAGCGAGCTCGCGGGTCTGGCGTTCCAGCTCGGCGATGGTTTCCTTGCTCAGCGAATGCGGCGGCAGCGCGCAGGCCGAGTCGCCCGAATGAATGCCGGCTTCCTCGATGTGTTCCATGATGCCGGCGATGAAGGTGTCCTTGCCGTCGCACAGGCAATCGACGTCGACTTCGACGGCGTCGGAGAGATACGAGTCGATCAGGAGCGGGCTCTTCGCCGACACCACCAATTCGGATGGCTTGTCGAGCGTCGCCGCCAGCCGCGCCACGTAGCGCTCGAGATGCGCGCTGTCGCGCACGATTTCCATGCCGCGGCCGCCGAGCACATTCGACGGCCGGATCACCACCGGATAGCCGATCTTGTCGGCAATCTCACGCACGGCCGCCGGCGAGGTGGCGATGCCATTGTTCGGCTGGCGAATCTTCAACTTGTCGAGCAAGGTCTTGAAACGATCGCGGTCCTCGGCGAGATCGATCGCATCCGGCGAGGTGCCGAGGATCGGTATCTTGGCTTTCTCCAATGCCTCGGCGAGTTTCAGCGGCGTCTGGCCGCCGAACTGGACGATCACGCCATGCAGCGTGCCGTTCGAGCGCTCGGTGTCGATGATCTCCAGCACGTCTTCCGGCGTCAGCGGTTCGAAATACAAACGATCCGA
>CAIMEA010000063.1 GCA_903839845.1 uncultured Hyphomicrobiales bacterium
CATCGGCAGCACCTGGTATTCCATCCAGTTCGCCACTTCGCTGACGCGCAGCTTCTTGTCGAGCACGTTGCGGCTGATGCCGTGCCGCCACGACAGCCGCTTGCAGTCGGGATCGGCGTCGAGTGCGTCGAGGTCCTGCGCGAAAGATTTGACATCGGCTTCCTCGGCAAAAAAACCTTCGCGGATCAGGCCGGTGCCGATGCGCCGCACGATGGTCGCGAGTTCGCGCAGCGGATATTCGGGATGATACTGCACGCCCCAGGCGATCGAATCCGGCGTACGTATTTCCACGCTCTGCACCGCCGAGACCGCGTTGCTGGCCAGCACGGTCGCCCCCGGCGGCAGCGTCTCGACCTCGTCGAGATGCACGGTCGGCGCGTTGAACACGTCGAGCTTGCCGACATACATCGGATGCTGGCGGCCGGCCGCGGTCAGCCTTATGCCGCGCCCGAAACCGATCTCGCGGCCGTTCGGATTTTTCCGCACCACGCCGCCGGCGGCGACCGTGATGACTTGCAGTCCCCAGCAGGAGCCGAATAGCGGCGTCCCCGTTGCCATCGCTTCGCGCACCAGTTCGATCTGGCGCGTCACCGCCACGCCGCCGTTGTAAATGTGCAGGCTGGAGCCGGTGATGGCGATGCCGTCATAGCCTTGCAGCGACTGGCCGTCCGGCAGCACCGCGCCGGGGTCGGCCGGATGGCAGATGTCCACCGCCGCGCCCGGCAACAATTGGCGCAACAGGTCGGAATAGCCGGTGCTCGCCGGCACGCCGCCGAACGACACATGTTCAGCCATGGTCTCGGGCGAATTACCTTCGATGACGAGCAGGCGCGGGGAGGGCATTTCCAGTCCTTGAACGGTCGGGCGCGGCAGGAATCGCATAAAAATGCCGGCAATTTTATCGCCCGGTCTGTGGCCAAGCCAAGGCGCTGCCTGTTTTCGCGCCCGAATCCGGAAGCTTTAAGTGGCGTTAACGCGCCAGGCGCTAGATTGTGCCCGGATTTACCTCACGCCCGAGAGCTCAAGTTTAAGGCCATGGCCGACTACGACCTCGCAATCATTGGCGGCGGCATCAACGGCACCGGGCTGGCGCGCGACGCCGCGGGGCGGGGCCTGCGCGTGCTGCTGGTCGAAATGAACGATCTGGCCTCCGGTACTTCGTCGGCTTCCTCGAAACTGATCCATGGCGGCCTGCGCTATCTTGAGCACGGGGCGTTCCGGCTGGTGCGCGAAGCACTCGGCGAACGCGAAGTGTTGCTGCGCATGGCGCCGCACCTGATCCGCCCCATGCGCTTCGTGCTGCCGCCCGTGCCCGGCATGCGCGCGCCGCTCAAGCTGCGCTTCGGCCTGCTGCTTTACGACTGGCTTGGCGCGCGCAAGCTGCTGCCGGCCTCGCGCACCATCGATCTGACGCATAATGTGGTCGGCCAGCCGCTGAAACGGTCGTTCCGTTACGCCTTCGAATATTCCGATTGCTGGGTCGACGACAGCCGGCTGGTCGTTCTTAACGCGGTCGATGCCGCCGAACGCGGCGCCACCATCCGCACCCGTACCCGCTGCGTGCGGGTGGAACGACGCGACGAATGGGAACTGGTGCTCAACAGCCGCGGCAAGCGCGAAACCGCGACCGCGCGCGTTCTGGTCAATGCCGCCGGACCGTGGATCGGCGACGTCGCCGACACCATCATAAGACGGCCTTTGCCGGCGCCGGTGCGTCTGATCAAAGGCAGCCACATTGTCGTGCGCCGCCGGTTCGATCACAACGACGGCTATATTCTCCAGGCCAAAGGCGGTCGCGTCGTCTTCGCGCTGCCGTTCGCGGAAGACTTTACGTTGATCGGCACGACGGACGAGAACTTCGTCGGCGATCTGAAATCGCCAGCGCCGGAGCCGGCCGAGATCATGTATCTCTGCGAGGTGGCAAACCAGTATTTCCGGGACAGACTGACGCCCGACGAACTGGTCTGGTCCTTTGCCGGCGTGCGCGCGCTCTATGATGACGGCGCCGGCAAGCCGGAAGACGTGACGCGCGATTATGTGCTCACCCTGGACGAAGAGCGGCATCTGGCGCCGCTGCTCACCGTTTACGGCGGCAAGATCACCACGCACCGCCGTTTGGCCGAGGCGGCCATGGCCAAGATGCGCCATTTCTTTCTGGCGAAGCCGGCCTGGACCGCGAAATCCTCGCTGCCAGGCGGTGAATTCCCGCCGGAAGGTTTCGCCGACGTCGTGGCCGCGATGATGGCGCGCTGGCCATTTCTTGCCAAATCCACGGCGCGGCGCCTGGCGCGCGCCTATGGCCTGCGCTGCGAGAAATTTCTCGGTGACGCGCAAAGCCTGGGCGATCTCGGGCCCGTGCTGGCCGGCGATCTCACCGGTGCGGAAGTGCGCTATCTGGTCGACCATGAATGGGCGCAGACCGCCGACGACGTGCTGTGGCGGCGCAGCAAGCTCGGCCTGTCGGCCAGCGTCGAGGAGCGCACGGCAGTCGCGCAGTTCATTGTCTCGTTGCGTGGCCCCGCCGCCGTAACGACTGCGCCGGACGACCGACAGGGTTGATGAAATCTTAATGCGGGCGAAGAAATTGATACGTCCTGCTTTATCGCAGCGCCATAACTTTGTGCTTGAATGGCAATGTGGATTACCGGTTCTGACCTAGACGGATTTGCTATGCCGATTGACACAAGATCGCTCGAAGCCCGGTTCGCCACCGCGAAGATTCTCATCGTCGACGATGAGCATTATATGCGGAAGGTCGTGCGAACCTTGCTCATGAGCATTGGCGTCCGTAACATCTTTGAGGCGGCGGACGGTCCGGCCGGCCTGGAGATGATCCGCAACACCATGCCGGACATGGTGATCCTCGACTGGGAAATGCCCGGGCTCGACGGCGCCGGTTTCGTGCGCCTGGTGCGCTCGCCGCAGACATTTCCCCTGCCCGATATTCCGATCATCATGCTGACCGGCCATGGCGAACGTTCGCGCGTGATCGAGGCGATCGAAATCGGCGTCAACGAATTCCTGCTCAAGCCGGTGTCGTCCAAGGCGCTGCGCGACCGCATCATTGCGGTGATGACCAAGCCGCGGCCGCTGGTGAGATCCGGCGACTATTACGGGCCGGCGCCGCGCAAGATGGCCAATATCCACGAAGACAACGATAATGCCGGCCATCTGGTGATGCTCACCTGACCGTCGCCGCCCGCCGCGGAATACGGTTTCCCGGTATGCGCCGCATGCGCTAGCCTAGTCCTCTCGCTGCGGAACCGGGGACCGCTTTGCCGAACCACCTCATCGCCATCGATCAGGGCACGACCTCGACGCGCGCCATCGTGTTCGACGCGGCCTTGAAGCCCTGCGCCAGCGCGCAGCGCGAATTGCGGCAACATTATCCGGCGCCCGCTCACGTCGAACACGACCCGGAGGAAATCTGGCAGGCCACCGTCGCCACCGTGCGCGACGCGATGGCATCGGCCGGCGTGAGCGCCAGGGATATTGCCGGCATCGGTATCACCAACCAGCGCGAGACCAGCGTGATCTGGGACCGCGCGACCGGCATGCCGATCCATGACGCGATCGTCTGGCAGGACCGCCGCACCGCCGGTCAATGCGATGCCTTGCGCGCCAGCGGCCACGAGCCGGAGATCGTCAAGCGGTCCGGGCTGCTGCTCGATCCTTATTTTTCCGCCAGCAAAATCGCCTGGCTGCTCGACAATGTCGCCGGCGCGCGTGCCAAGGCGCAAGCCGGCGAACTCGCTTTCGGCACCATCGACAGTTTTCTGCTGTGGCGGCTGACCGGCGGCAAGGTGCACGCCACCGACGCCACCAATGCCGCGCGCACCATGCTGCTCGATATCGGCACGGGCGTCTGGGATGAAGGTTTATGTGAAATATTCGGCGTGCCGCGGTCGATGCTGCCGCAAGTGCGCGACTGCGCCGGCGAATTCGGCGTCACCGCGCCGGAATTGTTCGGCGGGCCGATCCGCGTGCTCGGCATGGCCGGCGACCAGCAGGCCGCGACCATCGGCCAGGGCTGCTTTAAACCCGGCATGATGAAGTCGACCTATGGCACCGGATGCTTCGTGCTGCTCAACACCGGCACGGAGCGCATCGCCTCGCAAAGCCGGCTGCTCACCACGATCGCCTATCAACTCGATGGCAAACGCACTTATGCGCTGGAAGGGTCGATCTTCATCGCCGGCGCCGCCGTCCAATGGCTGCGCGACGGTTTGAAGATCATCGCCAAATCGTCCGATGTCGGCGCGCTGGCCGAACGCGCCGATCCAGCTGAGGCGGTTTATCTGGTGCCGGCTTTTGTCGGTCTGGGCGCGCCCTATTGGGACCCGCAGGCGCGCGCCGCGATTTTCGGGCTGACGCGCAATTCCGGCGCGGCCGAGATCGCCCGTGCCACGCTCGATTCCGTCGGCTACCAGACCCGCGATCTCCTCGAGGCCATGCATGCCGACTGGCCGACAGCGGCGTCCGCCCAGACCATCCTGCGCGTCGATGGCGGCATGACCGCCAGCGACCCCTGCATGCAGTTCCTGGCCGACATTCTGGCGAGCCCGGTCGACCGGCCGGTGGTCATGGAGACGACCGCGCTCGGCGCCGCCTATCTCGCCGGTCTTGCCGCCGGCGTCTGCCCCGGCCTTGACGGCTTTGCCGCGCAGTGGCGGCTGGATCGCCGTTTCCAGCCGATAATGCCGCAGGCCGAACGCGAGGCGAAATATTCCGGCTGGAAAGACGCGGTACGGCGCACATTAACGGCAAGGTGACTTTTCGACGCCATACTAGCGTACCGGTCAGGTCGCGCGATGAACATCAATCCCAAACATGCCGAATATCTGGTCCAGCAGCTCAACGTGTTGCTGGTCGATGATAATGCCTTTACGCGCAAACTGGTGCGCGGCCTGCTCAACACCATCGGCGTCAAATCAATCACCGAGGCCGGCGACGGCATCGCGGCGCTGGAGATGATCCGCGCCGTGACGCCCGACGTGATCATTCTCGACTGGGAAATGCCGCTGCTGAACGGCCCCGAGCTGGTCCGCATCGTGCGCTCGCCCGGTGTGTTTCCGGTGCCGGACGTGCCCATCATCATGCTGTCCGCGCATGGCGAGCGCTGGCGCATCGTCGAGTCGGTGAAGCTCGGCGTGAACGAGTTCCTGTGCAAACCGGTTTCGGCCAAGTCGCTGCTTGACCGTCTGATCTCGATTCTGCTCAAGCCGCGCGCGACCGTCCAGTTCGCCGGCTATTACGGTCCGGCGCCGCGCGAGCCGGCGCCGAAAGACCGGCGCGGCACTGTGCCGGCCGCTTGAAACGGCATGACAGCTACGGCTTCGGCGCCGGGGTCGCGACCGGAAGCACCGGTTCGGCGGCGGGCGCCGGCGCATTGCCGGTCAGCCGTTCAATCGCCGAACGCACCGCGTCACGGGCGCTGCGGTCGCGCACCGCATCGAGCAGCGGCGCGGCGGCGCCCGAGCGGCGGATCAAGGCTTCCGGATCGGGCAGCATGATCGGGTCGTCCCAATTGCCTTGCACGATGAAGGGTAATTCGAACGCGGCCGCGCCCGCCCGCGCGGTGGAGACCAAGGTGGCGGTGCCTTTGAGGTCCAGTTCGCGGTCGGGAATCGAGGCCGTGCCGGCCAGCGCCAGCCGTACCGCCGAACCCTCGATATTCACGTCCTCGACGGACACCGTGCCCTTGGCGATTTTCAGGCCCATGGCGATCTTGTCATAGGGCGTGCTGCCGGTGCGGAATTCGCCGCCGCCCGACAAAGGCCGCCGCTCCAGCCGGCGCAGCAGCTGCTCGACATTGAGCCCGGTCAGCGCCCCGTTCTGACCGACCAGCGTGGCCGTGCCGTTCAAGGTGCGGGTGACGCCGAGCACGCTTTCGCCGGTGCCCTCGACGTTGAATGAAATATTGCCCTTGCCGGTCAACCGGTGCAGGCCGAACAGCTGGCCGAGACAGTTCTCCAGATCGACGTCGATGAATTGCATTTGCGATTTGAGATCGATGCCGGCTTCGAAATTGGCCAGCGCCAGCGAACCCTTGATGACGCCGCCATAGGCCTGCGCCTCGCCGACGGTCACCGCGAGGTGGCCGGCGCGCAAATTGGCGCCGATGGCGGTGCGGCCGAACTTGGCATTCGACAAAACGACATTGGCAGCCGACAGGCGCATGTCGAAATCGATGCCGGCCAATCCATCCGGCGCGATGCGCGTGCTGCTCCATTCGCGCTGATTGCTGGTGAGCAGGCGGATCGTCGACACGTAAGGCGACAGATCGAGCGTATCGGCGGCGAGCGTGCCTTGCAGCGTCTGCCGGCCGTCGGTGGCGAAAGTCAGTACGCCCTCGGCGCTGTTGCCGTCGAGTTCGACGTTGACGCCCGACAGGCCGATGGTGCCGCCGACGACATTGGTCTGCGCCTTGATGGCGAAATGGCCGAAGCCGCCGCCGGGCAGCGGATTTTGTCCGGTCCAGATCAAAGCCGTCCGCAGCGAGGCGGCATCGGCGGCCAAAGTCCCTTCGATCTTGAGCGTCGGCTTGACGCTGACCGAGCCTTCGAATGCCGCCTTCATCGGGCTGCCGGCGAGTCGCAGTTTCAAGCCGCTGCGGTTGCCTTGCAGCGCGGCCGGAAAGTCGGCGAGCGTCACGCTGGCGTCGACCGTCTCGTCGCGCCAGACAAAACGCCCGGTTGCGCCGAAGCTTTTGGAAATCGACGGCCAGGCCAACGAAAAATCGACGTTGCTCAGCGTCTCGACGGTCTTGGCGACCTGGTTGCGCAGGATGACAGTGCCGCTCTCGATGCGCATTTCCGAGAAGGCTGCCACCGGCCGCGTTCCGTTGGTCTTCTTGCCGCGCGCCAGCGCGTCGATCAGCGTCGACCAGTTCGACCGACCGTCGGCTTCAAGCTCGACGGCGATGGTCGGCCGTTCGAGCGAGACGTCGGCGATCTCGACGCGGCCGATCAGCAGCGGGAAAAACCGCAGGCGCGCCGTCAGCCGCTCCGCCGTCAGCGCCGGCTTGGCGGCATCGCCGAGGATGACGTCGGCGAAGCTGACGCTGCCTTTGGGAAACAGCGATACGCTCGCCTTGCCGCGCAGGATCGGGTCCAGCCCGGTCGCCGTCCGGATGCCGTCCAGGACCTCGCTGCGCACCGTATCGGGCGAAATGAGATAGCCCGCGGTGGTGAGCACGCCGGTCGCGGCCGCGATCGCGGCCAGCAACACGAAACCCAAACGTCGGAGGCCAGTGTTGGCTGTCAAAGTCGAGAACTTCCGGATGTTACGATAGCGGCGCCGTAGGACTATACCATCGGCCCCGCCGCCGCCAACCTGGGCGGCCTCTGTGACCCTTTGATGGCCGGGCCCGCGCCCGGCTGGCCGGCCCGGTCCGGTCCGAACCTATTGCATGCGGCGATCGGACGGCGTGGCATCGGCGATCTCGGCAATCATCTTCTTGACGATGGCTTCGCCGAAGGAACCGAAGTCTTTCGCCTCGATGACGAAACTGCCGGGTCCTCCGGTGACGTTGTCGCGGTAGTATTTCGCCAGCCCGCCCGGCGGATTGGTGTGCTCGGGATTCCATGGCATCGGCGTGTCGGACAGGATCACCAGGCCGTTGATGTTGATGCCGATCCGCAGCGCCTCGTCGCGCGCCTGGGTCACATCGCGCCCGGCATTGTTGGTGCCGTCACCCGAGACATCGATGGTCTGCCGCTCGGCGGTGAATGGCGCGCGCGAAAACTGCGCCACCGCCGCGTCGATGCCGCCACTGATCGAGGTGCGGTCGGCGAATGCGCGCGGCATTTCCAGCAGCTGGTCGGCGAAGGCCTGCGCCGCCTTCGGGCCGTCGATCACGGTCCAGTCGATCACGACCTTCTGATTGCCGTTTCCCGACCACTCCATGAACAGCACGGCGATGCGGTGATTGCGGCCGGCGGCAATGGCGTCGAGCACGCGGCCATTGGATATCGCCGCGGCGTAGCCTTCCCGCTGCAATTTGAATTTGGCGTTGTCGACGCTGCGCGACACGTCCGACGCCAGCACCAGCAGCAGATCGACCGGCTCGGCCGCGCTGGCGGGCGGGACGACGGCCGCGCCCAGAAGTGCGATGAGAATGACGGCGCAACGCAGAAGTCGGCGCATGGCAACCTCTCTCGATCGAGAAAGTCTAGCCGATCCCTTTTATTCCGCCAGTACCCGGGTCGCCGGAAACGCAACTTCGACCAGGGTTCCGTCATCGGGCTGACTGGTAATGCGGAAGCGGGCGTGATTGGCCTCGGCCAGCGCCTTGGTGATCGGCAGGCCCAGGCCGGTCCCGCTGGAGCCCCAGCGTGTCGACGTCGCCAACTGGCGGAACGGTTCGAGCGCCGTCAGCAATTCGTTCTCGCTCATGCCGATGCCGGTATCGCGCACGCGCAACACCGCCTCGTTATCGTCGTTGAGCGCGGTCGAGACGATCATCTGGCCGCCGGCGCCGGTGAACTTGATCGAGTTCGACAACAGATTGAGCACGATCTGCCGCACCGAGCGCACGTCGGCGACAATCGGCGGCAGCTTCAAAGGCAGCGAGGTGCGGATGATGACGCGCTCGCGGTTGGCCTGCTGCTGCATCATGGCGACGCATTGCTGCACGATGTCGTTGAGATTGACGCTGACAAACGTCAGATCGAGCTTGCCGGCCTCGATCTTGGACAGATCGAGCAGATCGTTGAGCAGTGAAATCAGATGGCCGCCGGAAGCGTGGATATCCTTGAGATATTGCTTGTAGCGCTCATTGCCGATGGCGCCGAAGCGCTCATCCATCATTACTTCGGAAAAGCCGATGATGGCGTTGAGCGGCGTGCGGATCTCATGACTGATCTTGGCGAGGAATTCGGATTTGGCGGTGGAAGCGCGCTCGGCCTGCTGGCGCGAATTGATCAGCTCTTCCTCGGTGCGCTTCCAGGCCGTGATATCGCGCAGCACCGCGCAGAATTTATCGCCGCCCTCGATGCGCCCCATGGTGATGTAGAGCGGGATCAGCCCGCCCTGTCGGACACGGCCGATGGTCTCGTGTCCGGCATCGAGCAGGCGTTCGCCGCCGCCGCTGGCCAGACGGTCGAGATAGTCGAGGGCGAAGCGCCGGCTCTCGGCGGCGAACAATTCGCCGAAGCTGAGCGTGGTGAAGTCGGCGGCGCCATAGCCGAACAAAGCCTGGGCGCTGCGATTGGCCGACAGCACGCGGCCGGCGCGGTCGAGCACCAGCACGCCGTCGGTGGCGGTGTCCAGGATAGCGCGCAATTCGTGGTTCTCGTCGGAGGCCCGACGCAGTGCCGCTTCCGTCGACGCGATTTGGTCGCCGGAAACGTTCTGAACATTGATCATGAGAACCAGCGCGCTTTCCTGCGCCCATGGCACGCTGAACAGCCGGCCCTGCACTGGCTTCTGCGAACCGCTGACGGTGGCGATAGTGAGAGTCTTGCCGCCGTCTTTTTCCACCGTCTGGCCGGGCTCGATGAACAGCGCATCCAGTCCGCCGGCCTCGTCCAGCAATTGCAAGTTGGCGTAGCCGGTCCAGTCGAGGAAGGCGCGGTTGGCGTAAATCAGGTTATTGAGGCGATAGACCAGAACGCCGATCGGCATGCGGTCGAGAATGGGCCGTCCGTCCGGCGCCGATGGCGCCGCGCTGATGGCGGGCTGGACGGCCTTTCGTGGCTCGGGCGGCGGCGCGTCTGCGAATATATCGCCGCTGAACTCGTCGGTTTCGTCCGGTTCGGCGCGCCTGTTCGGTGCGCCTTTCAGACGCGCATTGAGTTCGCGCGCCAATTCCTCGAAGGCGCTGTGTTCGCCCGGGCTCAGGGACGGCGCCGGCTCCGATGCCGGTTCGATCCTTTGTTCGGGCGGCGCCGCCGCGGGCGATGCCGGCCGGAAGGCCAGGACATTGTCCGGCGCGGGACTGTTGGCATTGACCGCGACGGGCGTCGGTTGCGGAACGTTCGCCGGTGACGGAGCCGCGGATTCGCGGCAGACGCCGAAGCCGCGATAGCCGCGGAATTGCCGGTCCTGATCGAACACCGGCAACGCCGACAATTCGATCGCGGCGCGTTGATCGCTGCCGTCGATCGGGAATTGCACGATCAGTCTGTTCCAGGTGTCGCGCGAAGCGAGGGCGCGCGCGACGCTGCCGTCGCCGTCGAGTTCGAGCGTGTCGGCGACTTCCGCCCAGGTGCGGTTGAGGACCGAAGCGGCCTCCGGCCCGATCACTTGCGCGAAGTTTTCGATGCCGCCGGTCATATGGGTGTCGGCATCCATCTGCCAGACGAAGCGGTACGGAACGCGGCGTCCGCCCGCCTCCATCGGCGCGCGCAGCGGCACCACTGACGCGGCGATCGCAGCCGCGGCATCGGTGGCGCGCAGGCTGGCATGCGAGGCGACCGGCTCGGCGGAAAACGTCAGCAGCAGCGCGACGGTGCCGCCGGCGCCAAGCTGCGTCATGGCGATTCGGCCGTGGGCCGTATCGCCCTCGGCCTTGCCGTTCAAGCTGGCTTCGCGCGCCAATTTATCGGCGCCGAGACCAATGAGGTCGCTCTTGCCGGCGAGACGCTCGCGCGCGGCCGCCGTCGCTTCGATCAGTTCGCCATCGGCGCTGAAGATCGCCGCCGGTGTATTGAAGTCGGCGAGCAAACGGCGGGCGCGTTCGGGCAGGCTGAGATCCTTGCCGGCGCGTTCGCTCGCCGCCACCAGAATCGCGGCGCTGTTGTCGGCGAGAACGACGCGCGAGCACATGCAGACCAAAGTGCCGCCAATGCCGGCGCCGAAGCCGCGCAGGCGTTCGAGACGCTGCGCGCCGCCGGCCGGCAAGGTCCCCGCCAGACGGACAATCTGCGCGGCGCTCGGGTGGGTGGCGGTGAATTCGCGTGTTGCCAGCGCGGCCGGCGACTCCGCGTCGAAGATCGCGGCGGCGGTCGGGTTGGCCCAGAGAATACGTTGCGCGTCGGCGCGCCACAGCCAGACCGGCGATGGATTGAGGGCGTGGTCGGCAAAACGCCGATCGTCCAGCCAGGTCATCTGAAGTTCGATGCCACTCATCGCCTATTCGGCCCGAAGCCGTTCACGGAATTTAAAGCTAATAAATTATTAATAAGGCCGCTTTGGGCCATGAGTCCACGCTGCGGCGGCTATCCGGGGCCGCCAAGCGACGGTATCCTTAATGCTCGGGCGTCGGGGCTGGTGCGACCGGGTCACCGTCATACATACTCCGCAAGATTTGGTTATGGACCTTAACCGGCGCCGCCGGACTTCACCTTTCAGGAGGTTGTGATGGCAAATGATATGAAATTCGAAGTTCCCGCCGAGATGCGCGAATTGGCGGAAAAAAGCGTCGCCCAGGCCAAGCAGGCTTTTGACGGCTTCATTGCCGCCACCCAGCATGCTGTCGGAACGGCCGAGACCCAGGTCAAGACGTTGCAGACCGGCGCCAAGGATGCGGGCGGACTGGCGATGAAATTCGCGGAGCGCAATGTCGCCGCGTCGTTCGACTTCGCCCGGAAGTTGTTGCATGCCAGGGATGCGCAGGAAGTGACCGCACTCCAGGCCGAGTACGTGAAGAGCCAACTAGCCGCCTTGACCGATCAGGCCAAGGAATTGAGCCAACAGGCCGCCAAAATGACCGGCCAGGGCTGAGAAGCGCCAAAAATCCTCGATTTCGAGCGTTTGCCGTGGCTTCGAGCCGGCGGCGACCGAGTTCTGCCTAAATGGTGCATTGCAATATTTTTATTGCAATGCACCAATAATCTATTATATTGGGATTATCGCTCCAGCCGGGAAGTGGTCTGGGGCCTTCCATCAGGCACGAGCCGATAGTCAGAGGGCGGCGGCTCGTTTTCAGCCGGAAACCGTCCTCACACAAAGGATGATTCCCATGGCCGACATTCAATCCGCCCAATCCGCCCCGCAGAAATCCAAGCCGAAGCCGGTCGCCGCGATCGCCAGCGACAGCAAGTTCGACATGCCGAAGTACGAGATGCCCAAGTTCGAGATTCCGAAGTTCGACATGCCGAAGTTCGAGATTCCGACCATGGAAGTGCCGCCGGCTTTCCGCGAAGCCGCCGAGAAGGGCATCGCCCAGGCCAAGGAAAACTACGAGAAGTTCAAGAGCGCGGCCGAGCAGGCCACCGATGTCCTCGAAGAGACCTACGCGACCGCCTCCAAGGGTTGCTCGGGCTACGGCCTCAAGGTGATCGAAACCTCGCGCGCCAATGCCAACGCCGCTTTCGATCTGTTCGGCGAATTGCTGGCCGCGAAGTCCTATTCGGACGTGGTCGAGAAGACCACCGCCTTTATGCGCAGCCAGTTCGACACCGTCACCGCGCAGGCCAAGGAACTCAGCGAGCAAGCGCAGAAGGTGGCGACCGAGACCGCCGAGCCGATCAAGGAAAGCTTCGCTTCCTTCGGCAAGGCCGCTTAAAGCCGGACACTTATCGCCGCCGCCCTTGTCGGGCGCGGCCATCTTAAAGCCCGGGCGCCCTGCGCCTGGGCTTTTTGTTTGCCGGTGGCGGGGGTCTTTCGTTAAAGGCAAAGCAATCGGCCAAAACGCTTGCCAAAATGGGAGGCGGCTTCTAGGTTCCGCGCTTCTAGCGGCCCCTGCCTTCTAACGGTCAATGGCCTCTAGCGGCCCATGGCTTTAAACTGGCCTGGCCGGAACATTGTGCAGCTGTAGCTCAGTTGGTTAGAGCGCTGGTCTGTGGATCCAGAGGTCGGTGGTTCAAATCCACCCAGCTGTACCAAATCCATCAA
>CAIMEA010000064.1 GCA_903839845.1 uncultured Hyphomicrobiales bacterium
GATCGAGCCGAGCAGCACGTCGACCTTGCCGTCGAAGAAGTGGTTGGCGCCGGGCACGACCTTCTGTTCGATGACGATGCCCTTTTGCGTCTTCAATTTCTCAACCAGCGTGTTGACGTCCTTCGGCGGCACCACCGCGTCCTTGTCGCCATGAATGATCAGGCCGGAGGACGGGCAGGGCGCCAGGAACGAGAAGTCGTACAGATTCGCCGGCGGGCAGATCGAGATGAAGCCTTCGATCTCGGGGCGGCGCATCAGCAATTGCATGCCGATCCAGGCGCCGAACGAGAAGCCGGCGATCCAGCAACTCTTGGCTTCCGGATTGATGGTCTGTGCCCAGTCGAGCGCCGCTGCGGCGTCCGACAATTCGCCGGTGCCATGATCGAACGAGCCTTGGCTACGGCCGACGCCGCGGAAATTGAAACGCAGCGCCGAGAAGCCGCGATTCACGAAGGCGTAGTACATCTGATAAATGATCTGGTGGTTCATCGTGCCGCCGAATTGCGGGTGCGGGTGAAGCACGATGGCGATCGGGGCGTTTTTCTGCTTCGCCGGGTGGTAGCGGCCTTCGATCCGGCCGGCGGGACCCGTGAAAATGACCTCAGGCATGACAACGACCTCGAATTTGCATCAAACGTTTCTTGCCGCGATCTTAAAAGACAATCGCAGCAGTGGATTTAGCGCATTGCCGGGCGGATGGCGGCGGGTCGGGGCGCTAGTTTAGAACTATTCTAATTATAGGATTTCCGCTGTTCACCGCCGCAACAATGGCTATAAGTTGCTCGGGCGATGCGGGCTTCTACCACAGTCGGTAGGGCAAAAAGCAAGCTTTTTGAAGGGCCGCAGGCCTCACCGGTATCAAGGTACTGACCGAATCCATGACTGAACGGGCCTATTTCGACTGGAATGCGACCACGCCCCTGCGCGCGGAAGCCCGCGAGGCCATGCTGGCCGCGCTGGGCCAGCCCGGCAATGCGTCGTCGGTCCATGCGGAAGGCCGGGTTGCCCGCCAGGCCATCGAAAAGGCGCGGCTACAGGTGGCGGCCCTGGCCGGTGCCGACGCCAAGAATGTCATCTTCACGTCTGGGGCCACGGAAGCCAACATGCTGGCGCTGACGCCGGCGCTGGAAACCGTGGGCGGCAAGGCGCCGCGCGACCGGCTGTTCGTCTCCGCCGTCGAGCATCCGTCGGTGCGCAGTGGCGGACGCTTTCCGTCCGACAAGGTCGAGATCCTGCCGGTCGATGCGAACGGCATTGTCGATCTCGCGGCTCTCAAGGCCACATTGGCGCGCGCCGAGCGGCCGCTGGTCTCGGTCATGCTGGCCAATAACGAAACCGGCGTCATTCAGCCGATTGCTGATATCGCGGCGATCGTGCACGCGGCCAACGGCCTGCTGCATGTCGATGCCGTGCAGGGCGCCGGCCGTATCGATTGCGATATGACGGCGCTCGGTGCCGATCTGATGAGTCTGTCCTCGCACAAGCTGAGCGGGCCGCAGGGCGTCGGCGCGCTGCTGCGCCGCGACGGCATCCATATTGCCGAGCCTTTGATCCGCGGTGGCGGCCAGGAGCGAAATTTGCGCGCTGGCACCGAAAACGTGGCCGCCATTGCCGGATTTGGCGCGGCGGCTGAGGCCGCCGACCGCGCAAGGCAGGCGGACGCGCTCCGCATGGCGGCGTTGCGCGACCGCTTCGAGGCCGCGCTCAAGGCGCAAACCCCCGCCGCCGTGATCTTTGGCGGCAACGCCGGCCGGCTGCCCAATACCACTTTGTTCGCGGCGCCCGGGCTGAAGGCGGAAACCGCCATAATTTCGTTCGATCTCAATGGCATAGCAGTGTCGTCCGGCGCCGCCTGTTCGTCCGGCAAGGTGCAGATCTCGTCGGTGCTCACCGCGATGGGCGTGGAAGACGATCTGGCGCGCGGCGCCGTGCGGGTAAGCCTGGGCTGGACCACGACCGTCGCCGATATCGATCTATTGCTGAATGCTTGGATGCGCGTGGCTTCGACATTACTTAAGAGTCACGCGAACGCAGCGTAAAACCAAATTCAAAGGGACGTGAGCGACGACAGACGCGAACCGACCATAACCGACTGATCCAACCCGCGGTCCTTGAAACCGTGAGCGGAGGGAAGAATGCCGGCCGTACAAGAGACCGTCGATCGGGTCCGACAGATCGACGTTGACCAATACAAATATGGCTTCGTCACCGACGTCGAATCCGAGAAGGCCCCGATCGGCCTGTCGGAAGACACGGTGCGCTATATTTCGGCCAAGAAGAACGAGCCGGCCTGGATGCTGGAGTGGCGGCTTGAGGCGTTCCGCCGCTGGTTGACCATGCGCGAGCCGACCTGGGCGCGCGTCGACTATCCCAAGATCGACTACCAGAACGCCTATTACTATTCGGCGCCGAAGAAGAAACCGCAGCTTTCGTCGCTCGACGAGGTCGATCCGCAAATTCTCGAGACCTACAAGAAGCTCGGCATTCCGCTGCGCGAGCAGGAAATGCTGGCCGGCGTCGTGCGCAAGGATGCCGACGGCAATGTGTTGCCTGAGCGCCGCGTGGCGGTCGACGCCGTGTTCGATTCCGTGTCGGTGGCCACCACTTTCAAGGAAGAGTTGAAGCGCGCCGGCGTGATCTTCATGCCGATGTCGGAAGCGATCCAGCAGCATCCCGAATTGGTGCGGAAGTATCTCGGCTCGGTGGTGCCGACGACCGATAACTTTTTTGCCACGCTGAATTCGGCGGTGTTCTCCGACGGCTCGTTTGTTTATGTGCCGCCGGGTGTGCGCTGCCCGATGGAATTGTCGACCTACTTCCGCATCAACGAGGCTAATACCGGACAGTTCGAACGCACGCTCATCGTCGCCGATAAGGGCGCCTACGTGTCGTATCTGGAAGGCTGCACCGCGCCGATGCGCGACGAAAACCAGTTGCACGCCGCGGTGGTCGAACTGGTCACGCATGACGACGCCGAGATCAAATACTCGACAGTGCAAAACTGGTATCCGGGCGATGCCGACGGCAAGGGCGGCATCTTCAACTTCGTCACCAAGCGTGGCGATTGCCGTGGCAAGAACTCGAAGATTTCCTGGACCCAGGTCGAGACCGGCTCGGCGATCACCTGGAAGTATCCGAGCTGCATCCTGCGCGGCGATGGCTCGCGCGGCGAGTTCTATTCGATTGCGATTTCGAACGGCCGCCAGCAGGTCGATAGCGGCACCAAGATGATTCATCTCGGCAAGAACACGACCAGCCGCATCATCTCCAAGGGCATTTCGGCGGGCCAGTCGAACAACACCTATCGCGGCCTCGTCACAGCGCATCGCAAGGCGACCGGCGCGCGCAACTTCACCAATTGCGATTCGCTTTTGATCGGCGATCAATGCGGCGCGCACACCGTGCCGTATATCGAGGCCAAGAATTCCTCCGCCGTGTTCGAGCACGAAGCCTCGACCTCGAAAATCTCCGAAGACATGCTGTTCTATTGCCGGAGCCGCGGCATGTCGGCGGAAGAGGCGACGGCGCTCGTCGTCAACGGTTTCGTCAAGGATGTGCTGCAGCAGCTGCCGATGGAATTCGCGGTGGAAGCGCAGAAGCTGATTTCGATTTCTCTGGAAGGAAGCGTGGGTTAACCGCGGCCCTCATCCTGAGGAGGCGCGAAGCGCCGTCTCGAAGGATGAGATTGTTGATAGTCGTCCTTCGAGACGCGGCTGCGCCGCTCCTCAGGACGAGGAAGAAAAAACGGGACTGAAGAATTATGTCGCTGCTTGAAATCAAAAATCTACATGTCGAGGTCGAGGACAAGAAAATCCTCAACGGCCTCACTCTGACCATCGAGAAGGGCCAGGTCGCCGCCATCATGGGGCCGAATGGCTCCGGCAAGTCGACTCTGTCTTACGTGCTCGCCGGCAAGGATGCTTACAACATCACCGAGGGCGACATCCTGCTCGATGGCGAGAGCATTCTTGAGCTGGCGCCGGACGAGCGCGCCGCCAAGGGCATTTTTCTCGCTTTCCAGTATCCGGTCGAAGTACCGGGCGTCGCCACCATGACCTTCCTGCGCACGGCGCTGAACGCCCAGCGCAAGCTGCGCGGCGAGCCGGAATTCTCCACGCCGGACTTCATCAAGATGGTGCGCGAGACCTCGGCCAAGCTCGGCGTCAGCCAGGAACATCTGCGGCGCGCGGTCAATGTCGGCTTTTCCGGCGGCGAGAAGAAGCGCAACGAAATCCTGCAAATGGCAATCCTGCAGCCGCGGCTGGCCATTCTCGACGAAACCGATTCCGGCCTCGACATCGATGCGCTGAAGACCGTGTCGGAAGGCGTCAACCGGCTGCGTTCGCCGGAACGCTCGATGATCGTCATCACGCATTACCAGCGGCTGCTCAACTACATCGTGCCCGACGTCGTGCATGTTATGTCGAAGGGCCGCGTCGTAAAGTCCGGCGGCAAGGAATTGGCGCTTGAACTCGAAGCCAAGGGCTATGCACAATATGCCGACGAGGCGGCGTGACGCGATGAACGCAGAAGTCCGCGCCATCAAGACACCCGCCGAACAGGCTCTGACCAGCGCCTACCAAGACGCGCGCGCCGCGTTGCCGGGCAAGGGTAATGTGGCCGTGTTGCGCGACGAGGCGTTCAACCGTTTTGAAGCTACCGGTTTGCCGCATCGTCGGGTGGAGGAATGGAAATACACCGATCTGCGCGCGCTGATGCGCGACGCGTTGCCTTTGGCCGCGCCGGCCGATGCGGCGGCGAAAGTCAAGGCGAAGGATGCCGGCAAGGTTTTTGCCAGTGTCGATTGCCGTCGGCTGGTTTTCGTTGATGGCGGTTTCATGCCGGAATTGTCCGATCTTTCGGCGGAGCCCGGCCTGACCATCGGCTCGATGGCAGCCGCGCTTGGCAAGGGTGACCCGCTGGTCGCCGCTCATGTCGGCAAGGTGTTCGAGACCGACGACGCCGCCGTTGCGCTGAATACGGCGCTGATGGGCGATGGCGCGGTGATTCACATCGCCGCCGGCACGGTCCTGGCGCGGACGATCCATCTGGTGTTTGCCTCGGGCGAGACGCCCAGCTCTAGCTTCATTCGTTCGCTGATCGTGGTGGAGAAAGGCGCGCAAGCGGTCATCGCCGAAAGTCACGAGAGCAACGCATCTCAGGTCAATTGCGCGCTCGAACTCGTCATCGGCGACGGCGCGCAGGTCGACTACTTCAAGGCGACACAGACGCGCGGATTGCATGTCGCCAGCCTGCTGTTGACGGTCGGCGCCAAGGCGGCGTTCAATACGTTCGCGCTCAGCAGTGATGCGTCGCTGGTGCGCAACCAGAGCTTCGTCCGCTTTGCCGGCGAGGGCAGCACCGGGGCCTTGCGCGGCGTCAATCTGCTGCGCGGCAAGGACCATGTCGACACGACAATGCTGATCGAACACGCCGCCGGCCATTGCGCCAGCCGTGAGCAGTTCAAGTCTGTGCTCGACGATCAGGGCCATAACGTTTTCCAGGGCAAAATAGTGGTCAAACCGCACGCCCAGAAGACCGATACCAAGATGATGACGCGGGCATTGCTGCTGTCGGATGAAGCCGAAGCCGACAACAAGCCGGAGCTGGAAATCTTCGCGGACGACGTCGTTTGCGGCCATGGTGCCACTGCCGGCGCGCTCGATCCCGGCCTGAAGTTCTACCTGATGTCGCGCGGCATCGACGACAAGCAGGCGGAAGCCCTGCTGATCCAGGCGTTCATTGGTGAGACCATCGAGGAGGTTGCCCACGAGGGTTTCCGCGACGCGCTGATGACGGCGGCGCTGTCCTGGCTGGAGTCGCGCGCATGAACATGCACGCGGCCGTCAGCAATAGCGGTTACGACGTCGAGAAGATCCGCGCCGATTTTCCGGCGCTGGCCATGCAGGTTTATGGCAAGCCGCTGGTTTATCTCGACAACGCCGCCTCGGCGCAAAAGCCGACCCAGGTTCTCGATCGCCTGACCCGCGCCTATACGACGCAATATGCCAATGTGCATCGCGGCCTGCATTATCTCGCCAATGAGGCGACGGAGGCTTACGAAGGCGCGCGCGAGACGACGCGAGCCTTCATCAATGCCCGCGCCAAGGAAGAAATTGTCTTCACCAAGAACGCCACCGAGGCGATCAATCTCGTCGCGGCGAGCTTCGGCGGCATGCGGTTGAGGGAAGGCGACGAGATCGTGCTCTCGATCATGGAGCACCATTCCAATATCATCCCGTGGCACTTCTTCCGCGAGCGTTTCGGCGCGGTGATCAAATGGGCGCCGGTCGATGATGACGGCAACTTCCTCATTGGCGAATTCGAGAAGCTGCTCGGCCCGCGCACCAAAATGGTGGCGATCACGCAGATGTCGAACGCGCTCGGCACCGTCGTGCCGGTAAAGGAAGTCGTTAAGCTTTCGCATGCGCGCGGCATTCCGGTGCTGGTCGATGGCTCGCAGGCCGCCGTGCATATGGATGTCGATGTGCAGGACATCGACTGCGACTTCTATGTGATGACCGGCCATAAGCTCTACGGCCCAACCGGCATCGGCGTTCTGTACGGCAAGATGGCGCATCTCGAAGCCATGCCGCCGTTTCTCGGCGGCGGCGAGATGATCCGCGAAGTTTACGAAGACCGCGTCACCTATGGCGAACCGCCGCACAAATTCGAGGCCGGGACGCCGCCGATCGTCCAGGCGATAGGCCTTGGCGCCGCGCTCGACTACATCAATTCGATCGGCAAGGCGCGCATCCGGGCGCATGAAGCGGGTTTGGTCAGATACGCGCACGAAAAGCTGGGTGCGATCAATTCGCTGCGCATCATCGGCGCAGCGAAAGACAAGGGGCCCATCGTCTCGTTCGAGATGAAGGGCGCGCATGCGCACGATATCGCCACCGTCATCGACCGTTCCGGCGTCGCGGTGCGGGCGGGCACCCATTGCACCATGCCGCTTCTGGCGCGCTTTGGTGTCACGGCGACGTGCCGCGCCTCCTTTGGCATGTATAATACGCAGACCGAGATCGATACCCTGGCGGCCGCGCTGGTCAAGGCGCAGCAGTTCTTTTCATGAGTAATGACATGACCGAAAAGACCGATGACAATTCCGGTGCGGCGGTCGCCGAAAGGCCCGCCGAAAACGCCGCCATCAGCGGCTCCTCGGCGCTGCCCGAGGGCGAACTGACGCGGCTGACCGACGAGATCATCGCCGGCATCAAGACCGTGTTCGATCCGGAAATCCCGGCCGACGTCTATGAACTCGGGCTGATCTACAAGATCGACATTGGCGATGACCGTTCGGTCAAGATTGACATGTCGCTGACCTCGCCGAACTGCCCGTCGGCGCAGGAACTGCCGATCATGATCGAAAACGCCGTCTCCAGCGTGCCGGGAGTCAAGGACACCAAGGTCGAGGTGGTCTGGGACCCGCCGTGGGACCCGAGCCGTATGTCGGACGAGGCGCGTTTAGTATTGAATATGTGGTGACTTTAAATTTGCGATTCGCGACTTAGATAGATGATGAGGATCGAGAGGACGCCATGGCGACTGCACGACCGAGACCCCAGGTGATGCGGCTGACGGATGCCGCCGCGTTGCGCATCAAGGATGTGATGGCGCGGGCCGACAGACCCGTCGCCGGCGTGCGCGTCGGGGTCAAGAATGGCGGCTGCGCGGGCATGGAATACACCATGGAGTATGCCGACGCTGTGAAGCCTTCCGACGAGGTGGTCGAGGACAAGGGCGTCAAGATCATGGTCGACCCGAAGGCGGTGTTGTTCCTGCTCGGCACCGAGATGGACTACAAGACCGAAAAAATGTCGGCGCAATTCGTCTTCAACAATCCGAACCAGACGTCGGCCTGCGGCTGCGGCGAGAGCGTGCAGCTGACGCCGTTCAAGGATGACGCCGCCGAGGCGCGCTGATCGGGCCAGTGATGGATGCCGATTTTATCCATGACCTGTTCGCCGATTTTGGCCGCGTCGAGGTCAAACGCATGTTCAGCGGCCAGGGGATTTACGCTGGCGGCGTGATCTTCGCCATCGTTGCCGGCGACGTCATTTATCTCAAAACCGACGATACGACGCGCCCCGCTTTCGAGCGTGAGCATGCGACGGCGCTGACCTTCACCAAAAAGACCGGCCAGCGTATGGTGACATCGTACTGGCGGTTGCCGGATCGGCTTTACGACGCGCCGGATGAATTGTCGCAATGGACCCGGCAAGCCTTGGCCGTGGCGCGTGCCAACAAAGTGCGCGGAAAGCCTGCCAAAAAGCCCGTCAAAAAATCTGCCGCGAAAGCGGGCAAGAAAAAAGCCAGGGGAAAGTCCCGGCTTTGATCGCTGATACGGTAAAAGGCGTAGAGCTCAGGCAACCTGCGCGGCAGGTTGCACGGCGACCTCCGGATCGGTCTCGCACATCACCCGGTTGCGGCCATGCCGCTTGGCGGCATAAAGGCAAGAGTCGGCGCGCTCGATCAACGTCGCGGCGGTGTCGCCTTCCTGCAGGACGGCAACGCCGATGGAGATCGTCACCCGGCCGAGATGCTCGCCGGTCGAACGCTTCATCAGTTCCTTGGTCATCACGGCGCGGCGGATGTGATCGGCGACCGTGATCGCCGATCGCAGCACCGTGTTCGGCAGCACAACGGCGAATTCCTCGCCGCCGTAGCGCGCCGCGGTATCCTGGCCCTTGACGTTCTGCTTCACCGACATAGCCACGAGGCGCAGCACCTGATCGCCGGTCAAATGGCCGAAGCTGTCGTTGAAATTCTTGAAATGATCGATGTCGGTCATCATCAGCGACAGCGGCTCGTTCTTCTCTCGCGCTTCGGCCATCGCTTCTTCGAGCGTGGTGTCGAAGAACTTGCGGTTGGCGAGTTGGGTGAGGGGGTCGGTCAGGCTCTCGGTGCGGACCACCTCGAGGTTTTCCTGCAGCTCGTTGATTTCCTGCTTGGAGGCGTTCAGCCGCGCTTCCAGCTTCTGGTTCGACTCTTCCATCTCCTTGGCGGTCTGCACCAGGCTCTCGACGATGGCGCGCAAGCCTTCGCGATCCTTCGAATCGCCGAGCTTCTCGGTCATATCGGCGAGGCTCTCGGTGTAGTTCGAGGCGGAACCGGCGGCGGCGTCGATCATCGCCATGACTTGTTCGATCTCGCCCATCACTTGCGAGCCAACCTTGTCGATCCGGTCGGTCAGCCGGGTCGGCGACAGATATGTGGTGTAAATCTCGTCGAGGTCGGCATCGGACAAGGTGCCGTTGGCGCCGAGCGTCTCGTTGATCTTCTGATTGAGCGACGGGTGATAGCCGGTCGCGTAGGCGTACCAGATCTCGTAATTGCGCGGCGTTGCCGGCTGACGCAACGCCCTGATCTGGCCGAGCGCGATCTCGCAGAACGCCATCGTGCGTTCATGTTCATCCGCCTGACCACTCATCAGAAAACCTCCTTGAGGCGCCGTTGCCTGTAGGTCTTCACGCGCACAACCGGGTGGCCGCGCGACGTCCCCAGGGCTTGAACGGTATTTCAGGGAGATGAATCACGGGTAAATAAGGCGTTGATTGCCGTCGAAAGTTCACGGCCGATAGTCCGGCCAAAACGACGCAATCGGGACGGTATCAGGCCTTAATTGTCACCGGGCGGAGCAAAAAAGCCGGCAAATGGCTGCCGTCGGGCTCTTCCCCGGCCGGTTCACGCTGCGGCTGTGGCTCGTTCCGGCGCACGGGCATGTTTCCCTGCGGCTGGCGCGGCTCGTGGCGCGGACGTGACGCCTCGCGTGGTGGCCGGGACGGCTCGTGGCGGGCCTGGGGCTGGTCATGACCCGCCGGCGCTACGGCTGCCGGCGTCGCCTGGACCGGGCCGGGCGCGGCCGGCTGGGTTTCTTGATGCGATTCTGGACGTGAATGCCGGTCGCGGCCGCCCCGATTGCGGCCGCCGCGTGAGCCGCGGCCTTCGCTGCGTTCCGAACTGCGCTCGCCGGGCGGACGGCGATTGGGCCGCTGTTCGCTGCTGGCGGCGTCCGGCGTCTCAGCGGGCGCTGGTTCACCCATCTGCGGGATCGGCATGCCCATCAGCTTTTCAATCGCCGCGACCGATTTGCCGTCGATCGGCGCGACCAGCGTGATTGCCGTGCCGGTCAGTCCGGCGCGGCCGGTACGGCCGATGCGGTGGACGTAGTCGTCCGGATGATGCGGGACGTCGAAATTGAACACATGGCTCACCGCCGGAATGTCGAGGCCTCTAGC